>JAVEEN010000049.1 GCA_030840445.1 Pseudonocardiales bacterium
GACGAGGTGTCACTGCGCGGCGACCTGGTTCTGGCCGACGTGTGGCGTTCACACATCAGCATCGGCGCCCGTTAACTACCCGATCGTGTAACACCGACATCGCTGGAGGGGGTCGGTGTTACACGATCGGGTCGGGTTGCGTCGGCCAGCGCTTGAAGTTCTGGTACGACCGGGACGGTGTCGGCCCGCGCTGTCCCTGGTAGCGCGACCCGTACACGGCGCTGCCGTATGGATGCTCAGCGGCGGACGACAGCCGGAACAGGCACAGCTGCCCGATCTTCATCCCTGGCCAGAGCATGATGGGCAGGTTCGCCACGTTGGACAACTCGAGGGTGATGTGGCCTGAGAATCCCGGATCGATGAAGCCGGCCGTCGAGTGGGTGAGCAGTCCGAGGCGTCCGAGCGACGACTTGCCCTCCAGCCGTCCGGCCAGATCGTCGGGCAACGTGACCACCTCGAGGGTGGAACCGAGCACGAATTCGCCCGGGTGCAGCACGAAGGGGCCGTCGCCGTCCGGCTCGACCAGCGAGGTCAGTTCGTCCTGCTGCTGGGCCGGGTCGATGTGGGTGTACTGCGAGTTGTTGAAGACCCGGAAGTAGCGGTCCAGCCGTACATCGATCGAGGACGGCTGAACCAGGTCCGGCTCCCAGGGCTCGAGCCGCAGGCGGTCAGCGGTTACCTCGGCGCGGATGTCGCGATCGCTCAGCAGCATGGGGCGGAGATTACCGAACGGCCCACGCTCGCATCGGAGCGGCCCGAAAAGGGTGGAGGCCCCGCCAAGTATCACTCCTGCCCGGCCGCGCTCAGCGCAAGCCCGTACGCGACGCTGTAGCGGTGACCGAGCACCCCGGCAACATTGCCACGCCCAACGGGAGTGCCGGCCTCGAAGGCGGCGGAGATCGATGGCAGCAGCTCGTCATCGCCGGCCGGGCCACCCACCACGACCACCGACCGGGGCTGGCATCGCAGCGACGCCAGGCATCGCGCCAGGTTGGCGCCGAGGACGTCGCGCTTGATGTTCTGGCGTATCAGCCGCCATTCGGACGGGCTGAGTACGGCGGAGAACGGCAGCAGGCCAGCGGGTCCGCTCACCACCAGTTGGCCGATCAGCCCGGCCGCCGCGGGCGTGTCGAGGAACGTCCGGCGGCCGTCCTCGCCGAGCAGGACCTGGGGACGATCCACCCGCGAGCTCGGACCGCGCTTCACCCATTCAGCCGCGCCGCGGACGATCCCCAGAGTGCTCGCGACGGCGGTGGTCAGCAGCTCACCGGCGCCGGCACCGGTGACCGCGAACCGCAGCTGACCGTCAGTGTCAGGACCGATCGCGTCGATCGTGCCACCGCCGATATCTATGACCAGGCCGTTGCCAGCGGCGCCTGGGGTGGTCGCCGCGCCGCGCCACGATGCGAGTGCCTCCGAGCCGGCGGTGCGGACTCCGACGCCGAGGCGGGCCGAGAGCTCAGACGCGGGATCCTCAGTTGAGATTGCCTTATCCAATAAAGCGATTGCGTACGGATGAGGTTCATCGCCGATGATCGCCGACACCTGGCGTATCAGCTCCTCCAGGTCGAGCACGAACAGATCGTCGACCCCCTGTACGCCGTCGCCACGGTGGATCGCCCGGATGCCGCCGGGAACACCCGTCCGGATCCGTCCGATGGCGTCGACGAGTGCCAGCAGCTCGCCGGTCCCGAACTCGATCTGCCGGATGTCCGCTACCGTGCGAGAGCGGGACTGTTCCGAATACCACCGGCCGGGACCGGAGGCGATGACCGCCCGGGACCGTCCCTCGACCATCGCGGCTACCCGGGCCGCGTCACCGGTTTCGGACTCGGCCAGCCCCAGCCGGCTGATCAGGAAGAGCGGATCATTCAGGTGTTGTACGGCCTTTCCCTCTTGGGCCACCTCGATCGCGACCATATCGCTGCCGGCCAGCCGGCCGAGCTCGAGGTTGTCGATGATCGGAAGGCCGACGGGCAACCGGTTGCTGACCAGCACTGCCTCGTCGGTGTCCAGCAGCACCCCGACGAGGGCTGAACCGGTTTCGATGAGCCCACGGAGTCGGGCCGCGGTCCAGGCGTAGTCGCGGCCCGCGACCAGCACCACGACCGGGTCCTGCCCGTGCCGCTCGGCCTCCTCGATCGGTACCGGCCGCCCGACGGCCACCCCGGATCCGCCGGGCGTGCTTGCGACGTCGGCGATCCACTGAAGCCGACCGGTGTCGATCCGGCTGCGCGGCACCGAGGCGACTTCGGTGCGCACCGGACGCAGCTGCGCCACGGCTACCCCGCCGAGTTCGACGCCGGCTCGGGCTGTCACCCGGCGGACCAGTGCGGCGGCGCCGTCCAGCGAATCCGGGGAACCCTTTCGTCCCCGGGTGACCGATCGGTCCCAGGCCAGCGGCGTGACGGCACTGCCATCGGCCCGGGCCACGACGACCTCGGTGGTCGAATTGCCGATATCGATGCCGGCAACGATATTGCCGCCGCCGCCGGCTTGGGTGCCGAGGCCAGCGGTCACCGCAACAGGCCCCGCCGGGCGTAGACCGCGGCGGCTTCGCGGACCAGGGCGGCGTTGCGCACGGCACCCCGCTCGGTCAGCGACGCGGCCAGGCTGCGCAACTCCTCGGCCGTGGCGCGGCGCGGCCGCAGCGTCTCGTACAGCCGCATCAGTTCCTCGTCGGTGAAGCCGACCAGCTCCGCGGCGCGGCGGAAGTTCTCGGCCAGTTGCGGATTCTCGTGGCACTCGGCGACCGTGGCCTGCTCGGCCAGCGTGTCGGCGCTGATCCGGACGTCGTCCGGACCCAGATCACCGGAGCGGGCCGCGTCGATGGTGATCGCATCGGAGCTCAGACCGGAGAAGGCGGTGCGCGTCATGAAACGCCTCTCAGCTCGAGCTGTTCGGGCGCCCTGCCTGGCTGCTCACAGCGACGTTCGATCGCCACGAAGGACACCACCTTGGTGTGGTAGCGAGCCTCGATTGCCTCGTCGGAATAGGGGTTGCGTGCCGGATCCGGGGTGGCGCCCAAGGCATGCCGAGCCGCGTTGATCCCGAGCAGCCGGTACAGCTCGCGGGTGATGTTGGGTGCCACGCTATACAGCTCCAGGTTCGCCAGGGGCGGCAGGTCGCGTCGATGGATCAGCGCGGTACCCTTACCCTGCAAGCCTATTCCGATCCCCGAGCCGGACAGCCGGGCCGCAATCAGCCCGATTCTGCCCACATCGATGGTGTCGTTGATCCGCACCACCCGGCCGAGGCAGCCTTCCTCCTCCAGACCGGCCAGGATCTCCTGCAGGGCAACGGTCAGCGGTAACCCGGAGAGCGTCGTCCAGATCGCCCGACCGGCAGCCGGGGACAGTCCGATCACTACCTCGCGCGGATCCTGACCGGCTGCGGCCGTTCCGGACGAGGTGAATGCATCGGAATCGGCCGCCCCGGCCTGGGCGTCCAGGAGGTCGGCCACCGACCGTTGCTGGCGGATCGCATCGATCTCGACCGCTCGCTCGCCACTCAGGTCATAGCCGGTTCCCGGACCGCGATAATCGTTCGGATCGGTCACCAGCGACAGCACGTTCATCTGCTCGTCGAAGATCGCCGCAGTGTGCAGGTGGTCACCGTCGACCCGGGCCTTGAGCATGTCCAGCACCCGCTCGGCCTCGGTCTGGAAGCCTGACTCGTAAAGGGCGGTGACGATGTCGATACCGGTCATGCCCGAATCGCGGATGGTCCGCGCGGCATTCAGTACCGCCATGGTGTCGGTGTCGCCGAGATCTTTGGAACCGGCCGCATCGATCGCGCGTTCGGCGTGCTCGTCGGTGAACTCGGCCAGCCCGAACCAGCTGTACACGGCCCGCACGGCTGCCACCGCTCGGCGGCGCAGCTCGCCGATGTTCTCGGCGGTAGCGGTACGCAGGCCGCCGTCGACACCCCAATCCCGTTGGATGGCCAGGAAGTCGTCGATATCCTCGGCATTCATATTGCTCGGGCCGAACATGTTGTCGTAACGCTGGATCGACCCGAAGCCACTGCAGATGAAGTCCGAGCCGGCCAGCAGGGTGGGCAGCGTCCGGGCAGTGCGGCGCATCTCGGACTCGCTCATCAGGGCATCGTTGCCGGAGCACGATTCGAGATTGCGCATCATCACCATCAGGTTCTCGGCCGTGAGGGACCGCACCCCGCGCGGCACCGCGCCGGCGACCGAGGCCGAATCGATACCCCCGTTCTGCACGCCCTGGGATCCGATCGCCCGGGCGAGTGCGACGCAGCGGGACTCCAGATAGAACATCGAACGGCCTTCGGCACCACCCATCAGGGCCTCGGCGCCGCCACCGGACGTGACCCGCATCTTGATGCCACGGCTGGCATAGGCCGAAGTCAGGAACGCCTTCGACCACGGGGTGTCATCGCCGTCGAGGAACACCTGGTCGGTGCCGTACAGCGAGATCGTCTCGGCGTAGGAGACGAAACCCCGCAGCCCGAGTTCGAGCTCGGCCGCCTCCTCCACCGAGCACTGCACCAGCACGCCGGCCGCCCCGACAGCGGCCCCGATCGTCACTGCCACTGCGTTGGACGGCGCGTCGGCCAGCACCGGCACCGTGGACTCCAGCTCGCGGAAGCCGAAGGCCGCCGCAGTGGCCGCGTCGGCAGCGAGCAGCAGCGGGTCATCGAGCCGGTTGGTCACGTGCGCCTGGTTGCTCGGTGTCCGCCGGGCGCGCATCTTGGTCATCGCCATCATCAACTCGGGTGCCCGGAGCATGGCCAGACTCTTCGCCAGCTTCGCCGGCGTCATCCCGGCGCTCAACCGGATGATCTCGGCCCGCGCCACCGACGGGTCCACGACCATCCGAGCGAACTCGACGTTGTCCAGGGCCATCGCCTCGTCACCGACCGCCAGGTCCAGGCCGTGCCGTGCGATGAACTCGTCCAGCGTGTCGAACTCCGCCTCCGGACGTCCGTCGAGCTCCACGACCCGGCCATCGGCGATGACCAGCGAGGGCTCGGGATCGGCCGGGGAGTCGAAGGCGATCAGCCCGAGCGCGGCATCCGGGACGGCGAACCCGTCGAGGTTGACCCGCTGGGCGTCCATGAAACGGATCCGTCCCACCGGCCGGCTCATCCGGTGTCCTCGCCCGCCTGTCCGGCGCCGGTCAGTTCGGTCCAGAGCGACGCGGCCGCGTCGGCGAAGGCGTGGTCCTGGGCCGCTGTCGCGCCGCTGACCCCGACGGCGCCCACCGCGCTCGCGCCGGCTGCATTGGAGCGCGCGGGATCGGTGCCGACCGCGTTAGAGCCGGCCGCATCAGAGCCGGCAAAGAGCGGAATACCGCCGCCGAAGGCGATGAACCGGCCGTTGGCGGCAGAGGAGTACCCGTACAGCTCACCGCCCGGTTGGGCCAGCCGTCCCAGTTCGGCCGTGCTGATCCGGTTGGCTACCGCCGTGAAGGCCTTGTCCGGTGCGATGATCGGACCGGCGATCTCGGCTCCGTCCATCCGGCGGAACGCGACCAGATGCCCGCCGGCGTCGACGACCGCGACCGAGATCAGGGCCCCGGCCGCGGCGGCGTTTGCCACCGCGGTTCGGCAGAGCCGGTCGGCCATCTCCAGGCTGAGCAGCATCAGGGGTTCATCCGCAATTGCCGGGCGCGTTCGACCATGAGCTGATGCATGCCGTTCATCGCGCGGGCGCCGTTGAGATAGGCCTTAGGGAACTTGGCCGTCATGGTGTAGACGGTGTCCACGACATTGGCCACCGGCGACAGCACCGCCTGGGTGACGAGCTGATAGGCATCCATGACCGACAGGCCGACCTCCTCGCACAACCAGCCGATGAGCTCGGTATGTGCGATTCTGAAGGCGTCCTCCAGCGGCTTGGTGGAACCTGTCGTGATCAGGTAGTCATCGCTTTCCAAGCGGGGCCAGGGTGTGCTCCGATCCTTGATCAGGTCGATGATGACCACGGTGTCCATGGCTGTTTCGACCGCAACCCCACAGGTCTCGCCCTCGCCCTGGCGGGCGTGCCCGTCACCGAAACTGAAGAGGGCACCGGGCACGTTCACCCCCAGATAGCAGGTGACGCCGGCCCGCATCTCGGGCGTATCCATGTTGCCGCCCCAGTTGCCGGGAGCCAGCGATGACCGGACCTCGCCCAGGGCCGGCGCTACCCCGACCGTGCCGTGCATCGGGTCCAGCGGCAGGTCCACTTCATGAACCGAGTCCCGCGCTCGGTAGCGAACCAGTCGATCGGCGAGGTCAAGCTCGTAGAACCAGGTGAGCTCCGGCAACGGCGGGTGCAGCAGGGCAGTGGTGGGGGTGGCGGTCAGCGCGCCGAACAGCGGCAGATTGGCCGAGACGCCCCAGCCGAATCTCGGTTCGATCGAGACGAAATGTACGGCCAGGGTGTCGCCGGGCTCGGCGCCCTCGATGTAGAACGGACCGGTCTGCGGATTGATGTAGCGCGGATCGCACACCTCGCTCGCCTTGTCTGCCGCGGAACGCACCCGCCCCGCGAAGCAATCGCGAGTCCAGGTCGACAGCACCTGCCCCGGCCGCACGGATGCGACCGGGGCAGCGCCACCGAAGGTGTAGACCAGGCCCGCCGGATCGTCGTCCGGGTCGGGTTCGAAGCTCAGCTGGGACAGGGTGTCGTTGGGTGGCATCCGTGCGGTCAGTCCCTCTCGTGGGCTTCCTCGAGCACGGTGCGTCCGATCTCGGCGTACCGCTCGGGGTCACGCGACCTGATCCACAGGGCAATTCCCAGGCCGGCCAGGAAGACCAGACCGACGATGTACGGAATCGCCTTGAACAGCGGGGATCCCGACGCGCCACCACCGGCGAACGAGAGGTTGGAGAAGAGCAGGTACACGACGTACACCATGCCCAACGCGCCGATCGCCGGGATCACCCCCGTGGTGATGCCGTTGCCCGGATGCACCTTCTTGACGTGGAAGTACCAGATCACGCCGACCGAGGTAAGCGCCTGGACGATCAGGATGGCCATCGTGCCCAGCACGGCGAGGATGCCGTACTCGTACACGTAGGCCGCGCTGGTCGCGTCACTGCCCTTGACCGCGAAGAACGCGAGGGTGATGAGCAGCGTGATGATGCTCTGCACCAGCGAGGCGATGTGCGGCGAGCCGTGGTGCGGGTGCGACGCGCCGAGGGACTTTTTCAGCGACGGCGCCTCGCGGCCGATGGCGTAGATGTACCGGGACGCGGCGTTGTGGAACGCAAGGGCACAGGCGAACGAGCCGGTGACGACCAGGAACTGGAAGACCCGGACCGCCCACTCACCGAGGAACTGGTGGAAGACGCCTTCGAACATCTGCAGCGGGTTGGTCGCGGCCAGGGTCAAGGTCTGGCTGATGCCGTTTCCGGAGATCACCATCCACGAGACGAACGTGTAGAACAGGCCCAGACCGACGACCGCGATGAGGGTGGCCTGCGGAATGATCTTCTTCGGGTTGCGCGACTCCTCGCCGTACACGGCGGTGGTCTCGAAACCGATCCAGGACCAGAAGGCGAAGAACAGGCCGATCGCCGCAGCTCCGGCCGGCAGGGCGGCGCCGTCGGCACCCTTGAGCCCCAGCGAACCGGACACGCCCGGCGCGCTGCCACCCTCGCCGAGATTCTTGAAGCCGTTGACCGGGTTGATGGATTGCGCCACCAGCCCGTCGTGTCCACCGCCGTGGAACAGCACTGAAATGGCGAGCGCTCCGAGCAGCAACACCTCGCAGATCAGGAAGAAACCCAGTACGGCGGCGGCGATGTTGATGTCGTAGTACCCGAGCACCCCGACCACCGCGATGCAGATCACCGCCAGCACGAACCAGTTGATGTTCCATCCGAACCAGGAGTCCAGCGTCGAGTTTCCGAAGTAGGAGAAGATGCCGATCAGCGAGCCCTCGAACACGATGTAGGCCATGGTGGCGATGAAACCCGCCGCCATCCCCCACACCTGGCCGAGGCCGTGGGAGATGAATCCGAAGAAGGCCCCGGTGGTGGTGACGTGCTTGGCCATCTCGACGAAGCCGATGGTGAACAGGACCAGGACGACGGTGGCGAACAGGTAGCCACCGGGAGCGCCGATGCCGTTACCGAAGCCGACCGCGATCGGGACGTTGCCGCTCATCGCGGTGATCGGTGCCGCGTTGGCCAGGGCCATGAACAGCACCCCGAAGAGCCCGATAGCACCGACCTTCAGTCGCTGCATGTCGCCCGATCGAGGAACCGGTGCTTCCTCCACTGCCGGTGACACCCGGTTTGGATCCTTCGTTGTCGACACGAGCTGCCACGCCCCTTTCGTGCCGGGCTCCGGGCCCGGCCTCTTGTGCGAGTGCCACCACTTTTGCGAAAGAGTGGCACTGGTCACGCTGAGGCGCAAGTATCCGGTTGTAAATTCCTGGTATCCGGTGAACCCATTGACACTCGTGGTCAACCAAAGAATGATTTACCTCAACCAATGATCGATTCGGTTCAGACCAGTAGGAGGAGCCATGCCCGACTACGGCGTCTTCTCCTTTGATTCCAAGGACGAGGTCCTGGCCAAGTCCAAGGAGTTCTGGAATCCGGGCAAGACCGATTTCTGGATC
>JAVEEN010000339.1 GCA_030840445.1 Pseudonocardiales bacterium
CGTTGGCGCTGATCACCTTGGCGTAGCCGTGCCCCGGACCGTAGGCGGGGTACACGGCGGCCACGTCGGTCCGCGTGGTGTTGGCCGGGATGTTGTTGGTCAGTTTGCCGTCGATCAGGATGTTCACCGAGGTTGCCTTGACCGTATCGGGGTCGATGACCCAGCCGGTCACCGTGATTGTGGTCGCCGATGTTCTGGTCACCTTGTCGAGGTAGCCGAAGGGGTTCGGCGAAACCACGTACGTCCTGCAGCTGATCTGGGAGTTGGCGCCGGTGCCGACATTGAACGCCGTCAGACACACCTTGTGGCTACCGGTCGCCGCCTTGAGGTTCAGCACAAAGGTGTGGTTCACGCCGTAGACGGCGCTGTACGTGGTAGGCACCGCACTGAGGGTGGCTGTGGGGGCGGCGGACGACACTGTCCTGGCGTGCGCGGCGTCGACCGCGACGTCCACCGTGACAGGCGCGTGGGTGTTGGGATCCAGGGCCCAGCCGGCGACCCGGACGCCGGTCGGGGTCCGGGTGATACTCGTCATGGCGCCCACCGGATTGTTGTTGGCGACCAGCGTCTTGCAGCCCAGGACGGTATTCGTGCCGCCTGTTCCTACGTTCATGCCCACGGCGCAGATCTTGTGGCTGCCGTTGGGAAGACCGAAGGTTCCGCTGAACCCGTGCGCGGCACCGTAGCCGAGATAGGCCTTGGCTACGTCGAGACGGACCTTGTCGGCCCGCCACAACTGCGGCTTGCCGTCGATGTAGATCCGGACGCCGATCGGGGTTTTTACGTCAGGATCAATCGTCCAGCCGCGCACTGTGACCTGTCCGTTGGTGAAGGACGCGACCTCCAGCACACCGATCGGATTACGGCCGGTCGCCGCGCTGGCCCCGGTCGGCAGGTAGGCGACGAGCAAAGCGGCGAGGGCGGCGACGCACGCCAGGAGGGCGGCAATGCGCCGGCGAAGGCGGCGACGGAGAAGATGCGGAGATGATTCGGCAGTGAGACGCATATGACTGATTCCTGGTCGTCCGGCAGGGGCAGTGTCGGGCGGACCCCTTGCAAATGTGATCGGATGACAGCCGTTTACCAATCACTTCAGTCACAACTGTCACACCGGAGACTAGTGTGCGACACGCCGCAAGTCGCAATCCGTGAGCAGATTGTTACATTGTGTGACCGGTGTTGGCTAGTGCAGCCGCCTTTCGGCGAACCGCTCGCGGAGCGCCTTCTTCGAGAACTTGCCGACGCTGGTCTTGGGAATCTCGTCGATGAATTCCAGGTCATCGGGCAGCCCCCACTTACCGACCCGCTCGGCCAGGTAATTCATCAGCTCCTCCTTGGTCAACTCCTGGCCGGGTTTCACGACCACGCAGGCGAAGGGTCGCTCCATCCATTTCGGATGCGGCAGGGCGATCACCGCGGCTTCGGCCACCGAGGGATGCCCCATGATGGTGTTCTCCAGCTGGACCGAGGAGATCCATTCGCCGCCGGACTTGATCAGATCCTTGGTCCGATCGACCAGGCGTAAGTAGCCGAGGTCGGAGATGGCACCCACATCGCCGGTACGCAGCCAGCCGTCTTCGGTGAACTGCTCACCAGGCTCGTCGGTTCGGTAGTACTGCCGTGCGATCCAGGGCCCGCGGCATTCCAGTTCGCCGGAGGCCTGGTTGTCCCACGGCAGCGCCTGGCCGGTCTGCGGATCCACGATCCGCATCTCGACCCCGATCGGAGCGAAGCCGGCCGTCGCACGCACCTCGGCCTGCTCATCTTCAGAGGCGCCGTGGTACTCCGAGCGCAGGGTGGCCACCGATCCGATCGGTGACAGTTCGGTCATGCCCCAGGCCTGGGTGATCGGTAACCCGATGGCGCCGCGCCAGCCCTCGGACAAGGCCTTGGGCACCGCCGACCCCCCGCAGATCACGGTGCGCAGCGCGCTGAGGTCCCGTCCAGGCAGCAGCGGCAGCATTCCCATCCAGATCGTCGGCACTCCGGCCGTGATCGTGACCTTCTCGCGCTCGAGCAGCTCGAGCAGGCTCGGTGGGGACAGATCCGGGCCGGGCATCACGACGTTCGCACCGGCCATCATGGCGGCGTAGGGGAGGCCCCAGGCCATCGCGTGGAACATCGGCACCACCGGCATGAGGGTGTCGGACTCGCGAAGCGCGAAGGTGGAGGGCACCTGGGTGATCAGTGAATGCAGCCAGGTCGAGCGGTGCGAATAGAGCACGCCCTTGGGGTTGCCGGTGGTCCCGGTGGTGTAACAGATGGCCGCCGCGGTGTTCTCGTCCGTCACCTTGCCGGCAAAGTCGAATTCGTCACCCACAACGTCCTGCCACCGCACGACCCGGGGATCGTCGGGAAGTTCGTTGGTCGAGCCGTCGTCGAAGACGACCACGTGCCGCACGGTGCCGAGGCTGGGCAGGTACTTCGCGAAAAGAGGTAACAACGAGCGGTCGACGAAGACCGCCTCGTCCTCGGCGTGGCCCGCTGTGTAGATCAGCTGCTCCGGAAAGAGCCGGATATTCAGCGTGTGCAGTACCCGCCCGGTCGCCGGCACCGCGAAGTACATGGCCATGTGATCGGCGGTGTTCCAGCCGAAGGTACCGACCCGGCCGCTCTCGGAGATGCCGAGAGTTTCCAGGACTCCGGCGGCCTGACGGGCGCGCACTCCGAGGTCGGCGAAGCTGATCCGCTCGATGCCGTTGACCGTGTTCGTGGACACGGCCTTCTTCGGAAAGTACTGCTCGCCGCGCCGCAGTATTGATTCGATGGTCAGCGGGTAGTCCTGCATGAGTCCGAACATGCCGTGATCGTGCTGGAGGTGACCGGATAGGGCAAGGCAGCCGTCAAGGTTGCCGATCGATCTGGAAGGCGCGGGTTTCTATCCCGTCGCCGGTCAGGAATGCGGCGGCGCCGCTCACCCACGCATCGACCGACCGATCACCTGCCGCGTCCACGTCCCGGGCCGCCGGCAGGTAGGCGCCGTCCAAGCTGTGACGGGCTCCGAAGGTCGATGCCGTGCGGCTGGTCCGGACGGTGATCTGGTTGGGGCGAGAGCGATTGTCGGCCGCATCGAGGCCGACCACGACATCGCCGGCATTTTCCAGGGACAGGACCTGAACCTGCGACGGGATGTCCACCAGCCCGATCGGCGCGCCGGCCGTCAGCAGGTGGGTGATCCGGAACCGGTTTGATGCCGCGAGATCGGCCGCCAGCCGCGCCGCGACCAGGCCGCCCTGGCTGTGGCCGACCAGCAGGATCGGCTCGTCGGCCCCCACGCCGCTGGCCAGGAGGGCGGCCACCACCCCGCTTTCGTAGGTGGTCTGCTCGTTTCCGACCGCCCGCAGGTTCGTGGTCATGTCCGCCACGTTCCGATTGTGGCGATCCAGCAGGTTCCAGTCCTTGGTGCCAGGCACATCGACGATGACCGAGCGGGTGCTGGCACCGTCCGGCCGGGTGTGGGTCACGAATCGGAGGTCGATGCCCCCGCCGGTGGTGCTGTCGTCGCGACAGCTCAGCCCGCGCAGCAGGTCGGCGACGCCGCGTGGCGGCCCGGCTCGGTCGTCACTCGGCTCACCGGACCGCCGCGAGACCAGCGGTCGTCCGTCTGAGTACAGGCTCGCCAGCGCGCGCGCCTGGCCGGCGATCGGAGACAGCGACCGATCGGGTAGGTAGAGCGCGCTACCAGGTGGCAGCGGGCCGGGCGTAGCGGAACTGAAGACGTCGAGGAGCGGTGCCGCGAGGTCCGGATCATGTTCGGCGAGCACCCGGGCACCAGCCAGTACGGCAGCCGGATCGGCACCGCCAGGTGCCAGAAGCAGGTGGGGCAGGCTCGCGGCGACCGCACCCGGCAACTGGCGGATCGCCCTCAGCACGGGTGCCCACCGACCAGATAGATCGTCGGCGTTCTCGTAGCAGGTGGCCGCGGTCCGCAAGCCGGCGGCGAGCAGCGTGCATTCGGCCAGCACTGTGCCGGCCGTCGCAACGGTGCGTCCAGCGCCGCACGCCACCTCCGCCGCACCGAGCGGGTCGAGCAGCGCCGGTAGGCCGAGTGCCGGATCGGTCAGGGTGCG
>JAVEEN010000369.1 GCA_030840445.1 Pseudonocardiales bacterium
AGGGCAAACCCTTCGTCGGCCCGGCCGGCAAGCTGCTGCTCCGCGCACTCACTGACCTCGGTGTCGAGCGTCGTACGGTGTATCTGAGCAATACGGTCAAGCATTCCGGTGGAAGGCGACCGACCGCGGCAATCGCAGGATCCACCAGACACCGGCCGCGCGGCATGTCCGCGCCTGCCGACCGTGGCTTCTGGTCGAGGTTGCCGTACTTCGTCCGGAGGTGACCGTCGTGCTCGGGGCGATTGCGGCAAAGGCTGTGCTGGGTGATGATTTTCGCCTTACGCAGGCTGACGATCCCGATCCCGATCACCAGCGCCGGCCGGTCAGCTCTCGGGCTCCATTCGAACGAGGACCTTGACGTGTTCGCCGGAGGCGGACTCCTCGAACGCCTTCGCGACCTGACTCATCGGCCGTACCGCCGTGACTATGTCATCGGCATGCACCGCCCCCTGCAGCAGAAGCGCGATCGACTCGGCGAAGTCTTCAGCGAGGTAGGTGGCACTTCCCTGGATTCGGATCTGATGGTCCTGGATGATGGGCAGCGGTATGGTCACGTCCCGGGACGGTACGCCCACCACTGTCACCGTTCCTCCTTTGCTGGCGAGGGTAATCGCCTGCGCGATGCTCGATTCGATCGCGACGCAGTCGAAGACGATGTCCGCGCTTTCGCCGAGCGCGGTCCGAATCCGATCGACCACGTCCCCGGCAGCGGCATCGACGACCGCGTCCGCCCCGAGGGCCAGCGCGCGCTGCCGTTTTCCGGCGAGGAGGTCGGTCACCACAATCCGCTTGGCCCCGTGCGCCTTGAGTACCGCAAGCAGCAGCAGTCCTATCGTGCCGGCGCCCAGCACGGCTATTGCCTTCCCGGTGACCGGGCCGGCGAGGCGGATCGCGTGAGCAGGCGTGGACAACGGCTCGATCAAGGCGGCAGTGCGGTCGTCCAGGTCGGCAGGTACGAGATGCAACCGGTCGGCTGGGACGGTGAAGTAATCCGCCATACCGCCCTGATCCCACCCGCAACCGAAGAACTGCAGGTTCTCGCAGAGGTTCGGCCGGTCGGTGCGGCACATCTTGCAGGTCCAGCAGGGCAGCGTCGGCTCGACGGTGACCCGCTGACCTGGTTGCACCGACGTCACGTCGGCACCGATCCGCTCGACGACGCCCACGACCTCGTGGCCGGGATGATAAGGCAGCCGGATGAACGGATGCCGGCCGTGCGCGGCGTGCGTGTCCGATCCACAGACGCCGGCGAGCACAGCACGAATCTGGGCTTCGGCCGGGCCTGGGTTCGGAATATCGGCGGCCACGACGTCGATTCCCGCCGCGGACACCACGACGCGTCGCATCTCGCCACGCTCGGCGCGGTCGGACATCAGGCTGCCTCGAGCACGACCGCGAGGCCCTGCCCGACTCCGATGCAGATGGCGGCCAGGCCATAACGGGCCCGGCCGTCCCGTGCCCGCCGAGCATTCAGCGTGTGCGCAAGGTGGCTGAGGATTCGAGCCCCGGAACAGCCGAGGGGGTGACCGATCGCGATGGCACCGCCGTGCACGTTCACGATTTCTGGATCCAGCTCAGGCCATTCCGCCAGGCAGGCCAGCGACTGGGCGGCAAACGCCTCGTTGAGTTCGACCAGGTCCAGGTCGCCCCAGCCGATGCCCGCGCGGGTCAGGGCCAGTTCCGCGGCCCTGACCGGTCCGATCCCGAAGAATTGAGGTTCGACCGCTGCCACGCCACGGGACACAACGCGTGCCAGCGGTGTCCGGCCGGCGCGTTGCGCACCGGTCTCGTCGCCGAGCAACAGAGCCGCTGCCCCGTCGTTCAACGGCGACGCGTTGCCGGCCGTGACGGTCCCGTCCGGTCTGAATGCCGGTTTGAGCGCGGCCAGCCGTTCCATGGTCGAGTCGGCTCGGATGCTTTCGTCACGCACGAGATCCACACCGTCGACCGGGACGACCTCATCGGCGAAGGCACCGGCTCGCCAGCCGGCGTCGGCCTTCTGATGGCTGGCCAGGGCGAATTCATCCTGCGCGGTACGCGCTATTCCGTACTTCTCGGCGAGCTGCTCGGTTGCCTCACCGAGGGAGACCGTCCACTCCTGGGGCATCGCAGGGTTGACCATCCGCCAGCCCAGGGTGGTCGAATGCAGGGTCTCGGACCCAGCCGGATACCCCTTACCCGGCTTGAGTAAGACCCAGGGGGCACGGCTCATCGATTCGACCCCGCCGGCTATGGCCAGACTGACGTCGGAGACGGCAATGGCCCGGTTCGCGGCGATGGTCGCCTCCATGCCGGACCCGCACAGCCGGTTCAGGGTCACGCCCGGCACCGAGGTGGGCAACCCGGCCAGCAGGCTGGCCATCCGGGCCACATCACGATTGTCCTCGCCGGCACCGTTGGCGTCGCCGAAGAACACGTCATCCAGGTCTGCCGGGTCCAGTTGGGAGGACCGCTCGATGAGCGACCGAATCACACCGGCCGCTAGATCGTCCGGCCGGATGCCGGCCAGGGCGCCGCCGTATCGGCCAACCGGAGTCCGCACCGCATCGAGGACGTACGTGTCGTTCATCGTTGATCACCCGCACTCGTTGTGGACTGCTGTTGCTGCTGCTCACGACGATCGTGCCACAGCGACCGGGGTACCCAGCGTCTCACCAAGCGCCACCTGTGTTGTCGTTGAGTCCTTCGGCATCCGAGTAATGGATCAGTGAATGAGAAGGTAGTAGACGGCGGATTCACTCCTGCTGGGCCGCCTCACCTATGCGGGCTTCGCGGCGGCGTGCTCAACCGACAGGCGGGTCAGGCGTTTCCACGACCCTCGGCCAGCAGGGCCAGGCGGCGCAGCGATTCTCGATTCCTGGGGACCAGCAGCCGCTGACGAAGCGCAGCCGGGACGATGCGTCCCGGGCCATCCACCAGGTCCTCGCGAATCCCGATCTCAACCGGACCGGAGGCACCCAGCCGATCCCGGATGGAGATGTGTACCCGAGCCTCCCCGAGCGGCCGCGTCCGGGCCTGCAGTACCAGCAGTTGGTTCGGCTCGCTGGTCAGGACCTGAGTCTCATCATTCAGCAGCAGCGGCCAGACCCCGACCGAATGGTGAATCCTGCTTCCCACCGCCGGCCAACGATCGTCCACCTCCCGGATCCTCGAGGCCCCGACGACCCAACTCGCGTACAGCCAGCCGTCACTCAGGACGCGCCAGACCTGCTCGGGCGTCGCCTGGGTCCGCCAGGTGGTCTCGATCATCGGCCAACCTTGGGTGTCGAAGCGGCCACCGCAACGTCCTTGCCCGCGGCGGTGAACGCGGTCACTCGGACCTCCGGTGGGCGAGTAGCTCGCAGATCCGGTGCCGGGCAAGTCGTTCGGTCAGTTCGGGCATCGCGCCAGCGGGCGTGCCGGACAGGTCGGCCTGGCATCGGTGGGCGATGGCGTTCAGGGCCGGCTGCGGCATGAAGTGCGCGAATTCTGCCGACAGTCGCTCGATCAGCAGCAGGTACCAATCCTGCGATATCCATTGCTCGGGCGCAGCGGTTGCATCAGAACCTTCATCAGTTGGACTGCCGAAGCTGACCAAAGCCGTCATGCGTGTCTCCACGGGGCAGAACGCTCCTCGTGCCGGAGGCGCTTTCTCGGCTGGGCACGATGGCAGGAACCTTACCTGGTTTCGCCTCGATTGAGCCTCGCGAGCGAGTGGAGACGGCCTCAGCCGGGTGTCGGCGGGAGGGCCCGCAGGCGATCCAGTAGCTCACGCTGACCGGCGATGATCTTGCTCCGAGCCGCTTCCATGCCGAACCAGCTGACTCGATCGAGTTCGGGAAACGCTTGCATGGTGCCAGAACCTCGGGGCCACTCGAGGAGGAAGGAACCCGGGACGATGGACTCCGGATCGAGGTCGGCCTCGAGGGCCCACGCGGTGACCACCTTGCCACCGGACTGGCGGATCTCTCCCAGCGGCATCAACACACCCGCCGGCACGTCGATGCCGAGTTCCTCACGAAACTCCCGACGGGCTGCCTCCAAAGGCAATTCCGCGCCCGGCTCGTATTCCCCTTTCGGGATCGACCACGCTGAATCGTCACGGCGTTGCCAGAATGGGCCTCCCAGATGTCCGAGCAAGACCTCGAAAGCTGTTTCACCTCGACGAAACAACAGGATCCCTGCGCTGCGCCTGACCACCATGGGGCTGATTGTGCCGCAGTGCGCTCCGCAGTGCCGTCCGCAATGCTCAGAAGAACGCGAAACCAGCCGTACCGTGGTGGAAGCACGGCGCCCGATGTGAACCCGACTACCGGCGGCGGCGAAGAGGCACGGAGATCCGGCGTGACGCTGTCGCTGTCTGATCGACTCGACCGATTCCAGCGGCATCACCCCTGGACGTCGTTCCCGATTGCGGTGATCTACAAATTCTTCGACGATCAGGGCAGCTACCTGGCGGCGCTGATCACCTATTACGGGTTCGTGTCGTTGTTTCCGCTGCTTCTGCTGCTGAGCACGGTGCTTGATTTCGCCGTGCACAATGACCCGACCCTGCAACAGAAGGTCCTGAGTTCGGCCCTCGGCCAATTCCCCGTCATCGGACAGCAGCTCGGAGATCCACGCGGTGTGTCCGGCAGCGGCGTCGGCCTGGCGGTCGGAATTCTCGGCACCCTGTACGGCGGTCTCGGAGTCGGCCAGGCCATCCAACATGCCATGAACGTGGCCTGGATGGTGCCCAGGAACTCTCGTCCCAATCCCCTGAAGAGCCGCGGTCGCAGCCTGCTTCTGCTGGTCGTTGCCGGGGGTGCCGTGCTC
Source organism: Pseudonocardiales bacterium (assembly GCA_030840445.1). GTDB lineage: Bacteria > Actinomycetota > Actinomycetes > Mycobacteriales > Jatrophihabitantaceae > Jatrophihabitans_A. The sequence continues at coordinate 4,795 of JAVEEN010000369.1, forward strand.
GCCACGACCTTTCTGTCGGGGCTGGGCGTGTCCGCGCGCGCCTTCGGATCGTCGGTCGGCGCCGGTCTCAAGATTCTGCTTTTCGGCGCCTCCATCGGGATCAACCTCGGTGTCTTCGTACTGACCTTCCGAGTCGCCACGGCGCGCACCGTGACGACTCGAACCGTGCTTCCAGGTGCATTGCTGGCCGCCATCGCCTGGCAGCTCCTGCAGACCTTCGGCGCGGTCTACGTGACCCAGGTGGTGAAGAATGCCAGTGCAACCAACGGTGTTTTCGCCTTGGTCCTGGGTCTGGTCGGTTGGATCTACCTGGAGGCCATCGTGCTCGTGTTCGCGGTGGAGATCAACGTCGTGCGCGCCCTGCGCCTTTACCCGCGGGCCTTGCTCAGCCCGTTCACGGACAACGTAAATCTGACACCGGCCGACGAATCCACCTATCGCGATCAGGCCGAGGCGCAGCGCGCCAAGGGGTTCGAAGACATCGACGTCCGGTTCGACCCTCCGGAGGCCGGAGCGGACTCCGGAGGGTCCAGGAGCTAGCGCCCCCCGGCCAGTGCCCGCGAACGCTGCTCGACACCGGGGCCTCCGTACGGATAGTCGGCTGGTTCCGGGTCGCTAGCAACGTCCAGTGCCGCCGTTTCCGGGTCGGACAGGTGCAGGCCCGCAGCACCGAGGTTGTCCTCGAGTTGCTCGACGGTGCGGGCACCGAGGATGACCGAGGACACCGCGGGCCGGTCCGCCAGCCAGGACAACGCGACCTGCGCCATCGACACGTCCCGGCCGGCCGCCACGGCGCGCACGGCGTCGACGACGTCCCAGGTGCGCTCTCTTGTGGAGCGGCGGTCGTAGGCCTCGACGCCCCGTTCCGGATTTTCCCCGAGCCGAGTGGCCCCGGTGGGGCGTTCCTCGCGACGGTACTTGCCGGTCAGCCACCCGCCGCCGAGCGGTGACCACGGGAGCAGCCCGAGACCGTTGGCCGCCGCGGCCGGAACGATCTCCCATTCGATCTCTCGGACGAGCAAGTTGTACTGAGGTTGCAGGGTAACCGGCCCGGCCAGGCCCAGATCAGCTGCCCGGTCGACCGCGCGCTGCAACTGCCAGCCGGTGAAGTTGGACAGGCCGATGTAGTTCACCTTGCCGGCTTGGACGGCATGATCGAGAAAACGCAGGGTCTCCTCGATCGGGGTCAGGGGATCGTGCGCGTGGACCTGGTACAGGTCGATCGAGTCCACTCCGAGCCGGCGTAAGGACGCGTCCAGGGCAGCTGCCAGGTGGCGACGGGAGAGCCCGACGTCGTTCGGCCCATCGCCCATCGGGAACCGGCCCTTGGTCGCCAACATAATGCGGTCCCGCGAGCCGGACCGCGACGCCAGCCAGCCCCCGATGATCTGCTCACTGACGCCGGCGCTGTAAACATCCGCCGTGTCGACCAGCGTCCCGCCCGCGTCCAGAAATGTGTCGAGTTGGGTATGCGCGCCGGCCTCATCGGTCTCGCTACCAAAGGTCATGGTGCCGAGGGCGAGGTTCGACACCACGCAACCGCTGGTGCCGAGCGTGCGGTACTCCACGAGATTCTCCTTCTGTTCGGATGGCTCTGCTGTGCGTGCGTTGCGGTTGTGCGGGTACCTCTGCGTACCGGTAACTCCTGCCTACACCTTTGTGATCGACCACCGTGCAGCAGGTCGGTCTCACGGCATATTGAGGCCGGAACTGAGCGCGATCAGGACGACGTCGACCGCCGCCGCAGCCATGGTGGCGTAGAACGCGATCTCGGAGCGGGCGTTGCGCCGCGTGCCGAGGAGACCGGCCAGCGTGAGCAGCAGCACCACGCCCAGCCCGGACCAGTCCAACGGCGACGGACTGCGGGCGGGCCCGGTCAGAATCAGAAGCGTCGCGACGAGTACCGCGACGGCGGAGGTAAGGCCGGAGCCCACCGGTCCAAGGCGGTGCGGCAGCCCGCGGACCCCCGCCAGGAGGTCCTCGGTCAGATCGGGCAGCACGTTGCCGAAATGGGCGGCGACGCCTATCGACGCGGCCGCCGCCATCGACCAGGCCGGTGGCCAGCGCTGTTCCGGGGTCGCGAGGGTGGCTACGGCCGGCAGGGCTCCGAAGGCGATCAGGTAGGGCACCGGCGAGAGGGCAGTGCCCTTCAGACCGAGGTTGTACAGCCAGCCTGCCGCGACGCCGACCAGGTGCGCCAGACCTGCCCGCCATCCCAGGGCCAGCGACAGGGGCACCGTCGCGGTCACAGCGAGAGCTATGGCGCCGAGGAGGGTGCTGCGGGCCACCGCCCCGGCCGCGACCGGCTTGTCGCTACGCCGGCTGGCGGCGTCCCGGTCGCTGTCGATCAGATCGTTGGACCACCCGATCGAGAGCTGGCCGGTCAGCAGTGCACTCGCCGCGATCAGGCAGGTGAGCCAGCCGTTGCCGGCCACCGCGACGAGCACCGTGGCGAGGACGGTCACGGCGACCGTCGGGGCTGGATGACTGGACAGCGCCAAGGCAGCTGCGGTGGACGGACGCGACCGCGAGGACGCAACCGGAGGGGTCCGCTCGCTGGTCACCGCCCGAGCATAAGCGGGCCAATTCCGGCGGGATCGGGGTTGGTCGACTTAGGCTGGCACGATGACGACCATCGCCGCGGTGTGCGGAGTCCTGCCCGAGCACCGCCACGCTCAACGGGTCATCACCGAAGCCTTTGCGGATTGGTGCGTCGACACTGATCGTGATCGGGCCCTACTGGGCCGCTTTCACGACAACGCCAAGGTCGACAGCCGTCATACCGTGCTGCCACTGGACCGCTACCCAGAGCTACGCGATTTCGGCCAGTCCAACGACGCATTCATCGAGCACGGCTCCGAACTCGGCAGCGCTGCTGTGCTCGGTGCTCTCGACGAGGCCGGTCTCGATCCCGCTGATGTCGACCTGATCATCTTCACGACCGTGACCGGGGTGACGGCGCCATCGCTGGACGCCCGGATCGCGGGGCGGATCGGGCTGCGACCGGATGTGAAGCGAATGCCACTGTTCGGGCTGGGGTGCGTGGCGGGCGCCTCCGGTATCGCACGCCTGCACGACTACCTGTTGGGCCGCCCGGACGACGTCGCGGTTCTCCTCTCGGTCGAATTGTGCTCCCTCACAGTCCAGCACCAGGACCGATCGGTGGCCAACATGGTGGCCAGCGGCCTGTTCGGCGACGGCGCCGCTGCGGTCGTCGCGGTCGGCAGCAACCGCGCAGCGGCGACTCCGGATCGCTGGACGGGTCCGGAGGTCCTCGACTCGCGAGCACATTTGTACCCGAACACACAACGCACCATGGGATGGGACGTCGGTGCCTCGGGGCTGAAGATCGTGCTGGATGCCGAGGTGCCGGCACTGGTCGAAGAGTATCTGGGCACGGATGTCCGCGCTTTTCTCGCCGAGCATGATCATCAGGTGGCGGATGTGGCCGGCTGGGTGTGTCATCCAGGGGGGCCGAAGGTCATCGAAGCCATCGAGTCCGAGCTGGGTCTGCCGCGGGACGCATTGGAGATCACCTGGCGATCGTTGGCTGAAGTGGGCAATCTCAGTTCCGCTTCGGTGCTCCACGTGCTGCAGGACACCATGCGGAAACGAAGTTTCCCACCCGGCAGCCCAGGAATCCTGATGGCGATGGGTCCGGGATTCTGTTCCGAACTCGTCCTGCTGCGCTGGTAGCCGGCCGTGTTCTGGTACAGCGTCTTGATCGTAGCGGTCGGCTTGGAAAGGCTGGCAGAGCTTATCGTCTCCAAGCGAAATCTCGCCTGGAGTGTGGCCCGCGGCGGTGTCGAATCGGGTTTCGGGCACTACCCCGCGATGGTCGTGCTGCACTCCGGGCTGCTGGCGGGATGCCTGCTGGAAGCGGCCGCACTGCATCGGCCGTTCCTGCCGGTCCTCGGTTGGCTCATGGTGGCAATCGTGGTAGCAGCCCAGGGCTTGCGCTGGTGGTGCATCACCGTGCTCGGTCGCCAGTGGAACACCCGCGTCGTGGTGGTGCCAGGCGCCCGGCGGGTCGAGGGTGGCCCGTACCGCTTCCTCAGACATCCGAACTATGTTGCTGTGATCGTCGAGGGAATCGCCTTGCCATTGGTACATTCGGCGTGGATCACCGCCGTCGCCTTCTCGTTGTTGAACGCCCTTCTGTTGCGGATACGCATTCGAGCTGAGAACGCGGCCCTGGAGGATCTGGTCGGCGCATGAAGGACATCCTCATCGCAGGGGGCGGCCCGGTCGGCTTGGCCACAGCGTTGTACGCCACCCGCGCCGGTTTCGATGTGGCCGTCATCGAGCCGAGAACGGCGCCGATCGACAAGGCCTGTGGCGAGGGCTTGATGCCCGGCGCGGTGGCGGCGCTACGGGACCTCGACGTCGATGTTCCCGGCCTGGACTTCCGCGGTATCCGCTACACCAACGGCAGGTCGCAGGCCGAGGCATTGTTTTCAGCGGGTCCCGGTCGAGGTATTCAGCGGACCGAGTTGCACCTGGCCCTGCATGCCCGCGTGCAGGGCCAGGGTATTCCCATCATCGACGACATGGTCACCTCGGTCGAGCAGGACGGCGAGACCGTACGGGCCGCCGGCTTCAGGGCCAGATACCTGGTGGGAGCAGACGGACTGCATTCGCCGGTGCGACGGTTGACCGGACTGGACGCCGCCCTCAACCGTTCGACGGCGCCGAGGTGGGGTCTGCGCTGTCACTTCGAGCTGAGACCCTGGTCAGACCTGGTCGAGGTGCACTGGTCCGAGCGTTCGGAGGCCTACGTGACACCGTTGGGTCCGAACCTGGTGGGAGTCGCGATTCTCAGCCGGCACCGCAGCCAGTTTGCCGAGCATCTGCAGGCATTTCCGCAGCTCATCGAACGTCTGCGGGGTGCCGGATCCTCGCCGGTGCGCGGCGCCGGTCCGCTGCGACAGGCGTCGACGCAACGGGTCAAGGGCCGGGTGATGTTGGTCGGGGATGCGGCCGGTTATGTCGATGCGTTGACCGGCGAGGGTCTGGCGGTTGGCTTCGCCTCCGCGCGGCAACTGATCGGATGCATTCGGGCCGGTCAGCCTGCGCGCTACGAACGGGAGTGGCTGCAGACCTCGCGCAGATACCGCACTATCACCGAGTCGCTGTTATGGGCATCAAGAAAACCCCGCTTGCGCAGGGCCATCGTTCCCCTCGCCGCCGGAGTCCCACCATTGTTCGGCTATCTGGTCCGCCAGATCGCACGGTAGGAAGTTTCGCACTGTCCGGGGCGGCGATATTGGCACTAGCGCAACCGGTCACCTTCAGTCCATTGTTCTAGGGATGCATCCACCACTGGTACCCGAACGGAGCCGTCAGGTCGCGGAGGTGATGGACGCCGGTGATCCAGATCTCGAGCTGGCGTGCTGACCCAGCAGGTTCGGCTCAGCCTTGCCGTCCGGCCGAAGGACTGATTTTCAGTCCTCGACCGTGACGCCGTGCCAGAAGGCGACCCGATCGGTGATCTGCTCCGCGGCCGGTTTGGGCGTCGGGTAATACCAGGCGGCGTCGGCGTTGGTCTTACCGTCCACCGTGACCGAGTAGTAGGAGGCGGTGCCCTTCCAGGGGCAGAGCGTGTGCGTGTCGCTCTCGCTCAGGACGCCCTCGGCGACCGATTCCAGTGGGAAGTAGTGGTTGCCTTCGACAATCACGGTGTCCTCACTGGTAGCGATGACCGCTCCGTTCCAAACTGCGCGTGGCATGGTCAAATCCCTTGTTCGCGAACTCTGACTCTGGGTGAACGTGCTCTGGCTTGAACGTGCGGAAGTCCGCCGGTATTTCCGAATCGTGTAACACC
>JAVEEN010000395.1 GCA_030840445.1 Pseudonocardiales bacterium
CGCACCAGTCCAGCACGGCGGGCCACGGACCGAAACCCGACTCGACATTCAGGTGCCCGCCGCCGGTGATGACCGTGACGGCCATCTTGAGCGGTGCACCGTAGGACCGCGCGATCCCACCCGGGCACATCGGATCGTCGTCGCCTCCAACGAGCACAGTGCCGTCAGCCGCCTTGCGAAGACCGTCGGTATCCAGCGGAATCGGAAGGAACGTACTAGCCTCGGCCGGCAGCTGGTCGCCAGCGGGCAGGGCGACGAGCGCCACCCGAGCTGGCCGGGGGGCGGGGTGGCCGCTCACCGCATGATGCATCCACAACGCCGCGCCGAGCGAATGCGCGACGACGTCGAAGCCGTCATCCGGCAACCCATCGAGGGTGCTCCGCAGGGCGGCCAACCACTCGGTGAGATCGGGTGAATCGGCATTCGGTAGAACCGGGAACCGCACTTCGCGTCCGGTGGCGGCCAGCTGCCCGGCGAGCCAGCTCTGCCAGTGTCCGGCAGCTGATCCACCAATTCCGGAAAGCAGCACGGTGGGCACGGTTCGAGTAGGGCGGCGCGGCATGACAACCAGCCTACGGTGGCCTCCTGACCGGGCGGCGCGACCGCGCGCCGCGCTCCTGGCACAGCCGACCCGGCCGGCGGATCACCGCAACAATCCGATGAGGAGGAAGAACTGAGCCATCTGATAGGACACCACCACCGCGACTCGCGACCAGGGTTGTGCCTTCGCGAAACGGTCGTAGGCGAGGATCAGATCGGACGCCGCGAAGAACAGGCTGCCGTAGGCGATCAGCAGCGAGGACGTCCCGACGGCGAGGGTGACTGCCGTGCTCAACGTCACGATGTACAGCGTGATCGCCGACGCCAGCATCGGGCCACCCTGGCGATATGCGCCGCCCACGATGCGACTCGTGCAGATGAGCAGCATCAGCACGACGAGGGCCAGGCCGAAGAGCACGCTGGTGAGTTCGACGCCGTAGCGCAGGATCGCGGCACAGTAGCTGAGATGACCGAGTAGAAAGCTCACCAGTCCGATGACGAAAAACCAGTCCGGCGCTTCGCGGTGGAGGATGCTGTGCTCCGCAGGCGACCTCGCGACCAAGGCCAGGTCGCCGATCAGACCGAAGATCAGTGCCAGGACCAACCACAGGTGCACGCCCGTGCGCTCTGGCCGGGCCAGGATGGCCGCTGCCACCAGCAGGCCGAGGGTTGTCGGTTTGGCCACCACCTCGACACGGCGCGACTCGGACGCGACCGCCAGCCAGTCCAGTACGGCGAAGACGGCCGCGATCCCGACGAGGACCCAGCACCCGGTTGTCATCGGGCACCGACTCTAGTGATCATGAAGTCAAGTCGACGCTATGCCGTGCTTAGAGCAGCGCTCCGGGGTTCAGGATCCCCAGCGGATCCAGCGCGTCCTTGATCCGGTGGGTCAGCTCCATTACGTCAGGCCCGAGCTGGGCGGGTAGCTGACCCTTCTTCAGCCGTCCCACGCCGTGCTCACCGGTGATGGTGCCATCGAGCGAGATGGCCAGCGCCATGATCGCGTCGAAGGCCAGCCGCGCCAGTCGGCAGGATTCGGGATCGGCGGCGTCGAAGACCACGATCGGGTGGGTGTTCCCGTCTCCGGCATGGGCCACCGTGGGTATCTCGACGCCGAGACGTTCGCTGATCTCGGCAATGCCGGCCAGCAATCGGGGCAACCTCGGTACCGCCACGCCCACGTCTTCGAGCATCAGCGAACCACGTTTCTCGATTGCGGGGAACGCGGCCCGGCGGGCAATTGCGAACGCCTCACCCTCGACGGGGTCGTCGGTCCGGAAGGCTTCAGTGGCACCGCAAGCCATGCAGATGCGCTCGATCTCGGCGACCTCGGCCGAGGCGAGGGACCCACCGAGGTCCGATTGGGCGAGCAGCAGCGCACCGGCGTTCCGGTCCAGCCCCATCGACAGGTGATCCTCCACAGCGTTGATCGAGGCGGAGTCCATGAGTTCGAGCATGGCCGGTCGGGCCGTTCGGCTGATCGCGACGACCGCCTCGGCGGCCGCGGATACCGAGCCGAACAGAGCCACCATGGTGCTGGGTGGTGCCTGGGGCGGGATCAATCGCAGGATCGCCCTCGTCACGATGCCGAGGGTGCCCTCGCTGCCGACGAACAGTTTGAGCAGCGACAGGCCGGCGACGTCCTTGAGCCGGTTTCCCCCAAGGGTTATTGCTGTTCCGTCCGCCAACACGACGTCGAGTCCGAGGACGTAGTCGGTTGTGACGCCGTACTTGACACAGCACAGACCGCCCGCGTTTGTGGCGATGTTGCCCCCTATCGAGCACATCTCGAAGGACGACGGATCAGGCGGGTACCACAGTCCCTCCAGGGCGGCGGCGGCTTTGACGGCCGCGTTGAGCGCGCCGGGTTCGACCACGGCCACCCGGGACGCCCCGTCGATCTCGATGCGGCGCATCCGGTCAAGACTGAGCACTATCCCGTTCTGCACCGCAGAGGATCCGCCCGACAGCCCGCTGCCGGCACCCCGTGGTACCACCGGAACCCGGTTGCGGTGCGCCCAGCGCATCGTGATCTGGACCTGCTCGGTCGTGGTCGGCCGGACGACGGCTACCGGATGCCCGGCTCCAGGATCGCGGGCCCAGTCGTAGCGGTA
>JAVEEN010000001.1 GCA_030840445.1 Pseudonocardiales bacterium
GGTCAGCTCCATGGCGACTTGGATGCGGGCGTAGATACCTCGCCACTCGGGTGTGCGGGTCGGAATGCGTCGCTCTTCCAACATGGCTTCGATGCTCGCACAGCGGACCGGAGGAGCACCGAGACCCACCGTCGGTCCGTGCATCCGATCATCGGTTTGTCCGCATCATTCCGATGATCTTCCTGCGCGGTGTGCAGCCGCTGGCACATACGGTCCGATCTGCGCGCCCTCGGCTTCGATCCAGAGTGGCCGTTTGCAATCAGACGGTTACCGCGTCCGCTTGGACGTTCGGCTATCCGGGGGCCGGTAAGGACGCGCCGGGCTCTGAAACTCCGGCATGCTCCAAGGTTAGGAGCGCGAGGGGAACGGATCGGTGTTCTCCGCGACGGCGGGTGGGTGCGTTAAATGCGGAAGCCTCATCGTCCCTGTGAACGCGCGCGAAATTGGACCCCTTATTGACAATTTTCTGCGTCATTTTCAAGCGGGCGCCCACATTTCCCGGCAAACCGCGCGTGGGCATGTCGAGCCTGCTGCGCGACCGATAGACCGCGTTGAGGGCATGCAGGTGGCTGTCGACGCAGGGAACCGAACCGGAGTGACCGCTGGTTTCCCTGCATCGGCCTTGTCGGCCGCAGTACTAGGGGTGGGGTGGATACTGCGCGCATGAGCGAACACAAGACTAACCGAGACTCCGCCACTGACCCGGAGTCCGGTGCCAACCGTTTCAAGCACCTGCCTGAGCCCGTCAGGTTGGAAGACACGGTGGAGAGCCAGGACACGGACGCCCCGCGCGACCCGGAGGGCGGCAGGGACACCGACCGCGACTTCATGATCCGCTACTCCGGGGGCTGACCGACACAGCTAAGGTCCACCAGGCCGACGACGGCCCGTATGCCGTCGAGCGGTGCGCCGCGCGAGACAGCGAAAGATTGGCCTTGCCATGTTCCTCGACCCCACAGATGACAGCGCCGGCAGCCTGCTGAGTCGAGGAATCGCCGGACCTTTCCTCATGCTGAACCTGCTCCGATTCCGGGCATGGGCGGACTACACCGGCTACCCGCAATTCGCGCCGAGCCAACCGATCAGCGGCCGCGCCGCCTACGACCTCTACGTAGACCACACCCTGCCGTTCCTTGCCGCCACCGGTGGATCCGTCAGCCTGCTTGCCGATGGAGGTCCGTTCTTCGTCGGTCCCAGCGACGAACGCTGGGACGTTGCCATGGTGATCAGGCAGGCCAGCATCGAGGACTTCTTCGCGTTCGCCAGCAATCTTGCGTATCTGGCCGGGGTATGCCATCGCACCGCCGCCGTCGAGGACTCGCGCCTTCTCCCTGTCGTGGAACGGACCCCGACGACACTCGCAAGGGAAAGCACCCGGTAGATCGAGACACATCGAGGCAGCTCATCGTCGGAAGGCAAAGCCTCATCGCACGGCAGCACCGCTCAGAGGATGTGCACGTCACGTGCGGCCTGGACGGCGGCCTTGCGGTCGACGACGCCGAGCTTGTGGTAGATCGCCCTGCAGTGGGTCTTGACCGTATTGACCGAGACGTAGAGCTCCGCGGCAATGTCGCGTTGCGACATCTGTGAGACGGGCAGGTACCGCAGCACGGCGAGCTCCCGCTCGGTCAGGTGCTCGACGAGGGCGGCGATCGGAGCGCTGGTCCGCTCGGCAACGCCGTGGCGGGATGCGGCGCGGCTCAGATAGCGACCGGCGATACCAGGATCCGGGCACCGGCCGAGGATGGATTGGGCTTCGGCCAGCAGCGGCACCCCGGCGGCGTCACCCAGGTCCATCAGGGTGTCTGCGCAGACGGCGAGGACGTAGCCGAGCGCAAGATCGGTGGAGGCCAGCCTGCCCATGCTCACAGCCAGCAGCGCGTCGGCGTGCCCATGAGCTGGGTCCACAGCGGTCCGCGCGCGGACCGCGTACGCCGCGGCCACCCCGTGATAGGCACCCAGCCCGAGATCGTGCGCGGTGTCGACAGCCGTACACGCAGCTCGCTGGGCGCTTGCCGCCGCGCCGTCGTCGAGTTCCACGATGGCCAGATGCACGAGCGCGAGGACGCGCGCTGCCGGGAACCGTTCGGCGGCGCCTCGTTCGGCGGCATACCGCAGGATGCGCCTGGCGTCGTCAGCCTGTCCGGCCCACGCGAAAGCCGACCCGGTGGCGGTGGCGAGGTCGCAGTTGTGTGACGGCAGTTGATCGGTCGCGATCACGTCACGGGCGGCGGCCAGCGCGGGCGTGATGTCGCCGCGGGCGAGCGCGAGGTTGATGCGCAGCGACGTCGCCGCAGTGTGGTCGAAGCCTTCCTCGGCGAGGTCGCGCATCGTGTCGAGCCAGGCGTCGGCTTGCGAATACCGACCGGCGAGGTATTCGCACCAGCCGTAGAGCAGGGCGCACCACGTCAGCGTTCGGGCGACGTCGCCGAGTTGATCCAGGAGCCCGTGCAGGGTTTTCACCTGGCCGTCCATAAGCAGCCGCGGCCCGAGCACGAGCAACAGATTCGCCGCCGCGAGCAGGTCACCGGCAGCTATCAGATGGA
>JAVEEN010000013.1 GCA_030840445.1 Pseudonocardiales bacterium
CGGGATGTCCTCGGGCAAGGCACGACCGACCAAGCCGAGGAACATGCCATGAGTCTCGACAACATGGCGCACCACGTCCAGGGCGCTCCAACCCGCACAAGGTGACGGGGACTCCCACCGGTCCGGCGGCACCCCGGCGACCTTCTCGGTGAACGCGGCACTCAAGCGGCGGTAACGATCAGGGATCTCGGTCATCTGCCGATCATGCCGCAGATGCCGCAGATCCGCCCCGCCAGGAATTGCTCAACCTGCCTCAGACCGGCGGGACCCCGTGACGCTTGTCGGCGAGCGGCCTGGACTTACCCGCGAGCGCGGCAAAGCGGCGGGTGACCTCGGACCGCAGTTCGGACGGCTCGATGATCACATCGATGACCAGGTCGGAAGCCAGTCGGAGCAGGTCCACATCCTCCTCGAACTCGGCTCGCTTGGCTTTGATGAACGCGGCCCGTTCGTCGGGGTCGGTGATGTCGGCAATCTTGTTGGCGTATACCGCATTGACCGCGGCCTCGGGCCCCATGACGGCGACCCGTGCGGTCGGTAGTGCGATGCAGGCATCGGGCTCGAAGCCCGGGCCGTCCATGGCGTAGAGGCCGGCCCCGTACGCCTTTCGCACCAGAACCGATAGTTGTGGCACGGTGGCCTCGGAAACGGCGGTGATCATCTTCGCACCATGACGGATGATGCCCAGCCGCTCGACCTCGGAACCGATCATGAAACCCGGCACATCGGCCAGGTACAGCAAGGCGATGTTGAAGGCGTCGCACAGCCAGATGAACCGGGCCGCCTTGTCGGCCGAGTCACCGAAGAGCACGCCGCCCTTCACCGCGGAGTTGTTGGCCACCACTCCGACGGGCCGACCGTCGATGCGGCCGAGACCGGTGATCAATTCGGCGGCGAACTCCGGTTTGACCTCGAAGAACGAGTCGGCATCGATCAGGCCGTCGATGATCAGATGCATGTCGAACGGCACCGATTCCGACGGCGGCACCGAGGCGTCGTCGAGTTCGTGGAGCGGCTGCTCGGCCCGATAGCCGGGCGCGGGCCACCGCCAGTTGATCGGGAAATAGGAGAAGAACAACTTGGCCTGCTCGATGGCATCTGCATCATCGACGGCGAGATTGTCACCACAGCCCGACACCGTGGCGTGCATCCGCGCGCCGCCCATCTCTTCCAGGCTGACCTTCTCCCCCACCACCATCTCGGCCATCCGGGGCGAGCCGAGATACATCGATGCGTTCGCCTCGACCATGATCACGATGTCGGTGAACGCCGGAATGTAGGCGCCACCCGCGGCCGAGGGCCCGAACAGGCAACAGATCTGCGGAACTTTCCCCGACAGTGCAACCTGATTGTGAAAGATTCTGCCTGCGCCACGCCGGCCCGGGAACAGGTCCACCTGATCGGTTATCCGCGCGCCCGCCGAGTCGATGAACCAGAAGATCGGCAGCTCCTCGGACAAGGCACGCTCGGTGATCCGGATGATCTTCTCGACCGTCCGGGCACCCCAGGATCCGGCTTTCACGGTCGGGTCATTCGCCACGACCAGCGCGGGCCGGCCATCCACCATCCCCTGCCCCGTCACCACCCCATCCGCGGGCAGCCCGGTCGCGGTGGCGTTGGCAAGTTGGGAGTCCTCGACAAAGGTGCCCTCGTCGAACAACAACCCGATCCGGTCGCGAACATAGAGCTTGTGCTGGGCGGCCAGCTTGGCCATGGACTTCGGCGGCGCGGCCAGGGTGGCTTCGCGGGCAGCGGCGATCTTGGCCGAATCACTCATTCCCGCAAGCCTATTCGACCGGAAGGCCCAGGCCGCGGGCGATGACCATTCGCTGGACCTCGGACGTGCCCTCACCGACCTCGAGGATCTTCGCGTCACGATAGAACCGAGCGACCGGATACTCCTCGATGAATCCGTAACCGCCGAAGACCTGGGTGGCCACCCGGGTCGCGGATACCGCGGCTTCGGTCGAGTAGAGCTTGGCGATCGCGGCAGCCTGTTTGACCTGGGCGGCCGGGCGGCCGGCGTCCTTCATCGCGGCAGCCTTGTAGGTCAGGCCACGCGCCGCCTCTACCGCAACCGCGAGGTCGCTGATGGCAAACGCGATCGCCTGACGGGCGCCGATGGGCTTGCCGAAGGTGGTGCGCTGCTTGGCGTAGCGAACCGATTCCTCCAGGCAGGCCTGAGCCAGACCGACAGCCAGCGCCGAGATCGCGATCCGGCCGTCGTCCAGAATGGCCAGGAACTGCTGGAATCCCGCGCCGCGTGCGCCGAGCAGGTTCGCCTCAGGGACGTGGCAATCCTCGAACACCAACCCGTGGGTGTCCGAGGCATGCCACCCGAGCTTGTCGTAGGCGGGCTGCACCTCGAACCCGGGGGTGCCGCTGGGCACGATGACGGCGGAGATCTCCGGACGATCGCCCGACGGGCCGGCTATCTCGCCGGTCCGGGCGGTCACCGTTACGCAGGACGTGATGGCCGATCCCGAGTTGGTGATGAACGCCTTGGACCCGTTGATCACCCATTGCCCGTCGACCAGTTCCGCCCTGGTCCGGGTCGCGCCTGCATCCGAGCCGGCCTCGGGCTCGGTCAGCCCGAACCCCGCCAATGCCCGGCCCGCCACCAGGTCGGGGAGCCAGCGTTGCTTCTGAGCGTCAGTACCGAAGGACAGAATCGGGTTTATCCCGAGACCGACACCGGCCGACAGGGTTATCCCGACCGACTGGTCGACCCGGCCGAGTTCCTCGATGGCCAGGCAGAGAGCCGTGAAGTCCGGACCGCTGCCGGTCACACCGTCGCCGGCGCTGCCACCGTACTGCTCTGCGACGACGAGGCCGAACAATCCCAGCTCCGCCATCTTCGGGATCAGGTCGACCGGAAAGTGGTGCTCCCGATCCCACTGGGCCGCGTGCGGCGCTACCTCGGCCTCGGCGAAGTCGCGCACGACTTTCCGGAAGACCTCGTGGTCAGCGGACAACTCGAACGACATGTGAACTCCCGGCTCGCAGACTGCGCGATTGACGTTTACGTCAACGTCAGGTCACTATATCCGCATGAGCGGGGCAACGAAAGACACCGAAGACACCTCGGATTGCTGGACGGTCGGACAACTGGCCGGCGATCTGGGCGTGACAACGCGGACGCTGCGGTTCTACGAGGCCGAGGGGCTGATCTCCCCCGGCCGGAACGGCACATCGCGGGTCTATGACCACCGGGACCGGGCCCGGATGCGCCTCATTCTGCGAGGCAAGCGCTTTGGCATGTCCCTGCCCGAGATCCGGGAGATCGTCGGGATGTACGACGGCGCTGCATCATCGGAACGCCGTCAGCTGCAGACCCTGCTCGACCGTCTCGGCGAGATCACCCTCGACCTGCAAGCCCGTCAGCGCGATCTGGCGGGAACCCTGACCGAAGTCGGCGACGTCGCCGATCAATGCCGACGACGTCTGGACGAACTGGACTGAGCCAGGCGAGCCTGTGGATCGGCCGAGTTACGCCTTAGCCCGCGAGGTACGTCATGCATCGGGTAGCTCATCGGGTGATCGCGTAACTCAGCCCACGGATTGCGTGTCACTCACCGGCCACGCGACTGCGGGAGTCATCGAGATGGCGCTGCATGGCCGAGCGGGCCGCGCCGGGATCACCGGCCTCAATGGCAGCCACGATCTCTCGATGGCCGATGATCGCGGTCGATCCCAGCTTGTGGGTGTAGTTCAACCGGAACAGATGCAGGTGGCAATGCGTCCGCTCCAAGGCGGCGCGGGCCCAGGCATTGCCGGCCAGACCGGCAACCAGCAGGTGAAAACGGCTGTCGTGACTGGCCAGCTCCCGGTAGTCCTCATAACCCTGGCCGGACGGCACGGCCGGCATCGAAGCCAGCTCATTGTGCAGCCGGCTGAGGTCTTCAGGTGTGCGGCGGGTGGCCGCGCGTTCGGCGAGCCACGGCTCGAGTACGCCGCGCAGCTCGAACAACTCGAGGACTTCCTCGCTGGTGAGCACCGGTGTCGTGGAATAGCCCCGCAGGCTCTCCTTCACGGCCAAGCCGTCGGATTCCAACCGGGCCAGTGCCTCGCGGATCGGCGTCGGCGACACCGCGAGGTCACGCGCCAGCTGGTCGATGGACAGCCTGCTACCTGGAGCGATGGCATGATTCATGATCAGCGTCTTGATCGCCTCGTAGACGTCATCGGACAGTGATGGGCGGGCGGGCAACGGGGCGATCACCGCTAGACCCTATTGGATATTTTCATCGTGACTGATCACTCACCCGACTTCGCCCGACCTGTCGGTAACCTTCGCACCGGAACGCAGCAAATCTAGGAGGCCACACATGCGCAAAGTGCTCATCGCCAACCGGGGCGAGATCGCGGTCCGGGTCATCCGCGCCTGCAAGGACGCTGGACTGGCCTCGGTCGCGGTGTACGCCGAACCGGATCGCGATGGTTTGCACGTCCGCATGGCCGACGAGGCCTTCGCTCTCGGAGGCAACACCCCGGGCGAGAGCTACCTGGTCATCGACAAGGTGATCGAAGCGGCCCGGCAGTCCGGCGCTGACGCGATTCATCCCGGTTACGGCTTCCTGTCCGAGAATGCGGAATTCGCCGAGGCGGTCGGCCAAGCCGGCCTGACGTGGATCGGACCGTCCCCGCAGGCGATCCGCGACCTCGGTGACAAGGTGACCGCCCGCCACATCGCGCTCCGAGCGGGCGCCCCATTGGTGCCGGGCACCAAGGACCCGGTCTCCGGGCCGGACGAGGTCGTCGCCTTCGCCCAGGAGTACGGCCTGCCCATTGCGATCAAGGCGGCGTTCGGCGGAGGCGGCCGCGGCCTGAAGATCGCCCGGAGCCTCGAGGAGATCCCGGAGCTGTACGACAGCGCGGTACGCGAGGCCGTCACCGCCTTCGGCCGGGGTGAATGTTTTGTCGAGCGCTACCTGGACCGGTCCCGGCACGTCGAGGCCCAGGTACTGGCCGACCAGCACGGCAACGTCATCGTCGTCGGCACCCGGGACTGTTCCCTCCAACGCCGCAACCAGAAACTGGTCGAAGAAGCACCGGCCCCGTTCCTCACCGACGACCAGCGGGAGCGGATCCATACCTCCGCCAAGGCAATCTGCCGCGAGGCGGGCTACCACGGCGCCGGCACCGTGGAGTACCTGGTGGGGAGCGACGGCGTGATCAGCTTCCTAGAGGTCAACACCCGCCTGCAGGTGGAGCATCCGGTCACCGAGGAGACCTCGGGCCTGGACCTGGTGCGTGAGCAGTTCCGGATCGCTGACGGCGAGGTGTTGCGCTATACCGAGGACCCGACCCCGCGCGGGCATGCCTTCGAGTTCCGGATCAACGGCGAGGACGCCGGCCGCAACTTCCTGCCCGCCCCGGGTGTCGTGACGACCTACCGGGAGCCTGCTGGTCCTGGCGTGCGGGTGGACTCCGGAATCGAGGCGAACTCGGTGATCGGCGGCGCGTTCGACTCCCTGCTGGCGAAGCTCATCGTGTGGGGCGAGTCCCGGGACGAGGCACTGGCTCGCTCGCGCCGCGCCCTGGCGGAGTACCAGATCGACGGAATGGCAACCGCTGTCCCGTTCCACCGGGCAGTGGTATCCGACCCGGCATTCGCGCCGTCCGGGGGGGCGCCGTTCACGGTGTTCACCCGCTGGATCGAAACCGAGTTCGACAATCAGATTCCGCCGTTCACGGCCGCGGTTGCCGACGAGAGTGTCCCGGCTGAGCGCGAGACGGTGGTGGTCGAGGTCGACGGCAAGCGCCTGGAGGTCTCCTTGCCGGCCGGCTTCGGCGGTGCCACTGCTGGTGGTGGCGCCGGCGGCGCGAAGAAGGCGGCGCCGAAGCGCTCGGCCGGCAAGAAGGCGGGCGCGGGTGCCTCCGGTGACGCACTCACCGCCCCGATGCAGGGCACGATCGTCAAGGTCGCGGTCGCCGACGGCGATCAGGTGGCGGCGGGTGACCTGGTCGTGGTGCTCGAGGCTATGAAGATGGAACAGCCGATCAACGCCCACAAGGCCGGCACGATCAGCGGCCTCAGGGCCGAACCCGGCGCGGTCGTGACATCTGGGTCGGTCCTGTGCGAGATCAAAGACTGAGTGAGTCAAAGACTGATGTGCGTCAAAGACCGATGTGCGATAAGAGACTGAGCAGACTGGTCAGTCCTGCCAGAGACCCCTGCCAAGAATGGCTGCGCGCACGTCCTGATAGGTCTTCGGTGTGAGTTTGGCGCGGTCGGACCCAGTTCCCTCGCTGCGATTCTTCAAGCCGGAGTTGTTGAGGTCGCCCTTCCTTCCCAGGTGCAGATGCACCTCGGCCTCGGCTTGGGCCCGCTTGCGCTCAAGCCGACCGAAGTTGTAGATGAGTCCGGAGGTCGAGGTCAGGGTCGCCTTGCGGTACTGGTCCCGTATCGGGTGGATGCGACCGGCCTTGATCTGGGCGCAGATCAGATTCAGCGATTTCAGCGCGGTATCGCGCTCGCCCAGGGCCGTCCACGCGGTCGCCACCTTGAGGGCGTCGGCGACCGTCGTCGCTATCTGAGCTGGGGCGTTGAGGCCGCCGTTGGCGTAGATGAAGGCCTCCAAGGCGACCTCGTTCGTGAGCAGCGCAGCGAGCACCTCCTGAACGGAGCGCGCAGACTCGGTCGCTGCGGCCGCCTGGAAGAAATGGCCCGCCAGCAACGGCGCCGGGTACGACGTGTCCTTGAACGTGGCCCGCAGCGACCGGTCAACAGTCTCGTCGTAGTTGGTCAGCGGTTGCCCGATCGCCGTCTCGACCTCCTGCCGGATCCGGATCTTCTCAGCAGCTGCCGCGTTGTCCGCGTCTTCCTTCGCCTTGGCTGCCTTGTCCACGGCCTCTTTGTCGGCGGCCTTGTCGGCGGCAGCCTTCGTTGCGGCCTCGATCGCCGCGATCCGATCCTCGATCGCCGTTTCCAGCTCGGTGTCCTCCCAACCCAGCAGGCCCTTCCAACGGTTGAGCTGCTCGAGGGTGGTCGACGGATCGTTGATCCGGGCGACGTCGATGACGGGCCCCCCATCCGGATCGGCCAGCTCCAGGACCCGCCCGACGACGTCGGACCGTTGCTGCAACGTGTGCGCGAGTTCGTGCGCCATGAGCGCCTGGCCATCAGCATGAGCGGTATCCGGTAGGCCGCCGGAGAAGAAGATGTCCGAGGAGACCGTGAACGCCTTGGCGTTGATACTCCGGTTGGCCGCGGCCGCCTCGGCACCGGTATGGACCCGGACCCCGCCCAAGTCGGCGCCCATCGCAGTCTCGAAGGCCGAGCGGACCTGGCCCGGCAGCGGACGACCGGTCGCCGCGGCTCGGGCCACCAGGTTCTGGACCCGTTCGGTCGCGGGACCACCGTCGTCCCGGGCACCGACCGATCCGGCTGGTGGTGAGGCGTCCGGGGGTCCGACCGGCTGCGACTCGGGTGCTTCGGACGGAGCCTGCCGCAAGCGTGCGACCACCTCTTGCGCCACCCGGTCAGCAGCAAGCTCGGACGAGTCGTCGGACGCGCCGACCTTGAGCTTGCGTTGCACGCCTGACGCAGGACGCCTCGGCGTGGCGGTGCCGTGGCCGCTCGCATCGCGATCGTGTCCGGTCGGGTGTCCGGTGTGGTCCGCGGCCTCCGGCCGGGCGAGCTTCTTGGCCAACTTCGGCTCGTGCATCACCGCTCCTTGGCCCGCCGCTCGGGGCAACCGTGCCGACGTGATCACCGCGCACTGTCGCCGTCCGTAACATCACTGAACTTATCAGTCACTTAACGTGACGAACAGTGGTTCTCAGAACCTGCCCGGATCCCGCGAGCTCAGGCCGGGATAGCCGAGCACACTGGGGATATGGCAGAGCGGCCGTCGCTGGGACTGTGGTTTCGCTACGCGGTCGGCGGCACCCTGCCCGATCGATATGACGAGTGGGTACTGCACGACCTGACCGGCCCGGACTGGCGGATCAGAGAGGCCGGCCGCATCATGCTGTTCGCGGTGATTCCGATCATCGGCCTGATGCTCTTGCCCGGTCCGTTGGAGATCAGGATCTACTGTGCCCTGTTCGTCACCATCGGGCCGCTGTTCGTAGGCTTGGCCTACGGCGACGAACTGCGTGACCGCCGGCTCCGCCAGCACGGGCTGCTACCCCCGTCCGGCCCCGATCCCGACTGAATCAATCGTCGGATTCGGCCGACCTCCGGGCGGCGATCTTCTCGAGCATGGCAATCCGCTTCTCGGCCAACGCGATCATCTCGGCCGTCCGAGCCGAGATGTGTTCGGCATCGGCGCCCTGGGAGAACACCATGGCCCAGCCGTCCGGACCCTCCAGCGCCGGGACCTTCTCGACCAACTCCTGGCGGGACACGTGATGAACGCCGTTGAAGTCATAGCTGCTGGTGACCACCGCCACCACGACATGTTCGTCCGGGAGCGCATCGACATGGGCAACGATGGTCTCGGCGTTGTCGGCGAAGACGCCGGCCGCTTTGATCGTCCGTCGCGATTTCGCTACCTGCTCAGGTGAAATCTCCATGGTCGCCTCTCCTATCGATATCGCCTGATGCCCGGGGTCAGTCCAGGTCGTCGTGTTGGGTCAGCTGCCGCGCCGCCTCCGTGATGGACCCCGACAGCGACGGGTATACCGCGAAGGTAGCGGCCAGTTCCTGCACGGTGAGCCCCAGCTGGACGGCGGTGGTGATCTGCAGGATGAGCTCCGAGGCCTGCGGGGCCACCACCGATCCGCCCATCACCACACCGGTGGCCGGCCGGCAATAGAGCTTGACAAAACCATCGGTGAGGCCCTGCATCTTCGCCCGGGCATTGCGCGCCAGCGGCAACATCACCGTGCGCGCTGGAACGGTCCCCGAGGTGACCGCGGCATGCCCGATTCCGACGGTGGCGATCTCCGGG
>JAVEEN010000020.1 GCA_030840445.1 Pseudonocardiales bacterium
CACTGACCGTGTCCCGGCCCAGGACGGTCAGCCCGAGGTCGGTGAAGAAGGCGATCGTCGCTTCGAGGTCACGGACGGCGATGCCGACGTTCTCGAACTTGATGGGCATGCGTTGCAGGTTACCGACCCGCGAGCGATCTGTTCAGGCCAATGAGGAAGATCAGCAGGACGCCGGCTACCACGGCGAACAGCGCCGAGTACAGCAGCGTCAGCCGCCAGATGCGCGGGCGGCTCAGCCGTCTGGACATGGGGCTATTCGAGCGAGCGATGACCGAGGGCCTTGGGCGGGCGGCCGACCAGCCATGCTCCGGCGACAGCCATGACGGGCAAGCCGAGGATCAGGACAGCGAGATTGAGGTAGGGCGGCTGGTTCAGGTAGTTGATGTGGTGCCAATGCCAGGCGATCAACGCCAAGTACGCGGTCGCGGTCCCGAGGGTGCCGCCCAAAGCGGCCAGCGCTCCGGCCGAGGTGGCGTTCAACGTGCGTCGTGTGGCGCCGCTGGCCCCGGCTGCGGCCAGGGTGTGTTGGTCTCGTGCCGTCTCACTGCGGATGAGTCCGACCGTCATGGCCAGCACGCTGAGTGCCACGAGGATGCCGGCCAGCGTGGAGTAGTCGCGCAGGTGCTGCAGCCCGCGGTCCGGTCCGGTCCGCACCTCGATGGTGATCCCGCGGGCTGCGGCGCGGTTCCGGGCATCGGTGATCTGGGCCGTGGTGAGAGGGTGCTTGGACTGGACCAGCCAGCCGACCGGCACGGTGGCGTACCGATAGGTCGTCATTGCCGTGGGTGCGATCAGCGTGTTCGGTGCCGAGGTGTAGTTGGGCAGTCGTCCGGACTGTTGCACGGTGACGGACTGGAAATCCCCCCTGAAGCCGGTGCCGAGCTGGACCCCCACGAGGTTGCGCCGGGAGCTGAGGATCTGGCTGCCGGAGGCGATGTCGCTAGGTGAAAGTCCGTACAGGGCTAGCACTGCAGGAGTTGCGACGTACGGGGTCGCCACCTGGTTCCAGCCCTGGCCGCGTCCTGAGACGTGGATGGGGCGGACGAGGGTCGCCTGAGCTGCGTCCGGCGGAGCGCCGGCCGGCAGGGGTGTCGTGACGTCGACGGCGCTGTCCATTTCCACAACGGTTTTGCTGCCGATCGCCTGCGCGATGGCGTTGGCTGTCCCGCGTGCACTCGCGACTACCGCACTGTCGGGCAGCGCGGGAGGGGCTGTGCCCCCATTGGGCGTCACCCGGGCAACGGCCATCCCCGGGCCCCCTTGGTTGTTGGGGTTGTCGAGCCAGACGATGAGCTGGTTGGCCGGCAGGTTGCCGCCGGTGAGGGCGTGATCGTGCGCCTGTTCGGCCGCCGCGGTCACGGTGATCGTGGCAGCGATGCCGACAGCGAGTGTCGCTGCGGCGAGAGCAGCGCCGGATCGCGCTTGGTAGCGGGCCAGATCGCGCAGAGCGAGGCGTACGCCGATGGGTGCGCGTGCCGCGACAGTTGCCAACGCGCTGATCCCGAGGGGGGCAAGCAGCAACATGCCGGCTGTCATCGCCAGAATGCCGGTCACGATCAGCACCGGGTGCACCGTGCGCGACATCACCAAGGAGACGAAGCCTGCGGCAGCGAGGACAGTACCGAGGAGGGCGAAGCGGTGCGCGGGCCGCGGTGGTGCTGGTCGTCCGGACAACGCAGCGACGATGGGCAGCTTCGCTGCCGCACGAGCCGGCCACCAGGAGGCCGCGATCGCGGTGAGGACGGCAAGGAATGCACCTGCGACGACTGCCCACCATGGGAGGGCGAGGGGGTCGTACCGGTGGCCCACCACACCCTCGAAGGCGGGTGTGAGCGCGAACCACACCACCAGCCCGAGCACAGCTCCGGTCGTCGCGCCCACGATGCCTACGGCGGCGCCGTTGGCCATCATGACCCGCCGCACCTGCCGGTCGGTGGCACCGATGGCGCCGATCATGCCCAGGGCACGCAACCGCCTTTGTGCCATCACGGTGAATCCGGCGACCGAGAGCAGGCCGATGAAGGTGAGACCGATCGTGGACAGCAGCAGCACCGCTAGCGCCTGGTTGCGGCGCTGTTGTGCCGCGTCGGATCCAGAGGCCATGACGCTTTGGACCGTCCCGGCCGGCGGCCGGAAGTTGATCGCTTGCGCCCCGCTGGTTTTGAGGAGCAGCGTCACGCTCGAGGGTGCTCGGATGTCACCAGGAGGCACCAGCCCGAACGCGTCCTGCAGGTCTTTGGGGTTCTCGACGGTGCCGACCACCTGCAGCGGCCGACCATCCACCGTCCATGTCGATCCGAGCTTCAGACTGAATGTCGTCGCGACGGCCGCGGTCACCGCGGCCTGGCCCGCGCCGATCGGATAGTGGCCGGAGAGCAGCCGCAGCATCGGCTTGCTGTAGACCCCGTGCGGGTCTTGGTCGCGGAGGTCGACCGGCGTGATCGATCCTGGCACGGGCACCCTCTCGTGGGCGATCGCCTGGACGGTGCCGAACCGCTGCCGGGCCGCATCCAGGTCCCTGGCCACGCCAGCGGCAGCAGGGTCGGCGATCTCGAGCCGAGCGTTGGCCGTACCGAAGATGCCTTGGTCGGTCCCTTGCACATTGACGACGAGGCCGAGCCCGACCGTGGTTGCCGCGACGGCGACCATGAGCAGTGCCAGTACAAGGAGCTGTTGGCGCCATTCTCGACGCAGCAGTCGCCACGCCCATCGGCGGATCGCGCGCCGTGCCGGTGCTCCGCCGTGTCGCGACCGTGGACCGGAGACAGGGGGCGGGGCGAGCGTGGTGCTCATCGCGCGGGATCCGCGCCGAGCAGTGAGTCCGGTCCCACGGCCGGCGCGGTTTGGTCCACGACGCGACCGTCGCGCAGGAAGATCACCCGGTCGGCCCAGGAGGCCAGCTGTGCGTCGTGGGTGACGACCACTCCGGCGACTCCGCCCTGGCAGGTCTCGCGTACGAGGCGCATCACCGCCTCGCCGTTGACCGAGTCCAAGGCACCAGACGGTTCGTCGGCAAGCAACAGGCGTCGCTCACCGACGACCGCGCGGGCAATGGCCACCCGCTGGCGCTCGCCCCCGGAGAGGTCGTCCGGGAAGTGATCGGCACGTTCGGCCAGGCCGAGCCGTTCCAAGGCAGCCAACGCCGGACCGCGGGCCTTGCGGGCGTCCATCCCGTCCAGCTCCAACGGCAGCGACACGTTCTCCGCCGCCGTGAGTCCGGCCAGCAGATTGAAGTCCTGGAACACGTACCCGATCGCCCGCCGGCGCATGGCAGCCCGCCCGTCACGGGACAACGCCGACAACGGCATGCCACCCACGGTGACCGTCCCGCTGGAGGGATCCTCGAGACTGCCGGCGATGGTCAGCAGGGTGGTCTTGCCGGAGCCGCTCGGCCCCATGACCGCGACGAGTTCGCCTGGCTCCACGGTCAGGTCCACCTCGTGCAGCGCGTGTACCTGAGTGGCGCCGCGGCCGTAGGACTTGCTGACCTGGGTCAGTTGTAGCGCGCTCATCCGCGTGCCTCCACCTCTCGTGTCCGGGTTGGGTCAGCGGCTTTCGTACGGCGACCCCTCGTCGGACCGGTACCGGCACGGCGCAGCCGAGCCTCCGCCGCGTCGAGCCAACGGATCACTGAGTCGAGGCGGAACAGCTCGGCATCGAGCACGAGGGCCAGGTTGACGTCGTCTTGATCGGCGTCGCGCTTGGTCCGGGTC
>JAVEEN010000056.1 GCA_030840445.1 Pseudonocardiales bacterium
TGGAGTATCACGGGCCAAGATTCCGTGCAGAGCGCGAATGACAAAGGGCCCTCTAATCCCGAATTGCCGGGGACCGAGGGCCCTGAGGCTGTCTCAACCAGCGTGTCCGAGGGGGGACTTGAACCCCCACGCCCGATAAAGGGCACTAGCACCTCAAGCTAGCGCGTCTGCCATTCCGCCACCCGGACGAGTGCGAAGCAAGAGTCTAGCCGACCGTTTGGGCCAGCTCGCACCCTGGTAGGAAGGACCCATGACGCCTGCAGACCAACTGCGCACGAGTCCCGCCGCCACTGCCGACCGTTCCACCAGCACGGCTGCGCCGGCGGCCACCGACGAAGTGGTGCAGCTGCTGTCGGACTTGATCCGCATCAATACCTCCAATCCGACGCACCCGGAGCGGCCCGCCGCCGAATGGGTGGCCGAGCGTCTGGACGAGGTCGGCATCGACTCGGTGATCCTGGAATCGGAACCTGGCCGTGCCTCGACCATCGCCCGGATCTCCGGGAGCAACCCCAAGCGCAAACCGCTGTTGATCCATGGCCACCTCGACGTCGTGCCGGCCGAGAAATCTGAGTGGTCGCTCGACCCGTTCGCCGGCGAGGTGAAGGACGCCCACGTCTGGGGTCGCGGCGCCGTGGACATGAAGGACATGGACGCGATGACGCTGGCGGTGATTCGGAACTGGGCGCGAACCGGCGTCCAACCCGAGCGCGATATCGTCCTGGCGTTCGTGGCTGACGAGGAGGCCGGCGGCGCCAAGGGAGCACACTGGCTGGTCGACCACCATCCCGACCACTTCGCTGACTGCACCGAGGCCATTAGTGAGGTAGGCGGCTTCTCGGTCACGGTGGGCGGTGACCTCCGGCTGTATCTGATCCAGACGGCAGAGAAGGGGATGGGCTGGCTCAAGCTGCGGGCTGAGGGCCGTCCCGGCCACGGCTCGATGGTGCATGACGACAACGCAGTCACCGCTCTGGCCCGGGCAGTCACCCGGATCGGCGAGCACGAGTTCCCCATCCATGTCACGCCGACCGTCCGAGAATTCCTGACCACGATCGGGGAGGTCACCGGGCTGCCCATCGACCCCGACAATCCTGGTGCGGCCTTGCCACGCCTCGGCGGCATGGCCCGCATGATCGGCGCCGCACTCCGAAACACAGCCAACCCGACCATGTTGGCCGCGGGTTACAAGGCCAATGTGATCCCGTCCTCGGCCGAGGCGACGATCGACGCCCGTTTCCTGCCTGGCTACGAGCAAGAGCTGTTCGACACCATCGACGAGATCATCGCCTCCGTGGCAACCCCCGGCACGGCGATCAGCCGCGAATTTCTCACCCGGGACATCGCCGTCGAGACCGATTTCGACGGCCCGATCGTCGACGCCATGGCCGCTGCCCTCAGGGCAGAAGACCCGTCAGCGATAACCGTGCCCTACCTCATGTCGGGCGGGACGGACGCCAAGTCGTTCTCGCAGCTGGGCATCCGCAACTTCGGCTTCTCGCCGCTGCTGTTGCCGCCGGAACTGGATTTCTCCTCGCTGTTCCACGGCATCGACGAGCGGGTGCCGATCAGCGCCCTGCAGTTCGGCGTACGCGTCCTCGACCGGTTCCTGCGCGCCTGCTGAAGCCAGGCTGATCGTCAGGCGATCAATCCGGGCATCGGCACCATCTCGGCCGCCCGGCGTTTGCGCCTGAGCAGGACCTGTCGCGATCCGTCCTCGTATTTGCGGACTCGGGCCAGTTCCCAGCCGCCGTATTCGGCGTGCAAAGCGAGCCGCACCGCCGCGTTCACCCTGGTGACATCAGAGGGTATTCGCAGCGGTGCGTACTCCCAGTCTGGATCGGAGTCCGCCGTGTTCTCGCTCGGCATCCCTCAATTGTGCCCCACCATCGACCTACGTCTGCAACGCGTTCCAGGGAGTTTCGCATGTCGGCCCGGTTACCGCCGCGGCCTGGCGCGCTTGGTGGGTTGGGCTACCGTCGGATCCGCGGGCCAGGGATGCCGGGGATACCGACCACGCAACTCCGACCGGACCTGCGGGTACCCCTGCGCCCAGAATGAGGCTAGGTCGCTGGTCACCGCGGCAGTCCGGCCGGCTGGGGACAGCAGGTGCAAGACGACCTCGACCCGTCCATCGGCGACGGGTGGCACCCGGGGCCAGCCGAAGAGCTCCTGGATCCTGACCGCGAGCACCGGCTTGGCGTGACCGTGACCGTAGTCCAGCCGTACGCGGGAACCCGACGGCACCTGAATCCATTCCGGAGCCAGCTCGTCGAACCGGGCGGCATCGGGCCAGGGCAGCAGCCGCTTCAACGCTTTGACGACGTTGATGCGGGCCAGGTCCGAAGTTCGGCGTACGCCCGTCAGATCCTCGGTCAGCCAGGTATCGAGACCGGCCAGCAGCGCAGCATCGGAGACATCGGGCCAGGGTGCGCCGAGGCTCCGGTGGCAGAAAGCCAGCCGGTCGCGGTACTGCTGCGCGGCCGCCGTCCAGTTGAGCATGCTCACTCCATCGCGAACCATGGCGTCGCGCAACGCCGCTGCGATCTGCGCCGGGTCGGGATCCGGTAGCGGCCGTTCGGCGAGCACAATCGCACCGAGCCGATCGATCCGCTGGACCCGAAGCTCACCGTCGTCCCAGCTGATGACGTCCTCGCCGCCCCGCAACGAGCGCGCCAGTTGCACGGCGCTCGATTCATCGATCGTCGCCGCGAGCCGCACCCGGGCGTCCACAGCACCGGGGGAGCGATCGGCCACCGCGATCGCCAGCCACTCGGCGTTGCGCAAGGTCGAGTTCGGGGCCAGCGCCGCTCCGGTTCCGCCGGCCATCAGATAGCGGGTACCGCCGATCTCCCGGCTGCGTCCTAGCCGTTCAGGAAAGGCCAGACCGACCACCAGGCCGGCTGCCGCGTCGTCCGACAGCCGATCCCGGCTGGCGGATCGAGCTATCGCGGTGCGGTCCAACGCTCGCGACAATCTATTCGTCTCCTCCCGCCAACGTCCCGCCGCCGCCTGGTCCGCCGTATTCGATCTGAGCCGCCGCCAGTTGGCGGCTAGATCATCGGACTGCCCAGCACCAACCAGGCCTTCGGCGGACAGGATCGCAACCAGCTCGCTGGCGCGATCGGCCCCGATCGCCGCGGCGCCCTCCAGCAGTGCGCGAGCGAGCCTGGGCTGGATGCCGATCGCCCCGATCTGCCGACCACGCGGAGTGATCCTGCCGTCCAGATCCACGGCTTCCAGCGCGCGCAGCGTTCGCTCGGCCACCTCCATGGCCCGCGTCGGCGGCTGGTCCACCAGGGCAAGTCCGGCGCCACGCGGAGATCCCCAGCGCGCCAGTGCAAGCGCGAAGCCGCTCAGATCAGCGATCGCCACCTCGGGCTCGGCATGCTCGGCCAAATGGACATGGTCAGCCTCTGACCAGCTCCGGTAGACCACGCCAGGCCCGAGTCGGCCCGCACGTCCGGCCCGCTGCTCAGCGGAGGCACGTGATGAGCGGGTCGTGATCAAGCTGCTGAGCCCACGGTCCTGATCAGTCCGCGGCTCCCGCGACAAGCCGGCGTCCACCACGATCCGCACGCCGGGCACCGTCAGGCTGCTCTCGGCCACCGCAGTACTCAGCACCACCCGCCGCTGGGCGCCAGGCTGCAGGACGCGGTCCTGATCAGCAGCCGATTGTCGGCCGAGCAAAGGAAAAATGTTTACCGCACCATGCAGTCGACGGGCTACGGCGTTGATCTCCGACTCGCCGGGCAGGAACACGAGCACGTCGCCCTCGTGCTCGACCAGCGCCCGCCGGACCATGGCGGCAACCTGATCGAGCAAGGCCGGATTCACCCGTCGATCGGCGAGTAACGGGACGGGCTGACCGGCCGGAGCCCAGACGATCTCCACCGGATACAGGGGCGATCGCGCGAGGATCACCGGGACCGCCGAGTTCGTGCCACCCATGGTGCTGGCGATCCGGTCGGAATCTGCGGTGGCCGACGTTGCCACAACGATCAGGTCATCGCGCAGATTCGCCCGGACGTCCAGGGCGAAGGCGAGAGCGAGATCGGTGTCCAGATGCCGTTCATGACACTCGTCGATGACCACCGCCGCGACGCCCTCAAGGCCGGGATCACCCTGCATCCGTTGGACGAGCAGCCCCGTCGTGACCACCTCTACCACGGTTTCCTTCGACACCTGCCGCTCACCGCGGACCGAGTAACCGATGCGGTCGCCGACTCGCTCGCCGAGCAGACTGGCCATCCGCCGGGCCGCCGCCCGAGTCGCGATCCGTCGGGGCTCGGCGACAATGACGCGCCCCGCTAGCAGGTCGGCCAGCGCCAGGGGCAGCAACGATGTCTTGCCGGTTCCGGGTGGCGCGACCAGTACCGCCGCGCCGGACGCGGTGAGGGCAGCCTCGACTTCGCTGAGAACGGCCCGGACCGGCAGGTCCGCCCCCGGCGTTTGCGGCGACGGGAGCAGGTTGTGCACGCTCACCGCCGAGATCCGCTCACAAGCAGGCATCCTGCCATTACCCATGTCTAGCTGACCCTCGCCTGTCGGCGGTCAGCGAGCCCGGACGGTGACGGTGTGCAGGCCGGTGGAACCGGCGGGGAAGGGATCGCGCTGTGACTCGTCCTGCCTGGTACCACCGGCATCGACCGCACGCACGCTGATGGTGTGCGGACCGGCCTCCGCGGGCGTCCACATCAAGACCCACTGTCGCCAGGTGTCGGTGGAAGGCACCGATGCCAACTGCGCAACCTGCCAATCGCCGTGGTCCACCTGCACCTCGACCCTCGACACACCTACGTGCTGGTCCCAGGCCACACCGGCGATGGGAACCGAGGTGCCGACCTTGACAACCCCATTGGACGACGGGGTGTCGATCCGCGACGCGAGCCGGATCGGACCCTGTTGAGCCCAGCCGCCCTGAACCCAGTAGGCCTGCTGCTGTCCGAATGTCGTCGCCTCGAGGTCGATGATCCATTTGCACGCCGAGACGTAGCCGTACAGGCCGGGTACCACCATGCGCACCGGGAAGCCATGCTCGGTCGGCAGTGGCTCTCCGTTCATCCCTACCGCCAATAGCGAATCGCGGCCGTCCATGACCACGGCGGTCGGCGAGCCGATGGTCATGCCGTCGCTTGACGTAGCGAGCAACTGGTCGGCCTGCGCCGAGACGCCGGCCTCGCGGAGCAGGTCAGCCAGCCGAACACCGCGGAACAGCGCGTTGCCGATCAGATCGCCACCGACCTCGTTCGAGACGCAGGTGAGCGTGATCGCCCGTTCGATCAACGGCCGAGCCAGCAACTCGTCATAGGTCAACGTGAGCTCGCGCGCCACCATCCCGTGGATGCGCAGCTTCCATTTCTTCGGGTCCAACTGGGGCACCGACAACGCCGTGTCGATGCGGTAGAAATCCCTGGCGGGGACGATGAAAGGTATCCCGCTCTTGCCCAGGTCGTAGCTGGTCGCGGTGACCGGGACTACGTCCTTCGCGGCGGGCAGGGTGATGGCTGCCCGCGCCGCCGAGGCGTCGTAGCGGGTGCGTTGCAGTGCCCGGCCGCCGAAACCGCTGAGGGCCGCGACGCCGGCGGCAACTGCGCCGCCCTGCAGGAACCGGCGCCGATCGGCGAGCCGAGACGATCTCCATCTCGATTCGGACGGCTGCCCCGATTCAGGCGCCTGCGGAATGCCGTCCTGAGCAAGCTGGGCATTCGCCGAGGCAACGTCGGCGACCGCGCGATCATGCAGCAGCATCAGGGCCGCGATGCCGCAGATCGCACCCGCCAGCGACGGGATCACGTCCGAGCTCCGGTGCGCATTGGCCGTCAGCGCCGAGTACCCGCCGACAGCGCCCAGCACCGCGATGCCGACAATCCCGAAAGCCCGCTTGCGGAGGGCGAAGATGCCCAGCACCACGGCCAGGACGGAGATGCCCAGGTAGATGCCGCTGAGCAGTACCGGCTTGTCATGGGTGCCGAATTGCCGGATGGCCCAGCGCTTCAACGGCTCCGGGGTCAGCAGGATGAACCGGTTGCCCACCGCGATGACCGGCGACGAAGCCGGCCGGATGAAGGCTGCGACGGTCTCACCCGCGCCGATCGCGACCCCGGCGGAGAGCAAGCCGAGAAGGGCGCCGACCCGGGCCGCGCGTAGCTGACTGTGCACGTCGTTCATGATCGTCCACTGAAGCTCACAGGGTCCTTAAGATCCGCAGACGAATGTCGTCCCGGCAATCTTCAATCCTGATCCGTTCGAGCTGAGCTGCCACCGAAGGTATCGAAATGCACGGCGTCGGCGAGTGGGCGCCGGGTACGCCAGCCGTGCCGCTCCAGGTCCGGTACCTGTTCCAGATGCGTGACCGGACCGATGCACAGCCACGCCACCGGGCGGATGCCCGCCGGGATGGCGAGCAGCTCCTGCAGGAACTCCTCCCGGTAGAAAGAGACCCAGCCCACTCCGAGACCCTCGACAGTAGCCGCGAGCCACAGGTTCTGGATGGCCAGACAAGTGGAGTACAGGCCGGCGTCGGCAATGGCATGCCGGCCGAGAACGGCGGGGGAGCCGCGGTCGGCGTCGTAGGTAACCGCGATGCCCAGGCTCGACTCCAGAATGCCCTCGATCTTGATCTTGCTGAAGGTCGCGCCCTTTGCCTGGTCCAGGGAGCTCTCGAATTGGTCCCGCTCCTGCAGCACATGCTCTTTGAAGCTCGATCGCAGGTCCGGGCTGCGGACCAGGATGAAGTCCCACGGCTGGGTCAGGCCGACGCTGGGTGCCGCGTGTGCAGCAGCAAGGATGCGATCCAGTACATCGGGGTCGATCTCCGCACCGGTGAACTCCGCGCGCACGTCGCGTCTGGCGAAGATCACGTCGTAAAGAGCTGCGGACGTGGGAACTGGCACCTTTACATCTCCGGTGGGGTCGGGGGCGAGCGGTATGAGACTGCGCCCTTGGTAGTCGCGGCCGACGAACGATCAGCCGCCAGAGAGTAACCCGTGGCCCGCCTCGTGCGGATCAGCGACCGCTGCAGTGGACTACCGCGCCCCTGGAGGGTGTGCGGGGGCCGCATCAGCCCAGGAAGTCGCGCAACACGGTCCGGCGGGGCTTCGACCCGACGTCATGTACCGCCCGGGCGACCGCCGGGCCGGCACCGTGCACGATGGACAGATGCCGTTCGGCGCGAGTCAATGCGGTGGAAACCCGCGGCCGGGACAGCATCCGGCCGGCCTCCGGGGGGAGCACCACGATCACCGCGCCGAACTCCGAACCCTGCGCCCGATGGACGGTGATGGCCCAGCCGTGACTGATATCGGCGAGCATCTTGCCGCCCACCTCGGCCGGTCCGGAACCGAAATCGATGGTCACCACCTTGTCGGCGACCTTGGTCACCACACCCACCTCGCCGTTGGCGAACCCGGTGGGAGTTGCCTCCAGATGGTTGGCCGTCGCCACTACCCGGTCACCGGGGTCGAATCGGCCGAAGGACTGGTTGGTCGGCGGTGGATTCAGCTTCGCCTTCAGCGCGGCATTCAGGGCGATGGTGCCCGCCGGACCACGGTGGACCGGGGTGACGACCTGGATCTGCCCGGCCTCGATGCCCAATGCTCGGGGGATCGAATCGGTCATGAGCTGGACGACCCGGTGGGCGCACTCGGTCGACCCGCGCGCCGGCACGATGACGACCTCCCGATCCGGCGAGTCAACCGCAGGCAGGTCGCCGCCGCGCACGGCGGTGGCGAGTCGGGCGATGGCACCACCGGCGTCCTGCCGATACAGGGTCGCCAGTTCGACGACCGGAACTGCTTTCGAGGCAATGAGGTCGGCCAGCACCTGACCGGGTCCGATCGACGGCAACTGCGCGGAATCACCCACGATCATCAGGTGAGTTCCGTCCGCGCAAGCCTTCAAGAGGGCGGCGGCGAGCTCGACATCGAGCATCGACGCCTCGTCGACGACGACCAGATCCTGGTCCAGTGGCCACTCGCGACCCCGCGCGAAACCGGCGGAGAAGTCGATAACCGCGCTCGTCCCGTCCGCACTGGTGGAGGCCCGAGGCTGAACACCGAGCAATCGATGAATCGTCATCGCTTCGGCATCACACAGCTCGGCCAGGCGTTTCGCGGCTCGTCCGGTCGGCGCGGCGAGGGCCACCGATTTCCCGGCTCGTTCCGCCTCTCGCACCACCGTCGCGACGGTTCGCGACTTTCCGGTTCCGGGCCCACCGGTCAGCACGCTGACGCCGTGATCAAGAGCATTGTTGACGGCCGATCGCTGCACCGGATCCAGTCCGTCCGGATCGATGACATCAGACTTTCGCCTTTTACCGGCACGTATTTTCCCGATAACCGTGGCGGTATCGGTCAGTCGGTGCACCGCCTCGGCGATGCTCCGCTCGGCCTCGGCGTAACGGGCGAGGGCGAGCCCGGAGTCCACTACCGAGTCGATGGACTCGACGACCTCTGCCGCGCAGGCATCCGCGATCGCCTGGGCCGGGTCGGCCACTCGGTGCAGTTGCAGATCGAATGTCACCTGTTCCACCGAGCAGAGGGTGTGCCCGTCGCGTGCCGCCTCACTCAACGACCAGCCGACCAAAGCCCGAGACCGGCGGGAGTCCGCCTGCAGCACACCGGGGATCGCCGCCCGGGCAAAGGCATCGGCGTCGGCGACCTCGACCCCGCTCAGCTGCAGCAGCCGCCACGGGTCGTCCTTCAGCAACCGCTGGGCCCCTGGCCCGAAGGCCTCGACCGCGCGGCCGCCCAGCCGCGCCGGCAGCCCCGCGGTGAGCATCAGTTCGACCAGGTCATAGGCGGGCTGAGCCGCGATGAAGGCCGAGAGCAGCCGGCCGGCCCGCAGTTTGCCCACCTTCGGAAGCCTGGCCAACGCCTCCGTGCTGACGTCGTCAGGAGTTCGGATGCCCGCTTCGGGTAACGCCGCAGCGAGCGTGAGCCCGAGGCCCTGCCATAACCCCGCGGCACAGAAGGCCGCGAAGACCTGTTCCTCCGAGCGGCGCGGCTGGGTCAGTGGAGCTCCTCGGGATAGCTGCTGGCCGGCGCCGACACGTCATCGAGAGCCGATCGGATCTCCAAGGGCAACTCCACAGACAATGACTGGATGGCTGCAGTGAGCTGACCCAGGGTCCGGGCACCCACGATCGGCGCGGCAACACCGGGCCGATTGCGCAGCCAGGACAACGCCACGGTCAACGGCGACGTGGCCAGACCGTCTGCCGCGGTCGCGACCGCCTCGACGATCCCCACCGATCGAGGCTCGGAAAAGCTGGCCAGGTTCCGGCCCTCGGCCGCTCCGCGGGAATCGGCGGGAACCCCATGCCGGTATTTTCCGGTGAGCACGCCGCCGGCAAGGGGAGAGAAGGGCAGAATGCCCAGGCCGAGCTCGGCGCAGGCCGGCACGACCTCACGCTCGATACCGCGATCGAGCAACGAGTAGCGGACCTGGTTGGAGACCAGTGGCGCTCGGCCCGGCACGGCCCGCTGCCAGGTCGCAGCCTGGGCGGTTCGCCAACCTGAATAGTTCGACACCCCGACGTAACGGACCTTGCCGGATGCGACCGCGGCGTCGAGTGCCGAGAGGGTTTCCTCGACCGGCACGGACGGATCGGCGGTGTGGATCTGCCACAGGTCGAGGTGATCCACCCCCAGGTTGATCAGCGACTCATCCAGCCGCCGCAGCAGCGAACCACGGGACGCGTCGACGAACCGTTCGTCACCGACCCGGGTTATGCCGGCCTTGGAGGCGATGACCAGTTCCGACCGCGGGACGACATCGGCGATCAGGCTGCCGAGGATCTGCTCGGACACGCCGGAGTTGTAAGACACCGCGGTGTCTACGAAGGTGCCGCCTGCGTCATGAAAGGCCACCAGGATGGCCGCGGCCTCATCGGGATCGGTGCCATTGCCCCAGGTCATAGTTCCCAGGCCCAGCCCTGAGATCTTCAGCCCACTTCGTCCCAAGGCACGCGTTTCCACATCGAGCAACTTAGTGCACAGCTGCAAGGCGCCTCGGGACGCTCTCGGAAACTGGTCCACAAGTTACTGGCCAGTCGCTAAGGTGACGTTCGTGAAACTCGGACTCAATCTCGGCTATTGGGGCATGGGCAACGACCAGGACAACCTGGTGCTCGCCAGGGAGGCCGACCAGCTCGGGTACGACTGCGCCTGGGCCGCGGAGGCGTACGGATCGGATACGGC
>JAVEEN010000066.1 GCA_030840445.1 Pseudonocardiales bacterium
GTTCGGCGCGCCCGAGGGCAAGGCCTGGGACTGTGCGAACCTGCTGGCCGAGCGGGCTGGCATCGTGTCATCGCCGGGAGAGTTCTACGGCAGCGCGTCGACCGGATTCCTGCGGCTCGCGGCGGTACAGCCGGACGATCGCATCGAACTGGCCGCCCGCCGAGTCGGCCTGTGACCCGCAGAAACCCGGACGGGACCCCTCAGACGAATTCGACGCCCTGAGCCAGCGGCAGCTCGGTCGAGTAGTTGACCGTATTGGTGCTGCGGCGCATATAGGCCTTCCAGGCGTCCGAACCGGATTCCCGGCCGCCGCCGGTCTCCTTCTCGCCACCGAAGGCTCCGCCGATCTCCGCGCCGGAGGGGCCGATGTTCACGTTGGCGATGCCGCAGTCCGACCCGGTGGCCGACAGGAACTGTTCGGCCTCCCGCACATTGAGGGTGAACACCGACGATGACAGGCCCTGGGCCACGTCGTTCTGGAGGGCGACGGCCTCGTCGAAGGTGTCGTAGGTCAGCACGTAGAGGATCGGCGAGAAGGTCTCGGCCTTGACGATCGCGGTCTGCCCGGGCATCTTCACGATGGCCGGCTGAACGTAGAAGGCCTGATCGGTGTCTTCACCCTCGCCGACCGGGACCCGCTCGCCGCCGACGATCAACTCGCCGCCGTCGGCCTGAGCGGCCTGCAAAGCCTTTCTGAATCCTTCGAATGACGCGGCGTCGATGAGCGGGCCCACCAGGGTGCCCGCGGCAAGCGGCGAGCCGATCGGCAAGGTGGCGTAGGCGTTCTTCAACCGCTCGAGGAGTTCATCGGCGATCGAGGAGTGCGCGATGACCCGGCGCAAGGAGGTGCAGCGCTGCCCCGCGGTGCCCGCGGCGGAGAAAACGATGCCCCGCACGGTCAGGTCCAGATCCGCCGAGGGCGTCACGATCGCGGCGTTGTTGCCGCCGAGTTCCAGCAGCAGCCTGCCGAACCGGCCGGCCACCCGCGGTGCGACCGCCCGGCCCATCCGGGTCGACCCGGTGGCCGAGATCAGGGCGACGCGCGGGTCGTCGACCAGGGCTTCGCCGGTCGCGACGCCACCGAGCACGAGTTGGGAGATATCGGCCGGCGCACCGGCGCGGCGGGCCGCCTCGGTGACCAGCGCCTGACAGGCCAGGCCGGTGAGCAGCGTCTTCTCGGACGGCTTCCACACCACCGAATCGCCACAGACCAGTGCGAGGGCGGTGTTCCAGGACCAGACCGCGACCGGGAAGTTGAAGGCCGAGATGACTCCGATCACGCCGAGCGGATGCCATTGCTCCATCATCCGGTGGCCGGGACGTTCGGTGGCGATGGTCTGGCCGAAAAGCTGCCGGGACAGCCCGACTCCCAGATCACAGATGTCGATCATTTCCTGGACCTCGCCGAGGCCCTCGGAGCTGATCTTGCCGGCCTCGATGGAGACCAGGGCGCCCAGGTCGTCCTTGTGCTGGCGCAGCAGTTCTCCCAGTTCGCGCACCAGCTTGCCGCGGACCGGTGCCGGGACGACCCGCCATTGCTCGAAGGCTGCCTGCGCCCGCGACACGATGTCGGTCACCTCGGCCGGCGTGTGGGCCCTCAGCCGTCCCAGTTCACCACCGGTGATAGGGGAGCGGGAGACGAGTTCACCCCCGTCGGTGAAGGGATTCGGCACTCCGAGCCGGTCCAGTACGGCAAGCGCGTGCTGCCTGACATCGTCGTGGCTGATCAGGGTGGCCGGGTTGGTGGGGATGGCTGTACTCATCGGTGATGCGGTCATCGGTGGTGGAGTCATCGGTGGTGGAGTCATCGGTAATGCCTTTCCGAGGTCCGATCGCCACCGACTGCTCGGGTTGGATCGGGGTGGGCGCTTCGGCGGTAGCTAGGCTTATGATAGTTGCAGATCGGTCATTAGAGAAACTGTTGCCTCGTGCCGCTGAGGCGAGCCTGGACGGAGTGCGCCTGTGCAGCCGTCACTGGACGTGTCCCGATTGAGGCTGTTGCGCGAAGTCGCCCTGCGCGGCTCCATCGCCGGGGCGGCCCGGGAAGTGGGCCTGACGCCGTCTGCGGTGTCCCAGCAGCTCGCCATCCTCGAACGCGAGGCCGGTACCGGCTTGCTGGACCGTTCTCACCGCGGCGTGCTGCTCACCGGCGCCGGACGCGCCTTGGTCGAACGGGCCCGAGGCATCCTCGAGCTGCTGGAACAGGCCCGCGCCGACCTCGACCGGCTGTCCGGTGAGCTAGCCGGGCCGGTCCGAATCGGCGCCGTCGCCTCCGCGGCCGCGGCACTGGTGAGCGAGGCCGCGCTGCGCCTGGCCGCCGAACACCCCGAACTCGACCTGAGCGTCACGGTCGCCGAACCGGCGGTGAGCATCGAGGCGTTGCTGGCCGGCGACCTCGACGTGGCGTTGGTCGACGTCTACGACGGGGTGCCGGTGCCGATGCCCGACTACCTGAACGTGACCGAGCTCTGTACCGAACCGCTGGTCGTGGTCAGCAAGACCGGCACTTTCGCCCTGCGGCACAGTGTGCAGCTCGCCGAGCTGGCCGACTCCTCCTGGGTTATGCCGCCGGTAGCGGCGGCATGCGGCCAGGCCGTCCGGTTCGCCTGCCGGGACAAGGGTTTCGAGCCCCGGGTGCACTGGGAAACCGATGACATGCTGCTGCTGGTGCGGGCCGTCGCGGCCGGGCATGGGATCGCGGTGCTGCCCCGGTTGGCCGTGGCCGATGGGGTCGCGACCGTCGACATCCGCCCGCTGGTCGAGCCGGCGATGAAGCGTCGACTGCTCGCTCTGACTCGCACCAGTAGCGAGGACCGCCCGGTGGTCCGTGGCGTGCTGGCTGCGCTGGCCAAGGCCGCCGGCTGACCCCGACGCTGACCTGGACGCTGACCCCGACGCTGACCCCGACGCGGACCTCGGCGCTGACCCTGACGCCCGTGCGGGGTCAGCGTTTGGCGGCGACCAGCAACCCGTCTCCGACCGGCAGTAGCGCCGGGACGAGCCGCTCGTCATCCCGCACCGCTTTGCCCAGTTCGCGCAGGGCAACCGTGTCGCCGTCCCGCCGTCCCGGATCGGCTACCCGGTCGTGCCACAGGGCATTGTCGAATGCCACCACGCCGCCGCTGCGCAACAACCGCACGGCCTGTTCGAAGTATTCGCCGTAACCGGTCTTGTCGGCATCGACGTACACCATGTCGTACGCGCCGTCGGTCAACCGGGGGAGCACCTCGGCGGCGGTGCCGTTGATGAGTCGGTAGCGGGTGCCCGCGATGCCCGCGTCGGTGAACGCCTGCTTGGCCGCCCGCTGGTGTTCTCCCTCGGTATCCACGGTGGTCAGCACGCCGTCCGGGCGCATGCCGCCCAGCAGCCACAGGCCGGAGACGCCGGCCCCGGTGCCAAGTTCGACTACGGCTTTGGCGCTGACCAGGTTCGCGAGCAGCCGTAGCACGGCGCCGCCGGCCGGTCCGATCGGCACGCAGCCGAGTTCATCGCCACGGGCCCGCGCCGCTGTCGTCACCTCGTCCTCGGCGATGAAGTTCTCGGCATAACTGAGGCTGCTGACTGAGAGGTACGGGTCGGCCATGGCCGGGACTCTACCGAGCGGTGCGCAGCGCGCGCACCAAGTCCGCCCCGGCCGCGCGCCGGGTCCCCCGGGGCCGCGCGCCGGGTCCGCCCCCGGCTGCGCGGGGTCCGTCCCGACTGCGTGCGGGGTTCAGCGCATCGAGTCCACGATCTGGGCCAGATCGTCTGCAGTCGTAGTCGGGTTGACGATCGCGAACCGCGTGCACACCCGCCCATCGTGGCGGGTCGGCGTGACGAAGGCGAACCCCTCGGCCAGGAGCTGTGCGCTCCAGGCGCTGTAGTCGGCGTCGTTCCAGCCGATCCGTTCGAAGATCAGCACCGACAGATCCGGTTCGACGAGCAACCTGAGGTGGTCGGCGGCATCGATCAGCGCGCGACCTTCGCGGGTGATGGTCAGGGTGCTCTCGATGGCGTGCACGTAGGCCTGGGTGCCATGCACCGCCAGGGAGAACCAGAACGGCAGGCCGCGGGCTCGTCGGGTCAGCTGCACCGAGAAATCGCTGGGGTTCCACTCGCCTTCGACCGTCACCGGGTCGAGGTAGCCGGCCTTCTGGGTGTGGGCGGCCCGGGCCAGGACCGGTTCTCGGTAGATCAGCGCGCAGCAGTCATAGGGCGCGAACAGCCACTTGTGCGGGTCGACGATGAACGAGTCGGCCTGCTCGATGCCGTCGTACAGGGCTCGGACGGAGGGCGCGGCCAACCCGGCGCCGCCGTAGGCGCCGTCGACGTGCAGCCACCAGCCCTGCTCGCCGGCCACGGCGGCGATGCCGGCAATGTCGTCGACCACGCCGAGGTTGGTCGATCCCGCGGTCGCGACGACGGCGAAGATCCCGTTCCGGACGGCTGGATCCAGGGCGGCCAGGGTGGTTCTGATCGCGTCACCGGTGAGCCGCCCGCGCGCGTCGCCGGGTACCAGTACGACATCGACGTCCATCACCTCTTGGAGCGCGTGCTTGACCGAGGAATGGGTCTCGCCAGTGATCACGACTGCCCATCGGGCAGGAAGATCCGCGCCGCGCCGGTGCCTGGCAGCCGCTCGGGCGGCGACCAGGGCCGACAGATTGCCGATGGTGCCGCCCTGGACGAACACCCCGCCCGCCGTGTCGGGCAGTCCGACGAGGTCCGAGATCCACCTCAGGGCCTGGTTCTCGGCGTACACCGCGCCAGAGCCTTCCAGCCAGGAACCCCCGTAGACGCTGGACGCCCCGACCAGCATGTCGAAGGCGGCCGCGGCCTTGGTCGGTGCGCCCGGGATGAACGACAGGTAGCGGGGATGGTCCACCGACAGGCAGGCCGGAGCCAGCACCTGTTCCCAGAGTTCGACCGCTCGCGCGGCGCCGATACCGTCAGCGGTGACCGTCTCGCCCGCGCTGATCAGCAGCTCCTCCGGTGTCCGGGATTCGTCCAGCGGTGCCTGCATACCGAGTCGATCCAGGCAGAGGTCAGCCAGCGAACGTGCCATGGCCGCGGTCGCCTCGGAATAGATGTGCACGGACGAAGAGCCTAGACAGTTTTAGATCTTGCTGGATTATGGGAACGTGAGAGCCTGCTGAGGCGTTGGGCCAATACACAGGCGAACCTGCGAGGGTTTTGTTCTCAAGCCAGAGTGGCAGAGAACCGCTGTAGAAAAGGGTGATCTTGTCGATGACCACGCTGAATCTCGGTGTGGCTAGTTCGATGGGCGGGCATGTGGCCCGCGAAATGAGCGCTGCCTCCGACCCGAGTGCCGCCAGCAACGCGGCGGCTCCCGCGTCGGAATGGGTAGCGCCCTCTTGGGATGAGATCGTCCGGACCCATGCCGACCGGGTGTACCGGCTGGCATACCGGCTGTCGGGCAACCGATCCGACGCCGAGGACCTCACTCAGGAGACATTCGTCCGGGTGTTCCGGTCGCTGGCCGACTACACACCAGGAACCTTCGAGGGCTGGCTGCACCGCATCACGACAAACCTCTTCCTGGACATGGTCCGCCGTCGCCAGAAGATCCGGTTCGACGCCCTTGCCGACGACGCCGGTGACCGGCTGCCGTCCGATGACGCCGGTCCGGAGCGGGCATTCGAACAGAACAACCTGGACCCCGAGATCCAAGGGGCCCTCGATGCCCTGCCGGCGGATTTCCGGGCCGCGGTCGTGCTGTGCGACCTGGAAGGTCTGACCTACGAGGAAATCGCGCTTACCCTCGATATCAAGGTCGGGACCGTCCGTTCACGTATTCACCGGGGTCGGGTGCTGCTCCGCGAGGCGCTGGCACACCGTGCCCCCGGTGTCCGTCCGGTCGAAGACGGCGAGCAAGCCGAGCACGACCGGCAGTCCGAAGCCGAACCAATATCAGCGGGAGTGAATTAGTCGATGTCCGTGCCTAGCGTATTCGGACTGCCGCATCTCTCCGAAGATGCTGTGGCCGCCTTCGCGGACGGCGTACTCGCTCCTACTGCGGCTTCTCGCGCCGCCCGGCACTGTGCCGAATGCTCTGAATGTGCCGACGCGGTGCGCGGGCAGCGCGAGGCAGCGCTGATGCTCCGTTCGGCCGCGACGCCTTGCCTGCCCATGGGCCTGCTGGACCGGCTGGCCGGCGTGCCGATGTCGGCGCCGCTACCGCCGCCCTCCAGCGGTCTGCCCACGACACTGGGCGCCGATGGCGTGCCCGTGTTCGTCACCTTCAGGCCCAACGACACCCCGGCGGATACCCGAACAGAGCTGGCCGACCCGGGGCCTGCGTCCGATGGCGACGAGGCCCCCGGCCGACCTGCCCCCCGTCAGGCGCATCCGTCCTTTCGTCGAGCCGCGCTCCCGATGGGCCTGATCGCCTCCGCCGCCGCTGTGGTGGCGGCGGGCACGCTCAGCGGCCAAGTGCAGTCCGTGGCCGACAACGGACGCCAGAACGCGCCTACCGCCAATATCGGGGGAGCGTTCGGGTCGGGCCGGACCTCCTCGTCGGCACCCGCGGGAAGCACGAACGGCACGCTCGCCCACCTGGTACCGAGTATCGTCTCGGCCTCGAGCGGGACCATGGTCTCCTCTCCGGTCTCGGCGTCGGCCACGACCGGCAAGCCGGTTACCTTGCAAGCGCGCTCTTTCCGGGTGTCCAGCCATCTCGGCGGGATGACCCCCGCGCCGTAGCCGGCCCGCACAGCGCTCCGATGGCGCGGGGAAGCTACGGCCACCCGAAGTGGTTGGTCCTCCTCGGGTTCAGGCAGACTCAGTGGTGGCACCTAACCGGCTCGTGCACCATCGACGTCATGACGACCGGACCCGTGTCGCCCGCAGCGCGACGTGAGATTTCGGAGGGCATGTGAGCGACGAGACCGACGGTTCGCCGTTCGCGCGCCCGAACGGCACTGGCGGATCATTCGCCGACCGCCCGCCCGGGGCCGGCCGGATCGCGTCGACCCCGCCGCCGCCCGTGTCGCCCGATGACTACGCCCGGTTCGCTGGTCCCCCAGGGACCGACGTTCCCTTCGCGCCTGCCGCCGGCGATCGGTTGCCCCCGCTGCACGCACGGATGCGGCAACCTGTGCCGAGCCCGCTCGTCGACTCTTTCGGCGGGGACGGGTCGGGCCGGCCCTTCGATGCCGCTCCCGGCACCCGGTTGACGGCCACGAAGCCGGGTCCGGGCTCGCCGTGGTGGAAGGAAGACGCCGAGACCGACCCGTGGCGTGACCCATTGTCGCCCTACTGGCTGGCGGGTCCGCCGGTCTTCGTCGACGGTGACGCCGTGGGGATAGGCGAGCCGGCTGAGGACGGCGAGGAGACCAAGACCGATACCAAGCGCGGGGAGGGCAGCCGGCGGCGGTTCGGGCTGTCCGCGCTGGCCATCGTGCTGGTCGCGGGGCTGATCGCCGGTGTCGTCGGTGGTGGCGTCGGCTGGTGGGTCTCTGAGCGGGCCCACCGGATTCTGACCGACCCGAACGTCAAGATCGCCCAGGTCGAGCGCCCGGCATCCCGTCCGGTCGGCTCGGTGGCCGAGATCGCCCAACGAGTCAGTCCCGCCGTGGTGTCCATCGACGTCCGCACTGCCGATCTTGCCGGCTCCGGCTCCGGTGTGGTCATCGACAAGGGTGGCTACATCCTCACGAACAATCACGTCGTCAACTTCGGCGCCGAGAAGCCGACGATCCGGGTGATCTTC
This sequence comes from Pseudonocardiales bacterium, assembly GCA_030840445.1. GTDB lineage: Bacteria > Actinomycetota > Actinomycetes > Mycobacteriales > Jatrophihabitantaceae > Jatrophihabitans_A. The sequence goes on from JAVEEN010000066.1 coordinate 7,712, forward strand.
TCGGACAAGTCCTCGGCACCCGGCCGGGTCGTCGGCACCGATCCGCAGAACGATTTGGCTGTGATCAAGGTCGACAAGACCTCGCTGACCATCGCGAGCCTCGGCAATTCCGACGCCCTGGCGGTCGGTGATCCGGTGGTCGCCATCGGTGACCCGCTGGGTCTGCGTGGCACGGTCACCGCGGGCATCGTCTCAGCATTGAAGCGGCCACTCCGCCTCTCCGGCGAGAACGGCAACCCGGACGCGGTCATCGACGCCATCCAGACCGATGCACCGATCAACCCGGGCAACTCCGGCGGGGCGCTCGTCGACGGGGCGGGCGCGGTCGTCGGTATCAACACCGCGATCCTGTCGCTGGGTCAGTCCGCCAACGGTGGCCAGGCCGGCAGCATCGGCGTCGGCTTCGCCATCCCGATCAACACGGCTCGGGATGTGGCCACCCAGCTCATCCGGACCGGCAAGGTCACCCACGCAACCATGGGCGTCAGCAGCCGCAGCGTGACCGACGGCAGCCGGGACGGCGCGTACCTGGTGCAGATCATTCCCGGGGGACCGGCGGACAAGGCCGGCCTCAAGGAAGGCGATGTCGTGACGTTGTTCGGCAAGACCCTGATCGATTCCGGAGATGCCCTGACGGTGGCAGTGGCCGAATCGAAGCCGGGCACGACGGTGAAGATTTCCTATGTCCGCAAGGGTGTGACGGCTCAGGCCGAAGTCACATTGGGCTCGAACTGATCCCGGGCATAGGCTGAGTCCGTGTTCAACATCGGCCCGCTCGAGTTCCTGGTCCTCGGCGCCGTCGCCTTGATGGTCTTCGGACCGGACAAGTTGCCGCAATTGGCCAAGGATGCGGCGCGAATGCTGCGCACCTTGCGCGATATGGCCCAGGGCGCCCGAAGTCAGCTGAGCTCCGAACTGGGGCCCGAGTTCGCCAACTTCGACCTGAACTCCCTCAACCCCAGGACCGCGATCCGCAACGCGCTGCTCTCCGACGACGACGATTTCTCCTCGCTCAATCCCAAGGACATGGTGCAGCGGGCGCTGCGCGGCGAGGACGAGCCGGTGAAGGCGCACCCGATGGACGCGGCGACCCCGGTGATCCCGCCCGGTGAGACACCGCTGGCCGCCGGTGAGGCTGCTCCGTACGACCCCGACGCCACCTGAGCTGACACGGCTCAGAGAACCCGGCGCCAGGCGAGAACCCGGCTCCAGCTGAGGACCCGCTCAGGCGAGGACCCGCTCACGCGAGGACCCGCTCAGCTGGGTGTCATCGGCCGGCGGGGGACAATCCCAGCGATCGACCGACCAGGCTGCCCTGCCGGCCAGCGAGGGTGTTCGCGATCTCTTCGAAGGCCAGGGCCGCCGCGGATTCCGGGTGGCTGAGCACGATCGGGATTCCGTCGTCGCCGCCTTCCCGCACGGCGACGTCGATGGGGACCTGACCCAGTAGGCCGACCTTCGTCCCGGTTGATTCGGCCAGGGAGTCGGCCACGGCCTGACCACCGCCGGCCCCGAACAGCTCCAGCCGGGAGCCGTCGGGCATCTCCAGCCAGCTCATGTTCTCCACGACGCCGATGATCTGCTGATGGGTCTGCAGCGCGATCGACCCGGCCCGCTCGGCCACCTCGCGTGCCGCCAGTTGCGGAGTGGTCACGACCAGCAGTTCGGCGGACGGGACCAACTGGGCCAGTGAGATCGCGATGTCGCCGGTCCCCGGCGGCAGGTCCATCAACAACACGTCCAGATCGCCCCAGAACACGTCGGCGAGGAACTGTTGCAACGCACGGTGCAGCATCGGCCCGCGCCACACCACGGCGGTGTTCCCGGGAGTGAACATGCCGATCGAGATGACCTTCACGTCATGGGCCTGCGGCGGCATGATCATCTTCTCGACCTGGGTCGGCTTACCGGTCACGCCGAGCATCCGCGGTACCGAGAAACCGTAGATGTCGGCATCGAGGACGCCGACCTGCAGCCCGCGTCGGGCCAGGGCCACCGCAAGGTTGACCGTCACCGAACTCTTGCCGACGCCACCCTTGCCCGAGGCGACCGCGTAAACCCGGGTGCGGGAGCCGGGTTGAGCGAACGGGATCTCGTTCACCGGGTTGTCGCCCCGGAGTTTGGTGCGCAACTCGGTCCGCTGGGCATCGTCCATCACACCGAGCTCCAGGTCGACCGAGGTCACGCCGGGTACGGTCCGGACCGCGGCGGTGACCTCGGTGGTGAGCTTCTCCCGCATCGGGCAACCGGCGACGGTGAGCAGCACCTTGACGCTGGTGCCACCGAGCGAATCCACGGCCACGCTGTCGACCATGCCGAGCTCGGTGATGGGACGGCGGATCTCGGGATCGTTGACCCCCTCCAGAACGGCCAGTACGGCGGCCCGCAAGGCATCGTTGTGAGAGAGGTTGTCACGTGTCGTTGCGTCGGTTACCACTACGCGATCGTACGTTCGTGGTGCCCGTCACTACGATCTGCGGTGATGTCTTCTTTCCCCGAACCCCAGCGCACGTCCGATGCTTGCGTCCCTGTGCCCGGGACGCAGGTTGCAGCCAGTCCTGCAGGTCCCACCGATCCGGCGGTCGCCGACCCGGCCGCCGCCGATCCGGCGGTCCCCGACCCGGCAGTCCCCGACACGGCGGCGGGCCCGCGCAGATCGACCTTGCGGCCCGGTGACTGGCGGTTGTCGGCGTGGCGCAGCTTTCTGCGCACGTACACCCACATCGTCCGGCAGCTCGAACATGACCTGCAGACGCATCACAAGATCGCGATCGCGAGCTACGACGTGCTGGTCCAGCTCGCCGAGGCGCCCGATCATCGGCTGCGAATGTCAGAACTGGCCGACGCCGTGCTGCTCTCGCGCAGCGGCCTCACCCGGCTGGTCGACCGGTTGCAGCGGGAGGGACTCGTCGAGCGACACCCCGATCCTGGCGACGCCCGCGGTCTGTTCACGGTGATGACGGACAAGGGACGAGCCGCGCTGCGCGATGCCGCGGTGGTGCACCTGGCCGGTATCTCCGAACTGGTCGTGGCCAAGCTGACCGATGCTGAGCTGGCCGAACTCCAGCGTCTGATGACCAAATTGGACCTGGCCCCGACTGCCTCGCCGCTCATCGAGGATCAGCCAGGTCTTGAGTAGCGCGGCCAGCCGGCCGGGCTGAACCGCCTTCGCCATCGCCGGGGTGATGGCCGGCGGCGGTACCGCGGGGTCCCGGGTGAGCAGGCTGCCGTCTGGCGCCCCGGACGCGTGGCAGCTAGGGTCATGTCGAACACTAAACAACAAGTTCCGACATGAACCAACAAGGGAGAGCTATCCGTGAACAACGGAAACCCCGAGCCGCAACTGCCGCACGAGCCGGCGGCGCCGTTCCTGGTCGGCGATCGGGCGACGGACGGCCGAGGTGGTGAACGGACGGCTCTCGCCCTGGTCGTGGACCCGACGGGCCTGCCCAGGATCGCCTGGACCGGACCAGCCGTTCCCGGGCTCAGCGCCGAGTACTTGCGCGATGTGGCCGAGACCGGCAGCCAGGCTCCGGGCAACCACGGCGCCGAGCGGCGGTCGGTCTCGATCCTGGCGGAGGTGGCGACCCTGTGGTTCGGCCGTCCGGGGCTGGCCGGTCATCGGCTCGGCACGGGATCCAACCCAGCTGCTGGACGAGACTGGGCGACCGCATTCCAGACGACCTCCATTTCCACCGACGCGGCTACCACTGACGCGCTCCCGACAGATCCCGTGACGGCAGAGGCTGTCGTCACGGTCAACGCGGTCGACCAGCGGGCCGGCCTGAGCCTCACCACCGAGATCGAGCCGTTGACCGGCGGAGCCCTTCGGATCCGGCACCGCCTGACCAACGATGGCAGCGATCCCTACGTCCTCGATCACCTCGAGGTCGCGGTCCCGATCGATCAGCGGGTGAGCGAGGCACTGGACCTCACCGGTCGCTGGGCCGCCGAACGGTCCCCGCAACGGCACCTGATCAACGACGGGGTGTGGCTGCGCGAGGGCCGGTCCGGGCGACCGTCCTTCGACTCGCCAACCTTGCTGACCGCCGGGACCGCAGGATTCGGCTTCGGCGCAGGTGACGTCTGGGGCATTCACGTCGCCTGGAGCGGCAACACCCGCCATTTCCTGGAGCGACAGCCGTCCGGCATCGTCACCCTCGGTGGCGGTGAGCTGCTGCTGCCGGGTGAAGTCGTTCTGGAACAAGGGGATTCCTACACCTCGCCCTGGGTGTTCCTGGTCGCGTCCTCAGCAGGGCTGGACGGGCTGGCGGCCCAGCTGCACCAACACACCCGCTCGCTTCCCGCGCATCCCAGCACGCCCCGTCCCGTCGTCGGCAACGTCTGGGAGGCGGTGTATTTCGATCACGATCTGTCCCGGTTGCGCGAGCTTGCCGACCGGTCCGCCGAGATCGGCATCGAGCGGTTCGTGCTCGACGACGGGTGGTTCGGCAGCCGCCGAGATGACACATCGGGCCTTGGGGACTGGCAGGTATCCGATGCCGTCTGGCCGGACGGCCTCGGGCCGCTGGTCAAGCACGTCCGTGGCCTGGGCATGGAGTTCGGACTGTGGTTCGAGCCGGAGATGGTCAACCGCGATTCCGAGCTGTACCGGGCGCACCCGGACTGGATCCTGTCCATCGGCGACCGGGAACCTCTCGAGGCGCGCAACCAACTGGTGCTCGACCTCGGGCGGCCCGAAGTCCGGCGTTACCTGTTCGACCAGATCAGCGCGGTGCTCTCGGCCTACGAGATCTCCTACGTGAAGTGGGATCACAACCGGCCGCTGGCCGACGCCGGCACGCATGGCCGCGGCGGCGTCCCGGGCGTGCACGAGCAGACCCTCGGCTTCTATGCACTCCTCGACGAGTTGCGCGCACATCATCCGGGTGTGGAATGGGAGAGCTGTGCCTCCGGCGGCGCCCGGATCGACCTCGGGGTGATGGAACGGGTCGAGCGATTCTGGACCTCCGACATGACCGACGCCCTGTCGCGGCAGTCGATTCAGCGCTGGACGGGGCAGCTGGTTCCGCCGGAATATCTCGGCGCGCACGTCTCGGCGCCGACCAATCACCAGACCGGTCGCCAGTTCAGCCTGGATTTCCGGGCCGCCACGGCCTTCTTCGGCAGTTTCGGCGTGGAGTGGGATGTGACGTCGGCCAGCGCTGAGGAGCGAGCCAGGTTGCGAGGCTGGATCGAGCTGCACAAGCTCCACCGCGCGCTGCTGCACAGCGGACGGTCTTTCCGGCTGGACACGCCCGCCGAGGAGCATTTCGTGTACGGCGTCGTGGCCGCGGACCAATCGCAGGCTGTGGTGGCTTTCGCGCAGCTGAACGAGACCGTGCGCGAGCCGGTGCCGTTCGTGGTACCTGGACTTGACCCGCACCGGACGTACACCGCGCGCCAACTCATCCCGGGTAGTACCGGATCTCCGCACGAGACCAAAGCGGACTGGCGCGGTGAGGGGCTGGCCTTCACCGGAGCCGTGCTGGCGAGCGCCGGGATGCCGCCGCCCTACCGGGCACCGCTGACCTCGACCATCGTGCACCTGTCAGCGGTCTGACCCAGCCTCCGAGGCATCGGGCGAGCCGGCCCGCTCCTTCTCGCGGGCCTTCTCCTTCGCCTTTTCCTTGGACTTCTCGCGGTCGCGCTCCCGCTGGCCATCGCGGTGCGAGTCCTTGTCGTCCGAGCGTTCCAGCCGGCTCAGTTCCGAGCGCAGGTAGTCACGGGTGGCGACCTCACCGAGGGCGATCCGGATCGCGGCGATCTCGCGGGCCAGGTACTCGGCATCGGCCGTAGCCTTGCGGGCCTGCGAGCGGTCCTCGTCCAGGTTGACCCGGTCCCGGTCGTCCTGCCGGTTCTGGGCCAGCAGGATCAACGGCGCGGCGTAAGCAGCCTGCAGGGACAGCACCAGCGTGAGGAAGCCCAGCGGGTAGGGGTCGAAATGCGGCAGCCCCGGGATCGTGTTGGTGGCGACCCAGACCGCGATGATGACGGACTGCGCGACGAGGTAACGCCCGGTTCCGAGGAACCGGGCGATCTTCTCGGTCAGCCGGCCGAAGGCTTCCGGGTCGTAGCTGACCCGGACACCGCGCCGCGGCAGGTTGGGTTGGTCCAGTCGCGCGCGCCGGTCAGCCACGGTGGCCGTCCGTGCGTGCGGTGCGGGGCGAGCGAGCGGGGGAGGCGTCGGACTCGGCGTCGACATCGCGCCAGTCGTCGGGCAGCAGGTGGTCCAGCACGTCGTCGACCGACACCGCGCCGAGCAACCGCTCGTTGTCGTCCACCACCGGGACCGCGACCAGGTTGTAGGTGGCCAGGTGCCGGGTGACCGCGGCGATCGGGGTATCCGGGGACAGGGCGGCCGGATCCTTCTCCGCGATACCGCTGACCAGCGCGGACGGCGGCTCGCGCAACAACCGCTGCAGGTGGGCGGTGCCCAGGTAGCGTCCGGTCGGCGTCGCCTGGGGTGGGCGCACCACGAAGACCTGAGCCGCCAGGGCCGGTGAGAGATCGGGATTACGGACCAGGGCCAGCGCCTCGGCCACCGTGGCGTCGGGTAGGAGGATCACCGGCTCCGAGGTCATCATGCCGCCGGCGCTGTAGTCGCCGTAGCTCATCAGGCGGCGAACCGGCGCGGCCTCGTCCGGCTCCATGATCTCCAGCAGGCGTTCCTGCTCGTCGGCGGGCAGTTCGCGCAGCAGGTCCGCTGCGTCGTCATCGTTCATGGCCTCCAGGACGTCGGCGGCCCGTTCGTCGTTCAAGCTGCGCATGATGTGCACCCGGTCGTCGTCCGGTAGCTCCTCGAGCAGGTCGGCCAGCCGGTTGTCGTCCAGCGCCTCGGCGATCTCCTGCTGGCGCTTCTCCGGCATGTCCTGCAGCTGAGCCGCCATATCGGCCGGACGGAGGGCTGAGAGCAGGGCCAGCAGGGACGCGGTGCCCTGGGCGTTCTCCACCGCCGACAACCCGTCGACCTCGTTCCAGTCGAGCTGGCTGATCTGGCCCCGGCGGCGGCCCAGTCGCTGGGTGGACCTGACGGCGAGCCGGGTGATCACCCAGTCCCGGGCCCGGTTCTGCTCCATTGCGGCGTCTACCACGACCACCCGGGCGCCGTCCTCGATCCGCGTGACCGACCGATCGAGGATCTCTCCCAGTACGAGGACCTCGTCCGGCCGCTGCTCGAAGCGCTTGATGTTGACGCTGCCGGTGGTGAGGACGACCGCGTCCGGTTCGATCCGGGTGACGCGGCCCATCGGGACGAAGATCCGGCGCCGGTGCTGGACCTCGACGACCAGGCCCAGGATGCGCGGCGGCTGTCGGTTGACCCGCAAGGTGGCCACGGCGTCGCGGACACGGCCCAGCTGATCGCCGTTGGGGTCGAAGACGCCCAGCCCGGCCAGCCGGGCGATGAAGACTCGAGTCGCCGTACTCACAACGGCAGCCTAGTGGTGGGCGGCAAAACGCGATTGTGCAACCTCAGGCAGCTCCACGTTGCCCGTTGTTACACGATCGGGTCACATGAGCGTGCTGGGCGCCGGTTCGTGATGGCATCCTCGTTTGATGACTGAATCCCTCCGCCCCCGACGGTCCTGTCTCGCAGTGCCGGGCTCGAACCCGCGATTCCTGGAAAAGGCCAAAAGTCTGCCCGCCGATCAGGTGTTTCTCGACATCGAGGACGCAGTGGCGCCGCTGGCCAAGCCCGATGCCCGCAAGAACATCGTGGCCGCTCTCAACGAGGGTGGCTGGGGAAACAAGATCCGGGCGGTACGGGTGAACGACCTGACCACCTCCTGGACCTATCGCGATGTGATCGAGGTCGTCGAGGGAGCGGGTCAGAACCTGGACTGCATCATGCTGCCCAAAGTGCAGAGTGCCGCCCAGGTCGAGTGGCTGGACATGCTGCTGACCCAGATCGAGAAGACCATGGGCTTGGAGGTCGGCAAGATCGGCATCGAGGCGCAGATCGAGAATGCGCAGGGCCTGATCGCCATCGACGCCATCGCCAAGGCATCGCCGCGGATCGAGACGCTGATCTTCGGGCCGGCCGACTTCATGGCCTCGATCAACATGAAGACCCTGGTCGTGGGGGAGCAGCCCGCGGGCTACGACGTGGGCGACGCCTATCACCACATCCTGATGTCGATCCTGATGGCCGCGCGGGCGAACAACAAGCAGGCCATCGACGGCCCGTACCTGCAGATCCGTGACCTCGACGGTTACCGGCGGGTGGCCGGTAGGTCGGCCGCGCTGGGATTCGACGGCAAATGGGTACTGCATCCCGGGCAGGTCGATATCGCCAACGAGGTCTACGCGCCGTCCCAGGAGGATTACGACCACGCTGAGCTGATCCTGGACGCCTACGACTACTACACCTCCGAGGCCGGCGGGAAGAAAGGCTCCGCCATGCTCGGCGACGAGATGATCGACGAGGCCTCGCGCAAGATGGCGCTGGTCATCTCGGCCAAGGGACGCGCGGCCGGACTGACCCGCACCTCGGTGTTCACGCCGCCCGAGGCGTAGCCCGGCTTCAGCTGCGGCCTGAGAGTCATCTCACCGCTGCTCGCATGGCACTGGAAGGGTTACCGGTTGGATACTGGCCGGTAACCCTTCCCGGCTATCGGAGGCTGGCACCCAATGGCTCGACTTGCCCAGACCGCAGATCTCACCGAGTTCCAGCAGGAAATCCTGTCCACGGTTCGCGATTTCGTGGAGAAGGAGATCTTGCCGGTGGCCAACGATCTCGAGCACGCAGATGAATATCCCGAGCAGATCATCAAGGGCATGGCCGAGATGGGCCTGTTCGGGTTGATGATTCCGGAAGAGTTCGGGGGCCTGGGGGAGTCGTTGCTGACCTACGCCCTGGTGGTGGAGCAGATCGCCCGCGGCTGGATGAGTGTCTCGGGCGTGATCAATACCCATTTCATCGTGGCCTACCTGTTGATGCAGCACGGCACGCCAGAACAGAAGTCCCGGTTGCTGCCGAAGATGGCGACCGGGGAGGTGCGGGGCGCGTTTTCGATGTCCGAGCCGGATGTGGGATCCGACGTGGCCGGCATCAAGACCCGGGCCACCCCGGACGGTGACGGTTTCCGGCTGAACGGGCAGAAGATGTGGCTGACCAACGGCGCGAAGTCGCGGGTGGTGGCCACCTTGGTCAAGGACGATGTGACCGACGGTGAGCCGGGCAGCACCGTGTACAAGAACATGACCACATTCCTGTTGGAGAAAGAACCGGGTTATGGCGAAACCCGTCCGGGTCTGCGGATTCCCGGCAAGCTGGCGAAGATGGGATACAAGGGGGTCGAGACGACGGAAATGATCCTGGACAACGTCGCGGCGTCCGCCGAAGACATCCTGGGCGGGCCGGATAAAAGAGGCCAGGGTTTCTACCAGATGATGGACGGGATCGAGGTGGGACGGGTGAACGTGGCCGCCCGGGCCTGCGGGATCTCCATCCGGGCGTTCGAACTGGCCATTGCCTATGCCCAGCAGCGTAAGACGTTCGGCAAGCCCATCGCCGAGCACCAGGCGATCGCGTTCAAGCTGGCCGAGATGGCGACCAAGGTCGAGGCTGCGCATCTGATGATGGTCAATGCCGCGCGGTTGAAGGACGCCGGGCAGCGCAACGATGTCGAGGCCGGGATGGCCAAGCTGATCGCGTCCGAGTACTGCTCCGAGATCACCCAGGACTCGTTCCGGATCCATGGTGGTTACGGCTATTCCAAGGAGTACGAGATCGAGCGGCTGATGCGGGAGGCGCCGTTCCTGCTGATCGGTGAAGGTACCTCGGAGATCCAGAAGACCATCATCAGCAGGGGCCTCCTCAAGCAGTACAAAGCCTGACCGACCGGCTCAGCATCGGCTCAGCGAGGGGTCATCCGAACCGCCGTTACGCCCAGGACCCCGGCCAGCGCCGCGAACACCGGCAATACCCACAGCGCGGTATGGACCGAGGTTGCGCTGGCCAGCGGACCGAGCGCGGCCGGACCGATCAGGAAACCGAGGTAGCTGAAGCTGGACACCACGGCCAGTTTGGGGCCCGGTGCGCCCGGGCCGTCCGCGGCGGTGGAGAAGAAGACCGGGATCATGATGGCCAGCCCGATCCCGAGGCAGCCAAAGCCGATGGACGAACCGACGACCGTGTTGTTGATGAGCCCGGCGGACATGCCCACCGTTCCGATGGCCGACAGCACGGCGAGGCTGCGCATCCGTCCCAGCCGTAATACCACCCGGTCACCGATCATCCTGCCTATGGTCATCATGACCGTGAAGGCACCGAACGCGATCCCGGTGTGACCGGCGGCCACGTGCAGGTCATCGCGCAGGTATACCGGTGACCAGTCGGCCGAACTGCCCTCCGAGAGCAGTGCGCAGACCCCGGCAATGCCGAGCAACACCAGCCGGAGTTCGAACACCCGGCCACCTTCAGCGTAATCCTCGGACGGGTGGTCGGTCACGAACTGGCGCATGCTCCACAGGGTCACCAGCGCGAGAATGACCGCCAGCCCGGCCTGCTGCGCGGCGAGCTGCAGGTGCAGGCCGGCCCCGAAACTGCCGATCACGGTGCCGGCCACGGTGCCGACGCTCCAGAAGGCATGGAAACTGGACATGATCGGACGGCCATAACTGATCTCGAGCTGCACCGCTTGGGCGTTCATCGCCACATCGAGGCCGCCGGTGACCGCCCCCCACAACACCAGGGCGAGGAACAGGGTTGGCAGGTTGAACGCCAGGCCGGGTCCGATGATGATCAGGTACGTGCCGAAGGCGAGCATGGTGGTCACCGGGCCGCTACCCCAGCGGGTTGTCGCTCGTCCGATCAATGCCATCGACACGATCGAGCCGATGGCGGGACCGAGCAGCGCGAAGCCGAGTGACGCGTCGGACAGCCCGAGATGGGCCTTGACCTCCGGGATGTGCGGAACCCACGCGGCGTACAGGAACCCGTTGAACGCGAAGGTCAGCGCGGTCGCCAGCCGGGCCCGACGCAGCGTCGAGGGCACCGTCAGCGCCGCTGTGCGGGTCGTGTCCTTCGCGTCGACAGCGGAATCGGTCTCGGGCTGGTTCACAGCGCTTGCTCTCCCTCGTTCTCGATACTTCGGCCGGACCTTCTACGATCGGATCACGGTCATACCTTCGCGGCCTCTTCGGCCAGTCAGGAATCGATAATGGGTACCACCTACGACCTCGACCGGCAGTACGTCTTCCACTCGTGGTCAGCGCAGGCTGCGCTGAAACCACTGGTCATCGAATCAGCGCAGGGTAGTTACATCACCGATGGTGACGGTAACCGACTGCTGGATCTGAGCTCCCAGCTGGTGAACACCAACATCGGCCATCAGCATCCCAAGGTGGTGGCCGCGATCAAGGCCCAGGCCGACCTGCTGTGCACCGTGGCGCCCCAGCACGCGAACGCGGCGCGCAGCGAGGCGGCCAGGCTGATCATCGAGCGGGCACCGGAGAACATGGCGAAGGTGTTCTTCACCAATGCCGGCGCCGAGGCGGTGGAGTACGCCGTACGGATGGCAAAACTACACACCGGACGGAACAAGGTGCTGTCGACGTACCGCAGCTATCACGGTGGCACCAACACCGCGGTCAACCTGACCGGCGACCCGCGGCGCTGGGCCAACGACCTGGGCACCACGGGCACCGTGCACTTCTTCGGCCCGTTCCTGTACCGCTCGGTCTTCCACGCCAGCACCGAGGAAGAGGAGTGCCAGCGCGCGCTGGAACACCTCGAACAGGTGATCGGCTTCGAGGGACCCCAGACGATCGCCGCGATCATCCTGGAGACGATCCCGGGTACCGCCGGCATCATGCCCCCGCCGCCCGGCTATCTGGCCGGCGTCCGGGCCCTGTGCGACAAGTACGGGATCATCTACATCGCCGACGAGGTGATGGCCGGCTTCGGCCGTACCGGTGCCTGGTTCGCGTTCGATCACTACGGGGTCCAACCGGACCTGATCACCTTCGCCAAGGGGGTCAACTCGGGGTACGTACCGCTGGGTGGCGTGATCATCTCCCAGCAGATCGTCGACACCTTTGCCGACCGGGTGTTTCCCGGCGGCCTGACGTACTCCGGGCATCCGCTGGCATGCGCCGCGGCCGTGGCCACCCTCACGGCGATGGCCGAAGAGGGCATCGTGGAGAACGCCGCGCAGATCGGCGAGACCGTGATCGGCCCCGGCCTGCGGGAACTGGCCGAACGGCACCCGATCATCGGCGAGGTGCGGGGTCTGGGCGTGTTCTGGGCGCTCGACCTGGTCACCGATCGGGCGACGAAGGAGCCGCTGGCCCCGTACGGCGGAACCTCGCCGGCCATGGGCGAACTGGTCGGTGCGCTCAAGGCCAACGGTGTGCTGCCCTTCACCAACTACCACCGCCTGCACTTCGTCCCGCCGTGCACCATCACGGCCGACGAAGCGCGGGAGGGTCTGGCGGCGGTCGACAAGGCGCTGGCCAGTATCGGTCACCACTACGTCGGAGGTTAGGCGTCGG
>JAVEEN010000078.1 GCA_030840445.1 Pseudonocardiales bacterium
CCGGCGGCGATCTGCCGGAAGGTCGCGCAGGTCGAGGACGGCGGCAGCATCGAGATCTGGGGCGACGGCGAGCAGACGCGGTCATTCTGCTACATCGACGACTGCGTTGAGGGCATCTACCGCATCATGCAGTCCGACTACGCCAAGCCGCTCAACCTCGGCACCGACGAAATGGTGTCCATCAAACAGCTGGCATATCTCGTCGCCGAAGTGGCTGGTAAACGGGACATCGGCCTGAAACAGATTCCGGGCCCGCAGGGGGTGCGCGGACGCAACTCCGACAACTCGTTGCTGCGCAAGGTCCTGGGGTGGGAGCCGACGACGTCCCTGCGCGACGGGCTAGGCCCCACCTACCGGTGGATCGAGAAGAGGCTGACCAGCGGTGACCACACCTGATCACGACGGGCCAGTACCGGCGGATGGTCCACCGCGGGTCGACGTGCTCGGGGTGGGAGTCAGCTGCCTGACGCTCGACTCCGCGGTCGAGGAGGTGTCCGCCTGGGTCGACCGCGGCGAGCACCGGTACGTGTGCGTCACCGGCGTGCACGGCGTGATGGAATCCCAGCGAGACCCGCAACTGCTCCGGATCCACAATCGGTCGGGCCTGACCACCCCGGATGGCATGCCGATGGTGTGGTCGGCCCGGTGGGCGGGCCGGCGCGAGGTCAGCCGTGTCTACGGCCCGGACCTGATGCTGGCGGTCCTCGCCCGGGCGATCGAACGCGGCTGGTCGTCCTTTTTCTACGGTGGCGGCCCGGCGATCGCGGAGCGGCTTGCGGACCGGCTGACCACCCGGTTCCGGGGCTGCAGGTCGCAGGGACCTCGACGCCGCCGTTCCGGCCGGCTCACCCCGCAGGAGGACGCGGAGATCGTCCAGGTCATCAACGACTCCGGTGCGCAGCTCGTGTGGGTCGGCCTGAGCACACCCAAGCAGGAGCGCTGGATGGCCGAGCACGTGGCTAGGCTGCGGGCCAACGCCCTGTTCGGGGTCGGCGCCGCCTTCGACCTGGTCGCGGGCACCGTTCTCCAGGCGCCGCGCTGGATGCAACGCAGCGGGCTGGAATGGACCTACCGGCTGGGCCGGGAACCGCGGCGACTGTGGCGCCGCTACCTGCGGAACAACCCGGCCTTCGTGCTGAAGGTCCTGGCCCACCCGCCGCGGCTGGCCCAGACCCCGCTCGGGCCGTCCGTTGCGGGCGGTTCCGAGATCACACCGGGAGCATCGCGATGAGTGTGACGGATCAGCGACCAAACACGCGTCCGGCCGTGGCGATCGGTGACGTCGTCGAGGTGAAGTCGGCGGAGGAGATCCTCGCCGAGCTCGATGAGCGGGGTGAGCTCGATTCCCTGCCGTTCATGCCGGAGATGCTGCAGTTCTGCGGCCGGCGCTTCGTGGTGGACAAGATCGCATTCAAGACGTGCGACACGGCCACCTGGACGGGCCTGCGGCGGATGACGAACACGGTGCATCTGTCGGGTGTCCGCTGTGACGGCCGGGCACACGGCGGCTGTCAGGCGGGTTGTCTGATCTTCTGGAAGACCGACTGGCTCACCAAGATCTCTGGGTCGAGCCAGGGTTTGGCCACGCCGGAACAGTTGAGGCCGGAACGGTCGATGCAGCGGCAGCCTGGCCCGGACGCTGGTCCAGCGGCGTCCCACGTGGCCGAGCGGTCTGGGTGCACCGAGGAACGGCTCACCGAGGTAGCCATGGGTGCCTGCCGTCCGCCGGACGCCCGGGGCGCGTCGGACCAGCCAGCGTACTCATGTCAGGCCACCGAACTGACCCGCGCGGCGCCTGTCGGGATCCCGTTCTGGGACCCGCGGCAGTACGTGCAGGACGTCCGCACCGGCAATGCTCCCGTGCGGCAGGTCGTCCGGGGCATCCCGGTGGGGATGTTCAACCGCATGCAGGATCTGACGCGTCGCACGCTGCCCGAGAGACTCTGGATCCGGGGTGGTCAGCGCTACCCCTTTATTCAGGGCACGGCGGACAAGAGTCCCACCGAGACGCTCGACCTGCAGCCAGGCGAATGGGTAAGGGTCAAGTCCATCGAAGAAATCAGCGCCGCCCTCAACGCCGAGAACAGCAACCGCGGACTGTCCTTCGACCGCGAGATGCTCAAGTACTGCGGCCGGACGGCACAGGTGCTCCGTCGGGTCGACCACATCATCGACGAGTCGTCCGGTCAGATGCTGACCATGAAGACGCCCTGCATCGTCCTGGCCGACGTCACCTGCACGGCTGACTACCACCGCAGCTGCCCGCGCGGCATCTACCCGTCCTGGCGGGAGATCTGGCTGGAACGAGTGCCGGCACCCCTGAGGACCTCACAAGCAGAAGGAGACAGATCATGAGGGTTCGACGTGCAGTTGTCACAGGAGGTGCGGGCTTCCTCGGATCGCACCTGTGCCACCGACTCTTGCAGGACGGGTACGAGGTCATCTGCCTCGACGACTTCTGCACCGGTAACTCGATCAATGTGGAACACCTTCTCGAAGACCGTCGCTTCCGGCTCGTCCGGGCCGACGTCACCGACTACGTCCATGTCTCGGGGCATGTGGACGCGGTGCTGCACCTGGCGTCTCCGGCTTCGCCCATCGACTACCTGCAGCTACCGCTGCACACCCTGAAGGTGGGCTCGATCGGCACCTTTCACTGCCTAGGGCTGGCCAAGGAAAAGCAGGCCCGCTTCCTGCTGGCTTCGACGTCGGAGTCATACGGCGACCCGCTGGTCCATCCCCAGCCCGAGACGTACTGGGGCAACGTCAATCCGGTCGGCCCACGCGGCGTCTACGACGAGGCCAAACGGTTCGCGGAGGCGACGACGATGGCGTATCGCAACGCGCGGGGGGTGAACACCACCATCGCCCGCATCTTCAACACCTTCGGGCCCCGGATGCGGCCCTGGGACGGGCGCGCCATCCCGACCTTCATCGGGCAGGCGTTGCGCGGCGAACCGGTGACTGTCGCCGGTGACGGGAGTCAGACCCGATCGGTATGCTACGTCGACGACCTCATCGAGGGCCTCGTCAAGTTGCTGCATTCCGACCTGGAGGGGCCGGTAAACCTCGGCAACTGTGGGGAGTTGAGCGTCCTGGAGCTTGCTCGCCTGATCATCGAACTCACCGGCTCGAGCTCGGAGATCATCTTCGTGGACCGTCCGCAGGATGATCCCACCGTTCGCCGCCCGGACATCACGCTGGCACGCACTGCCCTCGGGTGGGAACCCACGGTGGATGTCCGCGAAGGACTGCGGCGGACCATCGACTGGTTCCGCAGCCAGAGCCTCGTGCTCGAGCAGGTGTCGGTCCCCATGCCGAGCGAGTCGGCGCTATTGACCGGGTCGGCGGTCCAGTGAGCGGGCTGAGGACGGTAATCGACGTGATGAGCAGAGTCCTTCCGGCCGGGAGGGGGTTCGGTGGACGGTAACCGTGAGTTTGCCGTGTCCGAGACATTTTCGGGGTTGGACGGGGACGGCCCGTGGGTTGGTGGCCCGGGTCTCGTCGGCTCACTGTGGCGGTACCGGCTCGTCATCGTGGCCGTGACAACGCTCGTCGCCATCGCGGGGTATGCCGTCGCCTTGTTACTTCCGGCCAAGTATGAGGCGCAGGCCAGCCTTTTCCTGCGCGATCCTGGGAGTCCCGCGGTCCTTACCCTGGGCGGGTCTTCCTCATCCCAGTCGGGCGACCACGCCGTCTTCATGGCCACCCAGGCCGAGCTCACCGGCTCCGATGTGGTGTACGAGCGGGCGCTGCAGATCCTCAAGCGCAGCGGGACACCCGACGACGTCAGGCGCTCGGTGGTGGTGAAGCCCTCAGCCGACCTCACGTCCATCACCATCCGTGCCACTTCGGGCGACCCGGCGGAATCCGCGAACCTGGCCACGGCGGTCGGCTCCGCCTACCAGCAGGTGGCTGGCGAGCGCGTGGCCGCAGCCTCCAAGGAGGCGATCACGCGGCTGCAGCAGGTGCGGGCCCAGCGGGAGGCCGAGTTCGACAAGCTCAGGGCGCAGCTGCCCCTCGACTGGGAAGGTCCGATGCCCGGACCCGAGCAGGCCGTCCTGCAGCGCACGGCGCTTTATGTGGCCAATCTGATCGGCGGGTTGCAGGTCCATGAGGACGAGATCGCTGCTCAGGCCGCGGTGTACGGATCGGGGGTCGAATCGTTCCAGGAGGCGGCTCCGCCAGTTTCGTCGTCGCAGCCCGCGCCGTTGGTGCTTGCCCTGATCGGTGCGGTACTCGGGTTGGTCGCTGCCAGCGGCTGGGCATGGTGGGCGGCCGGGCGGAACCGCCGCGTGGAGGCGGAAGGCGACGCCGGGGCGATTCTCGGGGTTCCTCTGCTCGGTGAGACGCCGCGGCTGGACGTGAAGCTGCGGGGAACAGGTGCGCCATCGTCGCCACCGAAGGATCCGGTCGCCGCGGAGGCCTACCACGTCGTGCTGGCCGCATTGCAGCATGCCCTCTCCAAGGTGGGCGGCAAGGTCGTCGCCGTGGCCAGCGCGGGACCGGGCGACGGGAAGACCGTGACCGTCCTCAACCTCGCGCTCGCGGCCAGGCGGGAAGGACGCAAGGTGCTTCTGGTCGACGCCGACGAGCGCACGCGACAGCTGTCGCAGCTGTCCCGCGACGGCAGGCACTTCGACGTGATCGGCGTGAGTCATGACGGCGAGGAGTGTCCCGCGGTCACCGTCGGGGGGTGGCCGCCGCCGACGCCGCGGCCGCGGCCCGAGCCGCCAACCCTCGGAACGGTGCTGCAGATGGGGCCGGAGCGGAACGGGCATCACCCGGCCGAGTTCTTCCGCTCAACGGCCTTCGGCAAGCTGATCAGCTTCTCAGGTCAGCCGG
>JAVEEN010000140.1 GCA_030840445.1 Pseudonocardiales bacterium
GGTTGGGCAACAAAGACATCGCCGCACGGCTCTTCGTGTCCCATCGCACGGTGCAGACGCATCTGACACACGTATACACGAAGCTAGGCCTGACTTCGCGCATACAGCTGGCGCAGGAGGCTTCGCGGCGCGGCTGAGACGTACGTCGTCGAAACCGACGCCGCTCTACGCCGATTGATAGTGGACGATGCAAATACGCATAAGCACCGGCCGGCACGCACCTAAGCGATCGTGACAAGTTCAGTGAGGCCCGACCGTCCCACTTCGGCTCGTAGGACCACACCCCCGCTTCGGGTGGAACCTTGGCCTGGGCCTTGGCCAGCATCGGCTCTAACGGCGGCATGACGGGTAGGTCCACAGTCTCCATACTCACGTAGACCGGTGAACCGCGGCAATCTCATCACGCCGGCGGGCGAGAATGGGCTGATGGACCTGCCCGTGATGCCGCCGCTCTCGCCGATGCTGGCGAAGTCCGTTGCGGCGGTTCCGCCGGGCGCCTCCTATGAACCGAAGTGGGACGGCTTCAGGTCCATATGTTTCCGGGACCGCGATGAAATCGAGCTGGGTAGCCGCAACGAGCGGCCGATGACGCGCTACTTCCCTGAGCTGGTCGTGGCCGCCACCGCTGAGCTGCCGGAGCGTTGCGTGATCGACGGTGAGATCGTCATCGTGACCGATCACGGCTTGGACTTCGAGGCCCTGCAGCAGCGGATTCATCCGGCCGATTCGCGCGTGCGAATGCTCGCAGAGCAGACGCCTGCCTCGTTCATTGCATTCGACCTGCTTGCGCTCGGCGATGACAACTACACCGGGCGACCATTCTCCGAGCGCCGCACCGCCCTCGTCGACGCCCTGGCTGGCGGCCGGCCCCTCGATTCACCTCACGCCCGCGACCACCGATCTGACCACCGCGCAACGATGGTTCTCCGAGTTCGAGGGAGCCGGTCTCGACGGGGTGATCGCCAAGCCGCTGACGATCCCCTATCAGCCGGACAAGCGCGTCATGTTCAAGATCAAGCACGTGCGGACGGCCGACTGTGTGGTCGCGGGCTACCGCGTGCACAAGTCGGGCGACGGCGCGATCGGCTCGCTGCTGCTCGGGCTGTACAAGGATGACGGCGGCCTCGCATCGGTCGGTGTCATCGGCGCCTTCCCGATGGCCACGCGGCGCGAGCTGTTCGCCGAATTCCAACCCCTTGTAACCACTTTCGATGACCACCCGTGGAACTGGGCTGCGCATCATGCCGGCGAACGCACACCACGCAGGAACGAAGGCTCACGCTGGAACGCCGGCAAGGACCTGTCGTTCGTGCCTCTGCGTCTCGAACGAGTCGTCGAGGTGCGCTACGACCGTATGGAAGGTGAAAGGTTCCGCCACACCGCGCAGTTCAACCGCTGGCGACCCGACCGCGCCCCACACTCATGCACCTACGCCCAACTCGAGGACCCGGTCACTTTCAGCCTCGGCGACATCGTTCCAGGCCTCGCTCCGGGTAATGTCTGAGGAGCTGCAAGTTCACTATTATGCATTGATTTTACGAATAGTATATCGTAATGTCTCCTCATGGCAGTCCTCGAGTCGAACCAGAAAGTCCCAACGGTGGATGCCGATGTGGCCGTGGTGGGGTACGGACCGGTCGGCATGGTTGTCGCTGCGCTACTGGGGCAGCGCGGACACAGCGTCGTGACGCTGGAGCGATACCCCGGGTTGTACATCCTTCCGCGGGCCTGCGTCTTCGACGATGAGACGATGCGTACCTTCGCCACCCTTGGTATCGCTGAGCGAATCTTGCCCAAACTCAAAGCACCACAACGGTATTGGTTCCAAAACGACGCCGGCGAGCGGCTGATGGAGTTCGACCTTGCCGAGTTCGGCCGTAGCGGCTGGGCGGAGATGTACGGCTTCTATCAACCGGACCTCGAGGACGCCCTCGACAAAGCGTGCCGCAACCTGCCCGAGGTCGATGTTCGGCATTCGGTCCGGGTCACCGCTCTGGAGCAGAACAGCTCGTACGTGACGCTCACCGTAACCACTCCCGAGGCCAGCGACACAGTTACCGCCCGCTATGTCGTGGCGTGCGACGGCGGCAACAGCTTCGTGCGCCAACACCTCGGCATCGACCAG
This sequence comes from Pseudonocardiales bacterium, assembly GCA_030840445.1. Taxonomy (GTDB): domain Bacteria; phylum Actinomycetota; class Actinomycetes; order Mycobacteriales; family Jatrophihabitantaceae; genus Jatrophihabitans_A. Next base: position 2,126 of record JAVEEN010000140.1, read on the forward strand.
GACGACTACGGTTTCGGTGAAGCGTGGATGGTCTGCGACTTCAAGCTCCACGCCCCGGTCGATCTCCCGATGATGCAGGTCTGCGACCCGCAACAACCGACGGCGGTTGTCCCCAGCGGGCACGAATACCAACGGATCAGCTTCATGCTCGACTCCGAGCTGGAGTTCGAGCAGGAGAGCCAACCCGAGCGGGTCTGGCACCGAGCCGTCCGCTACCTGCGCCCAGACGACGCTGAATTGATCCGAGTGGGCACCTACACCTTCCGGTCTCTGGTCGCCCAGTCCTGGCGGGTCGGACGCATCCTGCTCGCCGGGGATGCCGCCCATCAGATGCCGCCCTTCCTCGGCCAAGGCATGTGCTCGGGAATCCGGGACGCCCAAAACGTGGCTTTCAAGCTCGATCTGGCGTTGCGCGGTCGAGACCCGGATCTGTTGGACACCTACCAGCAGGAGCGTGACCCGCACGTGCGTGCTGTTATCGAACGCGGGATTGAGCTCGGCCGAGAGCAGACGGTGCGCGACCCATTGATCGCAGCCGAGCGGGACCGACGGCTGATCGCGCAGCGCGCTGCCAGCGAGATGCCAGCCAAGATCCGACTGCCCGGCCTCACCGACGGCTTCCTCGCGACTCACTCCGGACCGGGGCGTGGCGAGTTGTATGTCCAGGGCGTCGTCGACGACGGAACCGGGCCAAAGCGGTTCGACCTCATCGCCGGCCACGGGTTTCACCTGCTGGTGACCGCCACTGTGTTGCCGGAGCTCGAGCGCGGTGGGATGGCTGCGGCGCTGCGGGCGGCTGGGGTGGCTGTTGTCGGCCTGGCCAACCAACCCGGTACCGACGGTGCCGTGGTCGACGTAGACGGCATCTACCAACACTGGTTCACCGAACATCGCTGCGTTGCCGTGGCGGTGCGTCCGGACTTCTACGTCTACGGCAGCGCCGTTGACGCCCCCTGCGCGAGGGCGCTCGCCGACGAGCTGCTCAATGCCCTCACTGTCGAGATGTCGATGCCCGAGCGGCTGGTCAAGACCCGGTGACAGGGGCATCCAGTGCAGACCGTGGATCGGATCGCCGGGTCGTCGTTGTCGGAACAGACGATGCTCGCGATGGTTGCGGCGTTCGCCGTTCTCGAGGGCTACGACCTGGCCTGTTACGGCGTCACTGTCCCCGCGATACTTGCGGACCGGTCGATGGGAGCCGACACATCGGCGGCCGGAACCGCCGGGTCGCTGGTGGCCGTCGGGATGATGTGCGGGGCGGCGCTGACCGGGGCCATCATCGGCCGAGTCGGCCCACGCCTACTACTGCTGGTCGGTGGCGGCCTGTTCTCCGCGGGCATGCTCGTGTGCGGTATCGCGCCCTCAATTGGTCCGTTCGGATTTGCACGCCTGATCGTCGGGGTGGGGCTCGGCGTGGTTCTGCCCACCCTGACCTCATATGTTGCTGAAGTGTCCAGCCAGCACCGGCGCTGCCGCAACGTCGGGCTCATGATGGGCGGCGCCGCGGCCGGAGGGGTGCTGGCACCGCTGGTCGCCGCCGCACTGCTACCGGGCGCATCCTGGCGGTGGGTATATATCGCCGCGGCGGCGCCGGCGGTGATCCTGGTCCCGCTCGCGGCGCGGGTCCTGCCGGAAAGCCCAGTGCACCTTCGCCTTTCGCCCGGAGTCGGCGGACTCCATTTCAGTCGCCGAGAGGAGCTGCTCGGGCTACGCCCGCTGCTCGCCGCCCGCACCCGTGCCGCCACCGGGCTGTTCTGGGCCATGTCCTTCTGCGGTCTGCTGCTGGTGTTCGGCATCAGCACATGGTTACCGACCATCATGAAGAACAGCGGCTACTCGCTCGGCTCGGCGCTGCTGCAGACCGCCGTGCTGTGGGGCGGCGCGGGTGTCGGGATGGTCGCGGGGGGCCGCGTTGCCGACGCCCTCGGGCCCAAACCCGTTGTCGCAGTTGCTTTCGGGGTCGGGTCACTGTGTCTGCTGGCCCTCAGCCTGCGGCCGTCGCTCGTAGTGCTGTTTGTGCTCGTGTTCATTAGTGGCGTAGGCCTGATCGGTTCCCAGGTGCTTGTGAACGCATTTATGGCCACCCACTACCCCGATGACCTCCGCGGTCCCGGCATCGGCTGGGCACTGGCAGTCGGCCGGCTCGGCGCCCTCCTAGGTCCGGCACTTGGCGGCTGGGTCCTCGCGAGCCAACTCGAGATGCGATGGAACTTCTACCTGTTCGCCATCCCCGGCGTCGTCGGCGCCATCGCCGCCGCGCTCATGCCCACCATTCGCCCTCCGGCCCCTATCGCAGGTCGCAGGGCGTCATCGACGTAGAGGTGTCGCTATCGCAAGCACTGGCAGGAAGTCGCCATATTCTGGCTTTATGGACGCCGAGCAGGCTGCGGACGCCCGGCAGGGGATTCAGTCTGTTGAGAATGCGATGACGGTGCTGGTGGCCCTGGAGCGTGGCGCGGGACCGATGACGCTGACGCAGGTCGCCGAGGGCTGTGGCATGCAGGCCAGCAAGGTCCATCGCTACCTGGTGAGTCTGGGCCGTGCGGGTCTGGTATCGCAGTCACCCCGGTCGGGCCGGTATGACCTCGGCCCGTCAATGCGGCGCCTTGGCGCCGAGGCGCTGCGCCGGATGGACGAGGTGGGCCTGGCCTCGGAATACCTTGCGGACCTACGGGACCGCACGAGGCACGCGGTAACACTGTTGGCGTGGGGCGAGAACGGACCGGTGAATATGCGGTGGGAGTACGGAGCCTACCCGCTGCCCATCACCGTGCGGGTCGGATCAACGCTGCCGGTACTGACCACGTCGGCCGGGCAGGTTTTCCTCACATACCTGCCCGATGCCCTCACCGAGCCGATCGTGCAGGCTGCGCGGGCTGCGCACCCGACGGGCCCCAGCGATGAGGAGATCTCCCGCATCAAGACCGAGGTGCGCCGTCAGGGGTTCGCGGTCACCACGGATGCGATGATCCCCGGCGCTACTGCGGTGGCCGCACCCGTGTTCGCAACCGAGGCCTCGCTGCCACTGGTGGTGGTGATCATCCTGCCGCGCTCCCACACAGCACCGGCGGTCGTGTCGGAGATGTGCACCGAGCTGCTCGCGACGACCAAGGCAATCTCCGCGGAGCTCGGCTACCTGCCCTCGGCCTGAACAGGCAACCGCTCCACCGCACATGACTCGCTCCGAGGTGACGTCCGCTCAGAGACTCTCAACGATCATCATCTCTAGTTGGCGTGCGGTGATACGGTCCACACGCCGGCGCTTTCCAAACACTGCATTGATCCTCTGACCAGAAAATTCTTGACAAGTTCAGTGAAGAAAGCCGTCCCACTTGGGTTCGTAGGACCACACCCCTGGATCGTCGGGCACCTTCTCCGCGGCCTTGGCCAGCATCGGGTCCACGGGTGGCTGTACGGGAAGGTCCACGGTGTCCATCCTGATCCATCGGGTACTCACCGCGCCACGAGCTGGCGATGTTGATGTAGACCGGTAGACCCAGACGAACTAATCGCAACCGACTGCGCCGAGACACCCGACGAGGTGACCCGAGGTACGTCAGGAGTAGGAGTCGGCGATGTCCAAGACATCGTCGAGGATGGCCAGCCC
>JAVEEN010000151.1 GCA_030840445.1 Pseudonocardiales bacterium
ACTCAAGCCGGTGCGCGATGCGCGAGGACCGACCGGAACAGTCGACGACGAGGTCTCCCCGATGCAAGACCCCGTCGACCACAACCCCGGACACCCGCCCGTCGGACACATCGACCCGGTCGACGACAACGCCGTCCTCAAGCTTCACGTTGTCCCGCAACGCGATTCGGCGACGAACCACCTGCTCCAGTAAGGGCCGGGTCATGCTCAGGGCAGGTCGCCCCCAGTCGCCTTGCGCGCGGTAGCCGCCGCCCTGGTAGACCCAGGCGCGGGTGCCGTCGACCCAGACCGCGCCCATCCGCTCGACCTCGTCATCGATCCCGGGAAACCAGGCGACCATCCGGTCCAGACCGGCGCTGAGCAGCAGATGCAGGTGCCTTCCTTGGGGCACGTGCCTCCGTGGCGACGGGGCGTCGGTGAGCTGCTCCCGCTCCATGAGGACGACCTCGTCGACGAGGTCGGACAGGACGCGCGCGGTCAGAAGCCCCGCGACGCTCGCACCGACCACGATCGCGGACGTCATCCTGAGAGTCTGACGGATGCCAGCGGTCAGGAGAAGGGTCAGGGGCGGCGGTCTGGGTCGGTGGCTCGCGGCACGGGACATCGGGGTCGTCGAGGTGGACCGACCCAACCGTCAGATACGCCGTCGAAGCGGCAGATCGGCATGATCGCCCTGACGGCGGCTATGACAGTGCGATGAGTGAGCGGACCTCCTCGACTGGCGTTGTCAGAATTCATAGCGTGGTGCAGCGAGCCGCCCGCATTCAAACGATTTGATGGACGTCCCACCTCGTTGGCGGTACAACATGACGGCGGTGGTTCGCATCGTGTGACCGAGGAGGGTGTAATGGCAGATCGTGAGGACGCGGCGCTGGTGGTTCAGCTTGCCCAGTGGGGAGCAACGATGGGACTCCAACAGGCGGCGAAGGTATTGCTATCCGACGACTTCGACCCGGACACTGCGTCGTTGGACGACGACAACGTCGTCACGGTGTGCAACTACTATGAGACGATTGGCACGCTGACCAAGAACGGCTTGCTGTCGACCGAGCTGGTACTTGACTGGCTCTGGGTGTCCGGCGCCTGGGCCCGCGTGGAACCGGCAGTCGCGAAGCTCCGAGCCAAGCACGGAGTCGCTGCGCTCATGGAGAACTTCGAGGCCCTCGCCGCCCAACAGAACTGATTTCGGTCGCCCCGTAGCTGGCGAGACCGACGTTCAGGGGCGACGGCTTCGGACCAACGCTGAGCCGATGCCCGAGACGGCTATCACTGGCTGCGGCAGTTGCGGGTTCGATGTTGATCGTTGCGAGCGGTTGCACTCGTTGGCCCTTCGGACGGTGGTGAGTTCGACAAGTCTCATGAACCCTAGGACGGTCCGCGAGCCGATCCGCTCATCGGCTTGACCGCGCACGGACGGCGGCATGAGGCGATCGATCGATTCGCAGGGATCTATGGTCGGATCATGATCCGAGGAGCACATGTCGTTCTCTACAGCAGTGATGCCGAGGCTGATCGCACCTTCCTCCGCGACGTGTTGGAGTTTCCGTTCGTCGACGCGGGACACGACTGGTTGATCTTTGCGTTGCCGCCGACCGAGCTCGCTGTTCATCCAAGCGACGTGAGCGCAGGCTACGAGCTGTTTCTGATGTGTGACGACGTTGCGGTATTCATATCGCGCATGACTGAACGTGGAGTCATGTGCTCGGAACTCAGCGTGCAGCGGTGGGGCTCGGTCACGCACCTCACCTTGCCAAGTGGCGGCACATTGGGTGTCTACCAGCCAGCCCATCCGTCGCCGCTTGACGCCTTCGCCTAGTCCGCCACCCGTCGCGGGGCCGAAGCGATCGGCGGCAAGGTCGAACGGGGCCTCGTCGACCGGCCTTGGCAGCCGAGGAAGCGGTGTTCGCCCGGGAAGTGGCCTTCAGTGGAGAGCGTTCTCAGGCCTGATCGCAGCTTCTCCACTGTCCTCACGGAGCTGGCGGAATCGAGCGTTCCGCACCATGGCTGAGCCGACAGGTCCACCGAGGCTGAGCACGACAAGGGGCCAGAGCTCGGCTGTTCCGAGGACGAGCTGGACGATCACCAGCAGGAAACACGAGATCCCAATCGAAATGATCTCATCAAGGACCCAGCTCTTGGGCGATCTCAGCGTGACCACGAAGTCCGCCCACGAAGGCCTGACACGAGCAGCCTTGCGCCGAGTCCTCGCCCGATGTCGGCTCCGGATCATGATGCGAGCATGCCATCCGGGCCGGACCAGCGACTTCCTGTCATCGGCTAATTGCGGATCGGTCCGGCTTTCAAACGGTCCGCCATAGCGGCTCAGCTCCTGGCCATCCGTGTCGACAACCTCGTTGCCGCAAAGGCGAAGATGCACACGCGTGTCGTCACCACGCGGTCCGCCTGAGTGGGAAAGATCAACATAAGCGGTGCTGCTTGCAGGTGCCATCGCCGAGCTCACCAGCCCAGCTCGTGCAAGCGAGCATCGTCGATACCGAAGTGGTGACCTAGCCAGGTGGCGATCGGTGATAAGGCCGGCCGGTCAGCCGGTGATGCTGTTCGTGCCGTCCTCGAGGTGGCCGGTGTAGTGCCGTGACCAGGAGTTGTCGCCGCTGATCGTGACCGACAGGTCGTACCACCCGTTGCTGGATGCGAGTGGGTCCACCGCGTGCGACGCGCGACCCTGCGCGGGCACCTGGTAGGTCTTCGGGTGGGGTTTCGAGTAGTTGTTCGACACGACTGTGAACGTCACGGCGGTCGTTCCGCTGTTCGTCAGCTCCAGCACGAGCTTGGGCTTCGGGCCGAAGCGGCCCTGATAGTAGGCCGCCTCCACCTGCGCGGTCTTGCCGGCGGCGTTGACGTCACCGGTGAAGCGCCGCAGGAAGCGGTTCGGGCCCACGACCGTCAGGTCGTATTCTCCGTCGCCGCTGCCCGCGCCGATCTCGACCGACCCGGGCACCGTCTTGTTCCAGATCGCCGGAGACGGGTCGACCGTGTATTGCCCTGGGAACTTCGCCGGGTAGTCGGCAAGCGACTGGTCCGGAGCGGTGTTGTTGTAGACAGCGAAGTGGCTGGCCTTGCGGACGTGCGGCCCGCTGTTGCTGAA
>JAVEEN010000179.1 GCA_030840445.1 Pseudonocardiales bacterium
TTCGTGTTGCCTTCGAGCAGCGAACGGACTTCGGATTCGCGGTACCGGCGATGTCCGCCGAGAGTGCGAATCGAGGTCAGCTTGCCGGCCTTTGCCCAGCGGGTGACCGTCTTCGGGTCGACCCGGAACAGCGTGGCCACCTCTGATGGAGTCAGCAGAGGCTCAGACTCGGTGCGTTGACGAGGATTGGTCATAGTCCCTCGCCCCCTTCCTGGATATACAAAACGCGCATCCCGTTGCGACGCCAAAGGAAGTATGCACCAATTACGCAGGGAAAATCGTGGATGTGCAGTGTGGAGTGGGCCTGGATCCGTATCGTTTTGGTAACGATAGCCCAAAATAGGTATATCGATTACCGGGCGTAACCGGGCGTAACTACCCAGTGAGCAATCGAAGGTGCAGATCAGCCGTTACCTGACCGACCCGAGCGGCTCGTGACTACCTCGGAGTTCGCCTTCGGAGAAATGTGAGCAACCACTGTCGGCCCGGGGCGCGGTCGGTGTGCGCCGACCTCCACCGGCGTTGTACGCTCGACATACGAATTGATAACCCATTCCCGGGCCGGACTTCGTCTTCCGACTCCGTCCCGGATGACCGTGTGAGCGAGGGGGTCGAGCCATGGGGCGCGGCCGTGCCAAGGCAAAGCAGACCAAAGTGGCCCGGGAACTCAAGTACCACACCCAGGACACCGACTTCACCGCACTTCAGCGCGAACTGGGCCATCCGGCCGAGCCGGGCTACCGCGGTGCAGAGTCCGATCGGGACCCCTATACCGATGATGACGAGGACGACGGCCCGACCTGGGCCGCCGGTTCCCGTTGACACAATCCGACGGCTAACCGCCGGCGCATCCGAGCAGCACCGGTATCTGGCGCGGATGCTCTATTCGGCGTACCTCAGTGCGTTCCGCCCAGGGCAGCTTCAGAAGGCGCAGTCGGCGTAGTCACCGGACATCCGTACCTGGCCTGACCCGGCTCGGACCTCACCAAGGCGCCAGGCCGGTACCCCGCGGGAACCCAGCAGTTCCAGAGCGGCGGCGGCTCGATCCGCGGCCACCACTGCGATCATGCCGACACCGAGATTGAATGCGGGCTCCACCTCACTTCGTGGAATGCCACCCTCGCGGGCCAGCAACTGGAAGATCGGCAACGGCGACCAGGTCGCGCGGTCCACCAGGGCGTCGACCGAATCCGGAAGCACGCGGACCAGGTTGCCGGCCAGGCCACCGCCGGTCACATGCGAGAAGCCGTGTACTCCGACTTCAGCGATCAGCGCCAGACAATCCTGAGCGTAGATGCGGGTCGGTGTGAGCAGCTCCTGGCCGAGACTGCGGCCGCCCAGTGCCGCCGGCGTATCCGACAACGACAGGTTGCGAGCCGCCAGGACATGGCGAACGAGCGAGTATCCGTTGGAATGCACGCCGGACGAGCCCATGGCGATCAACACGTCCCCGGGCTCGATGAGTTCGGCGGACAGCATCGCGTCGGCGTTCACAACTCCGGTCCCTGCGCCGGAGATGTCGTAGTCGCCGGCGCCCATCACACCCGGGTGCTCGGCGGTCTCGCCACCGACCAGCGCACAGCCGGCCCGCACGCACCCCTCGGCAATGCCCGCCACGATCTGGGCGATCTTGTCAGGGATCACCTTGCCGGTCGCGATGTAGTCGGTCATGAAAAGCGGCTCGGCGCCGACCACCACGAGGTCGTCGATGACCATGGCGACCAGGTCGATGCCGATGGTGTCGTGTTTGTCGAGTTGCTGGGCGATGACCAGTTTGGTGCCGACGCCGTCGGTCGAGGTGGCCAGGACCGGCTGCGGGTATCGCGAGAGATCGAGCGCGAACAGCCCGGCGAAGCCCCCGAGCCCGCCGAGGACGCCGGGCCGGTAGGTGCGTCGCACCGAGCCCTTCATCAGCTCGACAGCGTGGTCACCGGCCTTGATGTCGACGCCGGCCGCGGCGTAGGAGACCGGCCCGAACTCAGCTGATCCACTCGCGCTTTCCGGTGCCTGGGCCCCCGAGAACGCGAGATGATCACCGATCTGGGACTCGGTCATGGGCGCTGAAGCGCGCCGACGCCGACGCCGACCCCCGGATACCCCTCGGCGACCTCGGGCATCCGAGCCCCGGTCGGCACCCCGTTCCCGACGGACCGTCCGATGCCTTCGAGCACATGTTTGCCGACCACGTCCGGCAGCTCGATCGGGTATTCGCCGTCGAAGCAGGCCCGGCACAACCGCGTCTTGGGCTGCTCGCTGGCCGCCACGACGCCGTCAAGGGAGACATAGCCGAGCGTGTCAGCGCCGATCGAAGCCCGGATGCCTTCGTTGTCCAGGCCGTTGGCCAGCAGTTCGGCCTTGGACGCGAAGTCGATACCGTAGAAGCACGGCCACTTCACCGGCGGCGAGGCGATCCGGACGTGCACTTCCAGGGCGCCGGCCTCCCGCAGCATCCGGATCACCGCCCGCTGGGTGTTCCCGCGAACGATGGAATCGTCGACCACGATCAGCCGCTTGCCGCGGATCACGTCACGCAGCGGGTTGAGCTTGAGCCGGATCCCCAGCTGGCGAATGGTCTGCGAAGGCTGAATGAACGTCCGTCCGACGTAGGCGTTCTTGACCAGTCCCATACCGTACGGAATCCCTGACTCCTCGGCATAACCGATCGCGGCCGGGGTACCGGATTCCGGCGTCGGCATCACCAGATCGGCCTCGACCGGGAACTCCCGGGCCAGCCGGCGGCCGATCTCGACCCTCGTCGAATGCACCGACCGTCCGGAGATCGTGGTGTCCGGCCGCGCCAGATAGACGTACTCGAACAGGCAGCCCTTGGGATCCGGATTGGCGAAACGCTGCGAGCGCAGGCCGTCCTCGTCGATGGCGACGAGCTCGCCCGGTTCGATCTCACGGACGAACGAGGCGCCCACGATGTCCAGGGCGGCGGACTCCGAGGTCACGACCCAGCCCCGCTCCAGACGTCCCAGCGAGAGGGGGCGGACGCCCTGCGGGTCACGTGCGGCGTAGAGGGTGTGTTCGTCCATGAAGACTAGGGAGAACGCGCCCTTGAGGGTGGGCAGCACCTCCATCGCGGCCTGTTCGACACTGACGTCCGGACGGTCGGCGAGCAGCGCGGTCATGAGGTCGGAGTCCGACGTCGACCCGTCGAGCGAGCCCTGGGTGGCACCCAGACCGCGCGGCAGGTCGTGCTTGGCGGCGAGTTCAGCGGTGTTGACCAGGTTCCCGTTGTGACCCAAGGCGATCCCGGTGCCGGTCTTGGTGGTACGGAAGATCGGCTGGGCGTTCTCCCAGGTCGTCGACCCGGTCGTGGAATAGCGGGTGTGTCCGAGGGCGATGTGGCCCTTGAGGGTGGCCAGCGTCGACTCGTCGAACACCTGGGACACCAGGCCGAGATCCTTGTACACCAGAATCGAGGAACCGTCGCTGACCGCGATGCCGGCTGCCTCCTGGCCTCGGTGCTGCAGGGCGTACATGCCGAAGTAGGCCAGCTTGGCGACCTCTTCACCCGGTGCCCAGACGCCGAAGACACCGCAGGCATCCTGCGGTCCTTGGTCTTGGGGGTTGAGATCGTGGGTGAGCCTGCCGTCGCCGCGAGTCACACCGGTCAGTCTACGGGGTACCCGGGTCGCCCCCGACGTGACGCTCGCCGCCGACTTTGCTCAAACCTGGTGCGCTCGGTACACCGCCCGCACCGCCAGACAGGTGTAGGCGTGCCGACGGGCGCCCTCGGTGAGACTGGCCCGCATCGGACCGTTCGTGCTCGCCGACACCACGAAGTAGAAGGCCGAGAACACCCCGAGGAAGGCAGACACCCGCGCGTGCTCGCTGGTCAGGGCATAGGTGTGGCCCGCGAGCCGCGCCTGCCACCAGATCTGGGCTTTCTCGGTGGTCCACGAAGTGACGGTCGCGGTATCGACCACGAGGGTGCCGAAGACCATGAAGAAGGTGAAGATGGCCAGCCCGACCACCGAGGCAACAGTGATCTGGGCCAGCGCGGTTACCGCCTGAAGGTTCCACCGCTCGGCCCGGCCCAGTTCGGCGGGCGCCGGGTGCTGCGACCACGACCAGCCGACGAGTTCGGGCGAGACCCGGAGCTCCTGGGGCAACGCCTCGCCAAGTTCGTCGGGTGAGGCGAAGGCCAGGCCGTCCAGGTCAGGGCGGATCTGCAGCGTTACGAACCAGACCCCGAGTCCACCGAACAGCAACGCGGCCAGCACCAGGGGCAGCCCGTGCAACCGTCCGATCGTCTGCCAGGTCTCGGTCCCGAGGAAGAGGAAGGCCACGGCGACCAGCAACAGGGGCACCACCGACAGCATGGACGTCCCGCCGCGGAGCACCGTCTGGGCGAACCAGCGGACCGCGAAGATCGCCAGCGGGATGATGGCACTGGCCACCACCGCCCAGCTGATCACCGCGGCGCCGACCGCCACGACGAGTACCGCCACCGCGTTGGGCAGCCAGCCGGTGAGCCCGCCACCCACGGCCAGCGTGGCGGTGGCGAGGAGACCGGCCGCGAGTGCCCCGGCGGCCGCCCAGGGCGCGACCTTACGCGGACTGGCATAGCCGGCAACAAAGCTGGGCACGCCGTGGGTGGTGAGCCAGCGTTCGATGGATTCGGCGTCAGCGGGTTCGGCGTGGGAGGGCACGGGTGGAGTCTGCTACAGCAGCGGCAGCTGAGCGGTGAGGTCGGCCCGGTTTCCGCTGGCCGCGACTCGACCGGCGCGAACCTCAGCTGCCCAGAACGTCCGTCCGGTTGCCAGCCGGATGAAGGTCAGCGGATCGGTCTCGATCACATTCGGCGGGGTTCCCCGGGTGTGCCGCGGGCCGTCACCGTGCGGGCCGCCGCACTGTACGGCGACATAGGGCGGCACCCGGACCTCGACCGACCGGCCCGGATACCGTTCGGCGAGCGCTCCCGCCAGTGATCGGACCGCATCCGCCAGCGCGAGGCCGACGTGTTCGATCGGTTCGACCTCGGGCACCGACCGGGACAGGTCTTCGGCATGCGTGACCAGCTCGATGATCCGGGTGTGGATCCAGTCCACGCCGCTGATGGCACCGCGAGGTCCGGCCACGCAGGCCGGCACCGGCTGCTCGGCCGCCCCTTCGGCAGCGGTCAGCGCCTGGGTGTAGGCCTCCCGCAGGTCCTCCGGGCCGAGCTCCCCGGTGGTCTGCCGGGTCATCTCGTCGATCGAGGTCGCGGCGTCCCGGTATTGGCCGACGTACTGCGCGATCGTGCCTGGCCGTTCGGCGGACGGCAGATTGTTCGTCCGCACATAACCGCGCAGTGACTGGACGAGATGCCCGATCAGGGTCCGGACGTCCCAGCCATCGAGCACCGAGTCCCGGCCGAAGGCTTCGTCGGGTAACCGGGCCAGCCACTCATCGATGACCTTCGACTGCAGGATCAGCGCCCGGCCGGTCTTGTTCGTCACTTGGGTGGCCGGGGGAACTCAGCCGAACAGGTCCGGCAAGGTCGAGGCCCACGCGGTGCGAAGCTCGGCCAACGGCAATCGGAACTGGCCCTGTACCTCGATGGCCGATTCGAGCACGTCCAGCACGCCGATCCGGGTCGCCGGCAGTCGCCGCGCGGTGCACATGTCGGTGAACCGCACCTCCTCGGTGCGCGGGACGGCCACGATCGCGCGTCCCGCCGACTCGGAGAACAGGAACACGAAGGGATCGACGTCATCGGGCACGATCACCCGTACCCCCGTGGTGCCGCGCAAGCAGGACTCGGCCAGCGCCACGAACAGCCCGCCGTCGGACAGATCGTGGGCCGCGTCGATGAGCCCGTCCCGGGACGCATTGATCAGCACATCGGCCAACAGCTTCTCGCGATCCAGGTCGACCGCCGGTGGCTTGCCACCCAGGAACCCGTGCATCACGTACGCCCATTCCGAACCGCCGAACTCGTCACGGGTGTCGCCGAGCAGGTACAGCTGGTGGCCGTCCTGATCGAAAGCCATCGGGGTACGCCGGCTCACGTCATCGATCAGACCGAGCACGCCCAGTACCGGGGTGGGCAGGATAGGCGACGTCCCGGTCTGGTTGTAGAAGCTCACATTGCCCCCGGTCACCGGGATGCCGAGCTGCTGGCAACCGTCGGCGATGCCGCGGACCGCCTCGGAGAACTGCCACATCACAGCCGGGTCCTCGGGGGAGCCGAAGTTCAGGCAGTTGGTCACCGCCAGTGGACGGGCCCCGGTGGTCGCGACATTTCGGTAGGCCTCGGCCAGCGCGAGCTGGGCGCCGGCGTACGGATCAAGGCGGGTGTAGCGGCTGTTGCCGTCGGTAGCCAGGGCAAGGCCGAGCTTGGAGTCCTCGCCATCGTGTTCGACCCGCCAGCGCTCGTCGGTGACCCGAACCATGCCGGCGTCCTCGGGCTGAGCCAGCACGGTGTTGCCCAGCACGTACCGGTCGTACTGGTCGGTGATCCAGGACTTGTCAGCCAGGTTGGGCGACGCGATCAGCTTCAAGGCCGTCGACCGCAGCTTCTCACCGGTCTTGGGGCGCGGCAGGCCGTTGCCGTGATCACCGTTGAGCGCGTCCTGGTCGTAGGGACGCCGGATCGGGCGCTGGTACACCGGTCCCTCGTGGGCGAGCGTGCGCGGTGGCACATCGACGATCTTCTCGCCGTGCCAGCGCATGGTCAGCCGGCCGGAGTCGTTGACCTCCCCGATAACGGTCGCGGTGACATCCCACTTCTCACAGATGGCCATGAAGGCGCTGAGGTTCTTCGGCGTCACGACGGCCATCATGCGCTCCTGAGACTCGCTCATCAGGATCTCTTCGGGGACCAGCGTCTCGTCGCGTAGCGGCGCCAGGTCGAGGTCGACCGCCATGCCGCCGGTGCCCGCGGCCGCCAGCTCGGTCGTCGCGCAGGACAGGCCGGCCGCACCGAGATCCTGGATGCCGGTGACCAGGTCAGCAGCGAAGATCTCCAGGCAGCACTCGATGAGCACCTTCTCGGCGAACGGGTCGCCAACCTGGACCGCGGGGCGCTTGGTCTTGCCCTGAGCCTCGAAGGAGGCACTGGCCAGCACCGACGCCCCGCCGATGCCGTCGCCACCGGTGCGGGCACCGAAGAGCACAACCTTGCTGCCGGGCCCGTCGGCCTTGGCGAGCTTGATCTCGTCGGTACGCAGTACTCCGACGCACAGGGCGTTGACCAGCGGGTTGCCCAGGTAGGTCGAGTCGAAGGCCACCTCGCCGCCGATATTGGGCAGACCCAGGCAGTTGCCGTAACTGCCGACCCCGCTCACCACACCGGGCAGCACCCGTGCGGTATCCGGGGCATTGGCCGGACCGAAGCGCAGTGAGTCCAGCACCGCGACCGGCCGGGCACCCATGGTCAGGATGTCGCGGACGATGCCGCCGACGCCGGTGGCCGCACCCTGGTGCGGTTCGACGTAGGACGGGTGGTTGTGGGACTCGATCTTGAAGGTGACCGCCCAGCCGTCGCCGATGTCGACCACGCCGGCGTTCTCACCCATGCCGACCAGCAGGATGTCCTTGGCCTCGACCGGGACCTTGTCGCCGAACTGCTTCAGGTGCACCTTGGACGACTTGTAGGAGCAGTGCTCGGACCACATCACCGAGTACATCGCCAGTTCACTGCTGGTCGGGCGTCGTCCCAGGATCTCTCTGATCCGCGCGTACTCGTTGTCCGCCAGGCCCAGTTCACGGTAGGGCTGCTGGGCGTCCGAGTCCTTCTTGGCGGCCTTGACCGTGTCGACCAGCGATCGCTGCGCGGCTGAGGACGGCGTCATGCGGGAATACCTACCAGCTTCTGCAGGACGGAGGTGAAGAACGCCAGGCCGTCCGTGCTCGGACCGGTGAGCTCCTCGACGGCATGCTCGGGGTGCGGCATCAAGCCGACGACGTTGCCGGCTTCGTTGGTGATGCCCGCTATGGCACGGTAAGAACCGTTCGGGTTGTCGCCGAGGTAGCGCGCCACCACCCGACCGTCCGCTTCCAGGGCATCGAGTGTCGCCGGGTCCGCGACGTAGCCACCTTCACCGTTCTTCAGTGGCACGACGATTTCCTGACCAGCCTCGTACTGGTTGGTCCAGGCCGTCTCGGTGTTCTCGATCCGCAGCCGCTGGTCGCGGCACACAAACTTGCGGTGGTCGTTGCGGATCAGGGCACCCGGCAGCAGATGCGCTTCGCACAGCACCTGGAAACCGTTGCAGATGCCCAGTACCGGCATGCCGTTCCTGGCCCCGTCGATCACCGACTGCATGGCCGGTGAGAACCGGGCGATGGCACCCGCCCGCAAGTAGTCGCCGTAGGAGAAACCCCCGGGCAGGATGACGGCCACCACATCGGACAGCCACTTCTCGCCGTGCCAGAGCGGAACCGGTTCGGCACCGGCCAGCCGGACCGCTCGGAGCGCGTCACGATCGTCGAGACTGCCAGGAAATGTCACAACACCGACGCGGTACTTGCTGAGAGCCACACCGCAAGGTTACCGGCTGATCGCCTCCGGCTCTGTGCGGCAGGGGCGGCAGGGTGTTCAGCGGTGAATGCTGAAGTCCTCGATCACCGGATTTGCCAGCAGGGTGTCGGCCAGCCGGTGCAGGGTCTCCTCCGAAACGCTGTCGTCCACGTCCAGTTCGAAGTGCTTGCCCTGGCGCACACCGCGCACACCCTCGATGCCCAGGCGGCCGAGCGCGCCCAGGATCGCCTGTCCCTGCGGGTCCAGGATCTCGGGCTTCATCACGACGTCCACGACGACACGGGCCACTTCGGTTGTCTCCTTCAGCGCGGTCTTCAGCCGTACACCACACCGGGCGGCGCACTCACGGCACAGAGTATCCACCGCACGAAGCCGCTACTTGCGCCCGCCCGGGCGGCAGGCGCGCATGCCGCTGGCCGACCCAGCTCGGCCAAGGGGCTGGCCGGCTAGTGGGCCGGGCCCAGCCAGTCGTCGAAACGCAAGCCGGTCAGGCGCTCGTAGGCCTCCACATATCGCTGACGGGTGGCCAGTGCGACCTCGTCCGGTAGCGGCGGAGGTGGTTCTGCACCTCGACGGTCCCAGCCCGATGCCGGTGAGGTAAGCCAGTCCCGGACGTACTGCTTGTCATAGCTCGGCTGGGGTCGGCCCGGACGGTAGTCGTCGGCGGGCCAGAATCGCGAGGAGTCCGGCGTGAGCACCTCGTCCGCCAGCACCATGTCGCCACTGCAGGGGTGCAGGCCGAACTCGAACTTCGTGTCCGCGAGCAGGATGCCCCGTCCCGCCGCTATCTCAGCCGCGAACCGGTAGATCTCCAGGGTCTTGTCCCGCATCAGTCCGGCGGTCGGAGCCCCGACCTTCGCCACCACGGCCTGGTAACTGACGTTCTCGTCGTGTTCGCCCATCGCGGCCTTGGCGGCGGGCGTGAAGATCGGCTCAGGCAACCGGTCACCGTCGACCAGCCCAGCTGGCAGCCGAATGCCGCACACCTCGCCGGTGGCCTGGTAGTCGAGCAGCCCGCCGCCCGTCAGGTAGCCGCGAGCCACCGCCTCCACGGCGATCATGTCCAGCTTGGTACAGAGCATGGCCCGGCCACGCCACTCATCCGGGATCAGCTCGTCGTCATAGCTGAGCATGTGATTGTCGACCAGCTCCGCCAGTTGCCCGAACCACCATACGGTCATCGCGGTCAGGATCCGGCCCTTGTCCGGGATGGGAGTGGGCAGGACGAAGTCGAAGGCCGAGATCCGGTCGCTGGCCACCATCACCAGGTGGCCGGTGTCGGTGGCGTACAGATCCCGCACCTTGCCCGAGTGCACGGGGGTCAGGCCCGCCGCTTCCACGGTGCCGGTGGCGTCCGGATCAGGTGGCGTGCTCACCGGCGAATCCTGTCACACCTTCCCGACCGGCTAGAGGATCGGCTCCGGGAGATAGCTCGCGGCAAGCGGCTCAGTGGACACGGCGAGGTCGACCGCCGCGATCACGGCTTGGACCTGGGCCTGCGCGGCTCCGGTGAACGCCAGCGGGTCCGCCAGCAGACCGTCCAGCGTCACGGCGTCCAGCCCGAGCCGCTCGTCCGCCGCCAGCCTGGCGAGCAGATCGTTGTCGGCCGCCCCCTGCTCGCGCATGTCCAGGGCCACCCGGACCGCATGTTCGGAGATCGCCTCGTGGGCCTGTTCGCGTCCCTTGCCGGCCCGGACCGCGGCCATCAAGACCTTGGTCGTGGCCAGGAAAGGCAGGTAGCGGTCCAGCTCGCGGGCGATCACCGCGGGGAAGGCCCCGAAGTCGTCGAGCACCGTCAGCGTGGTTTCCAGCAACCCGTCGAGGGCGAAGAAGGCGTCCGGCAGCGCGACCCGGCGGACCACCGAGCAGGACACGTCGCCCTCGTTCCACTGATCGCCGGCCAGCTCCCCGGCCATCGAGGCGTAGCCGCGGAGGATGACGGTGAAACCGTTTATCCGCTCGGCCGAGCGGGTGTTCATCTTGTGCGGCATGGCCGACGAGCCGACCTGCCCGGGCCGGAAACCTTCGGTGACGAGTTCATGTCCGGCCATCAACCGGATCGTCTTCGCCAGGCTGGACGGCGCGGCGGCGATCTGGACCAGGGCCGACAACACATCGAAATCCAGGGACCTCGGGTAGACCTGGCCGACCGACGTCAGGACCTTGCTGAACCCCAGGTGGGCGGCGATACCGGCCTCGAGTTCCGCCAGCTTGTCCGCATCCGAGTCGAGCAGGTCGAGCATGTCCTGCGAGGTACCGACCGGGCCCTTGATGCCCCGCAACGGATACCGGGCGGTGAGGTCGTCCAGCCGCCCGAGCGCGACCAGCAATTCATCGGCGACCGTGGCGAACCGCTTGCCGAGAGTGGTGGTCTGGGCCGCCACATTGTGCGAACGGCCCGCCATGACCAGCGTCTCGTACTCGGCCGCGCGGCGGGCCAGCCGGACCAACACGGCGAGGACCTTCGTCCGGATCAGGGCCAGAGCACTGCGGATCTGCAGTTGCTCGACATTTTCGGTGAGGTCCCGGCTGGTCATGCCCTTGTGGATCTGTTCGAAACCGGCCAGCTCGGAGAACTCCTCGATCCTGGCCTTCACGTCGTGTCGTGTCACCCGTTCCCGGGCAGCGATGGAGTCGAGGTCGACCGCCTCGATGCCCTTGTCGACAACGGCTCGATAAGCCTCGATAGCTCCGTCCGGCGTCTGAATGCCGAGATCGGCCTGCGCGGTGAGGACTGCCAGCCAGAGCTGCCGCTCCAGAACGATCTTGTGCTCCGGACTGAACAGCGTCGCCATCGCCGCGGATGCATACCGGCCGGCGAGGACGTTGGGGATGGGAGGCTTCGCAGTCACGGCACAATTGTCCCAGACCAGTTACCGGCGGGCCGCCGCGCATCCGATCGTGCGGGGCGTCGGTGCGCCGACCGACTGCCTCGTGCTGCCCGACCCAGACAGGACCGACCGTGGATGACGTCACGATGAGCCGCCGCCCAGCTTCGGCTGCCGAGGACACCTTTCGGCTGACCGTTCTCGGGACCACGGACACCCACGGCAACATCTTGAACTGGGACTACTACAAGGACGCCGAGTACGCCGACCAGGCGCTGAACGACATCGGGCTGGCCAAGATCTCGACCTTGGTCACCGCCGTCCGTGCGGAGCGCGGTTACTGCTCCACGCTGACCCTCGACGCCGGCGACACCATCCAGGGCACACCGCTGGCCTATTCCTACGCCAAGGCTTACGACGCCAAGGTCAACGACGCCAAGGTCGACCTGCCGGTCATTCACCCGATGGCCGCCGCCATGAACGCCATCGGCTACGACGCCGCCGCCCTGGGAAATCACGAGTTCAACTACGGGTTAGCCCTACTACGGGAGTTCGAGTCCCAATTGCAGTTCCCACTGCTCGGCGCGAACGCGTTGGACTGGCACACCGGTGAGCCCGCCTTCGCTGAGTACGTGATCAAGCGCGTCCCGGTCGGGGGCCCCGATGACCACCGCGGGCACGGCCCAGGCGAGGAACACCGCAGCCGCCAGCAGTACGTCAACGTCGGCATCGTCGGCCTGGTGACGCCGGGATGCGCCATCTGGGACAAGGCCAAACTGGACGGCCGGATCACCTTCAACGGAATTGTCGAACACGCGGCCGGCGTCATCCCGAGGGTGAAGCGGGCCGGCGCCGACATCGTCATCGTGTGCTGCCATTCCGGGGCCGACACGTCCTCGTCCTATGGTGACGCGCTGCCCTGGCCGGAGAATGCGTCCACGCTGCTGGCCGAGCAGGTGCCCGACATCGACGCGATCCTGGTCGGGCACGCGCACCTGGAGATCGCCGAGCGGTGGGTCACCAATCCCACGACGAACAAGGACGTGCTGCTGTCCGAGCCACTGAAGTGGGGTATGCGGCTCGCGGTCCTGGACCTGGGACTGAGACGGGCCTGCGACGGCACCTGGCAGCTGTCGAAGGCGGAGTCCTCGGCCACCCTGCTCAACGCGAATTCGGTGGCCGAGGACCCGAAGATCGCCAGCATCATCCGGGCGCAGCACGAGGCAACTCGGACGTACGTCAACGGCGTGATCGGCCGCTCGACCGCGGCGATGTCGGCGGCCACGTCGCGGTTCGAGGGCACCGCGGCCATCGCCTTCATCAACTACGTGCAGGCGGACGCGGTTCGCGAGGCCCTGGCCGGCAGTGCCTCGGCGTCGCTGCCGGTGCTCTCGATCGCCGCTCCGTTCAACCCCGACGCGGCGATACCGGCCGGTGAGGTGACGGTGCGCGACGTTGCCGGGCTCTACATCTACGACAACACCCTCGAGGCGATCACCCTCAGCGGAGCGCAGGTCAAGGCCTACCTCGAGTTCTCGGCACGCTATTTCAAACAGATCACCGGCGCCGGGCCGTTCGAGCCCGCAGCAGTGACCAACGCCGTGACCGCGAGTGCACCGCGCGGAACCCCGGACTACAACTACGACATCATGGGTGGCTTGGGCGATTCGGCGGCCACCTGGTTGACCTATGACATCGACATCGCCCAGTCCCCCGGATCGCGCATCAAGAACCTCTGTTACGCAGGAGCGCCGGTCAGCGACGCCCAGCAGTTCGTGGTGGCCATCAACAACTACCGCGCCGCGGGCGGCGGCAATTTCCCGGGCGTGACCGCGGCTCCGGTGGTGTACAACGCCCAGGCCGAGATCCGGCAGCTGATCATCGACTGGGCAGTAGCTGCCAAAACCATCGATCCCGAGATGTTCTCCCGGCCCACCTGGCGGCTGGTGTCCGAGGGTCACCCCATCACCATCAGCACCTGAATCTGGCACATAATGCCGGACGAGACCGTTCCGGCCGGAAGTCAGACGGGGACGGTGACCTCGCCGTTGACCGCCCGCCACGCGATGTCGCTACGGTGCTGGCTGCCCGGCAGGTCGATGCCCGCAACCAACCGGTAGGCGGCAGTCCGGGCCTCGGCCAGGGTCGGTCCGACCGCGGTCGCCGACAGCACCCGACCGCCGGCGGAACGCAACACCCCGTCACCGTCCCGGCGGGTGCCGGCATGGATCACGCCCGGCCGGTCACCGCCGCCGATGGCATCGTCGACCCGGGGTGTGGCGGGGTAGTTCGCGGCCGCGATGACCACCGTGACCGCCGCGGCATCGCGCCACACCAGCGGTGGGTGCTGAACCAGTGTCCCGACAGCCGCCGCGTACAGCAGACCGGCCAGCGGGCTCTCGAGCAGGGCCAGCACGACCTGGGTCTCCGGGTCCCCGAAGCGGGCATTGAACTCGATGACCTTGGGCCCGGACGAGGTCATGGCAAGACCCACGTACAACAGACCGGTGAACGGCACGCCGCGCCGGCGCATCTCGTCGACCGTGGGCTGCGCGACCGTTGCGACGACCTGCTCCACCGTCCCCTCAGGCAGCCAGTCCAGGGGCGCGTAGGCCCCCATCCCACCAGTGTTCGGGCCAGTGTCGCCGTCGAAGATCCGTTTGAAGTCCTGCGCCGGCAGCAGCGGGACCACCGTGGTGCCATCCGTCACGCAGAACAGCGATACCTCCGGACCGGCCAGGAACTCCTCGATGACGACCCGTTCGCAGGCGGCGGCATGGGCCAGCGCAGCCGCCCGGTCGGTGGTGACGACCACCCCCTTGCCCGCGGCAAGCCCGTCGTCCTTGACCACGTACGGCGCACCGAAGGCATCCAGAGCAGCGGCCGCCTGCTCCGGCGTGGTGCAGACGAACGAACCGCCGGTCGGTACCCCGGCTGCCGTCATCGCGTCCTTGGCGAAGGCCTTGCTGCCCTCGAGCTGGGCGGCGGCAGCGGACGGGCCGAAGCACGCGATACCCGCAGCCCGGACCGCGTCCGCCACACCCGCCACCAGCGGGGCCTCCGGTCCGATGACCACGAGATCGGCGGCAAGAGCGTGGGCCAGCGAGGCCACCGCCGCCGGGTCGGTGGGTGTCACCGGCCGCTGCTCGGCGACCGCCGCCGTACCGGCGTTCCCGGGGGCGCAGACGAGGGCGGTTACCGACGGGTCAGCGGCAAGCGCCAGGCAGAGGGCGTGCTCACGGGCACCGGAACCGATCACGAGAACACGCATACGCCACAGATTACTGAGCGCACAACGGAACTCTCCGCGTCCGGCGTCGGCACGCGGTTCAGCCGGGTGTGCTCAGCCGGCACTGTCCACGATGGTCAGACCGGCCAGGGTGGGGACGAACAGCCGCGCACCGCTGATGGCCGGAACGGCGAACCGGCTGGTCTGGCCGACCGCCACCTGCTCCCGGGCCCTCCCGGACGCCGGATCCAGCGCGTGCAACACGCCGGCATCCTGATCCAGGGCATAGACCCGACCGCCGCCGACCACCGGCGAGCCCGCGATGGACTCGGCGGCATGCCAGCGCTCGGTCAGCACGCCGGTGCTCGAGATGCCTACCGCCCGGATGCCGTCGCTGCACGGTACGTACACCGTGTCGCCCACCACCGCCGTACCACCGAAGGAGGCGCACAACCTCTTGCTCGACACCTCGGCCCCGATCCCACCGAGGTCGGCTGCCCGAAGCACATAGGCGGTGGCTGACTTGCCCGCGATGAACACCCACTTTCCGGAGACGATGGCCGGTCCCTGGGAGCCGAGGTCGAGATCGGAGCGGTTGTCCGAGGCCCAGGTCCGCGGCGAGAACCAGGACACCAACCGGGTGCCGTCCAGTTCGAGCACCGAGTCGCTGTAGTCATAGGTGCGCCCGACCGATTCGCCGTTGCCGACCGCTACGAACAGCCGTCCCTGGAACACCGTCGGCCCCGGGGGCGCCCAGATTCCCGCCTCGCGGGTGGTCGGCACGGTGTAGGCGACCGGTTGGGTTCCGGCCGCGAGCCCGCCGACCGGAACACCGACCACCCGACCCTTGTAGGCACCGCAGTCACCGGCCAGGCCGCCGAATGGAACCCAGACCTTGCCATCGAGCACAGTCAGCGCGCCTCGTTGTTGCATCGCCTGAGGATCGGTCCCGGGCAGATCGACCGAATGCCGCCAACGGACCCGGCCGGTGTCCGGATCCAGGGCGATCAGGTCATGCCGCACCGTTGTACCCGTACTGGTCACCACGAACACCGACCTGGACACCGCGTCCCAGACTGGGGTCCCGGTGATCCCGAGCGGGTCGATGTTGCCGCAGGGCAGCGCCGATCTCGGGGTCGGCGCTCCGAGGTTGGTCCGCCACAGCTGCGCTCCGGTGCTGCTCAGCGCGTAGACACTGTTGTGTTCGGTGGCCACAATCACCCGGTCACCCACCACGATCGCAGAGGCGTACACCTGGCCGTCCAGCGGGATCTGCCGTGCGGTGAGCCGGCCCGACGCGGCGGGCATGCTGGCGCTGAATCCGGATCGTTGCAGGTCTCCGCCATAGGTTGGCCAGTCCGCGGGACGGGCCGGTGCGGCCGATGAGGATGACGCCGGACCGGGAGCCGAACGCGAGATCGACGGGGTGGCGGGCACAGTGCTGGCGGGCACAGTGCCGGACGGCACACCGTTGCCGGAACCCGACGTGCAGCCGGCCGAGATCGCCAGGCAAACCGAGAGCGCCAGGCAGGCTGAGATGGCGCCCCTAACGCGCCCGCGCAGCTTCCAGGCCATTCCCCGAGGCTAGGGCCACCCGGTGACGGAACGGTCACAGCTCAGGACGGGGTGAGCCTGCCCGGGCCTACCGGCCGAACACTTCGGTGCTAGAGGCTTACCGGCCGAGCAGGTCGTGCACCACAATCGATTCGTCCCGGCCGGGCCCTACCCCGATGACCGAGATCCGGGCGCCGATCATGGCCTCTACCGCATGCACGTAATCCCGCGCGTTGGCCGGCAGATCCTCCATGGTCCGGGCCTTGGAGATGTCCTCGTCCCACCCCGGGAAGGTCTCGTAGACCGGAATCGCCTTGGCGAACTCGAGCTGGGTCATCGGCATATCGGCCTGCCGCACGCCGTCGATCTCGTACGCCACGCACACCGGCACCTCGGGCATCCCGGTCAGCACATCGAGTTTGGTCAGGACGAAGTCGGTGACCCCGTTGATGCGGGCCGCGTACCGGGCGATCGGGACGTCGAACCAGCCGGTGCGCCGGGGTCGCCCGGTCGTCGTGCCGAATTCAGCGCCGGCGTTGCGCAGCTCGTCCCCCTTGTCGTGCAGCAGCTCGGTCGGGAACGGGCCCTCGCCGACCCGGGTCGCGTACGCCTTGACGACAGCGATGACCCGATCGATGCGGGTCGGCGGGATGCCGCTGCCCGTGCAGGCGCCGCCCGCGGTGGCCGATGAGGACGTCACGTACGGGTAGTTGCCGTGATCGACGTCGAGCATGGTGGCCTGACCGGCTTCGAGCAGCACCGTCTTTCCGTCGTCGAGCGCCTGATGCAGCAGCAGGGCCGTGTTCGCGACCATCGGCCGGAGCCGCTCGGCGTAGGACAGCAGTTCGGTGACCACCGCTGCTACCTCCAGGGCGCGCCGGTTGTAGATCTTCGACAGGATCTGGTTCTTCAGGCCCAGGGCGGCGGTGACTTTCTCCCGCAGGGTCACCTCGTCGAACAGGTCCTGGACGCGGATGCCGATCCGGTTCATCTTGTCGGCGTAGGTCGGCCCGATACCGCGTCCGGTGGTGCCGATCTTGCGACTGCCGGCGAACCGCTCGGTGACCTTGTCGAGGGTCGTGTTGTAAGGCGCGATCACGTGGGCGTCCGCGCTGACCACCAGCTTCGCCGCGGACCGGCCGCGGGCCTCGAGTGCGTCGATCTCGCCGAACAGCACCTCGAGGTCGATGACGACGCCGTTGCCGATGACCGGGACGCAGTTCTCACTCAGGATGCCGGAGGGCAGCAGATGCAGTGCGAACTTCTCACCATCGATGACGATGGTGTGCCCGGCGTTGTTGCCGCCGTTGAACTTCACCACGTAATCGACCGAGGAGCCGAGCAGGTCGGTGGCCTTGCCCTTGCCTTCGTCGCCCCATTGAGCGCCGACCAGAACGATCGCGGGCATGTAGCAGACTCCTGACGTCGGCCGCCGACTTTGATGGCGGTGCCAATGAAGGGTAACGAACGTGGACATTGTGCTGGTCGGAATCGGCGGGGTCGACTCAGGTCGCAGTGCCGCCGACACCGCCGCTGCGCTGATCGACGCCGGGGCCGGCACGGCACAACCCTGGCTGGTGGCCGGGACCCCGGCGGCGGTGGACGAGCCGCTGGAGCACTTGGATGGCCGCCGGCTGGTGATCGACGCCGATCTGGCCGGTCTGCAGTTGATCTTGTCCCGGTTGCTGCGCAA
The DNA here is from genome assembly GCA_030840445.1 of Pseudonocardiales bacterium. GTDB lineage: Bacteria > Actinomycetota > Actinomycetes > Mycobacteriales > Jatrophihabitantaceae > Jatrophihabitans_A. Next base: position 17,781 of record JAVEEN010000179.1, read on the forward strand.
AGGGCTGCTGGAATCGGTGGAGACCGCGGTGCTGCCCCGCGACCGGGTCGGCTACCTGGACCGGATCGGTATGCCCCGGAGACCGGCCGATCAGATTCGCGTGGCGGTTCAGGGCCGGCCGCGGCTGATCGGTGTGGTGAAGGACGATTCCGGTGGGCTGTGCGTCGAGCACGCCACGGTGTCCCCCTGGCCCAACAGACCCGATCGTGTAACAACCGGCACGCCCACGATGCCGGTTGTTACACGATCGGGGTGGTGGCTGCGGGCCGTGGTCGACGACCAGCTGCTGTGCGACGGCGAGGCTCACGCGGTATCGCTGCGCCGTCTCGGCCCCGAGGAGCTCGAAGCGACCGTACGGCTGGGGCGATGGCGGACGAAGACGCTGCATGGCCGGTCCCTGCAACTTGCGTGTGACGAGGCATCGATCACGCAGGACGGAGTGGGGCGCGAGCGTCCCCGCGGCAAGCGCACCTTCTGGTCCGAGCCGAAATCGTGGCAACTCTGCCTCTAGTCCTTCAATAGGCTGTCCGGCATGACTGCCCTCCCGCCGTCCGACTACTACCAACCCTGGTTGCGCCGGCAGGCGCGTTCCACCGGCGCCCCGATTGCGGTGCTGGTCGTGCTGGGCGTGTTGGCGGCGGCCTTCGCCCTGATAGCCGGAGTGAGCGATCCGGTCGGCCTGATCGTGGCGGTGCCGTGCTCGGCGGTCGCGATGGCCATCGTGCTGGCCTGTTACCTGTGGCTGGACCGGTGGGAGCCAGAACCCAGGCGTTTGCTGCTGCTGGCCTTCCTTTGGGGAGCCACGGTGGCAGTCGTGGTCAGCCTCGCACTGGAACTGGCGACCAGCGAGGTGCTGGGCAGGGGCCTCGTGCTGACCGTCGCCGCACCGGCGATCGAGGAGGCAACCAAGGGTGCCTTCCTGATCGTGATGCTGACCGGGGCCCGTCGGCGGGAGTTCGACGGGGTCATCGACGGTCTGGTGTACGCCGGTTTCACCGCGGTCGGGTTCGCCTTCATCGAGGACATCGGTTACATCGCGCAGAGCTTTGGCCAGGGCACCGATTCCGCCGTGGTGACGATCGTGCTGCGGCTGGTGCTGGCCCCGTTCGCCCACCCGCTGTTCACCTCGCTGACCGGCATCGGCGTGGGGCTGGCCGTGAGCCGCCCGCGCGGTGCCATCACCTGGTACGCCCCCCTCATCGGCTTCCTCGCCGCCGTCGGTCTACACGCGTTGTGGAACGCCTCCACCAACTTCGGACTGGTCGGCTACGTGCTGGTGTACCTGCTCGTCATGGTGCCGGCATTCGTGCTGGGCATCTTCTGGGCCCGCCACCAACGACGCCGGGAACGGGATGTGGTGTTGCGCCAGCTCCCGGCGATGGTCTACTACCGATGGATCACTCCGATGGAGGCCGGCTGGCTGGGCAGCATCGCAGCCCGCCGGGCATGGACCAAGGCGGTGGCCCAACGGTCCGGCAAAGCCGGCGCCCAGGCCCTGAAGGCCTTCCAGAACGCCGCCACCGAGTTGGCCTTCCTGCGGGATCGAGTGGAACGGGGTATCGGCCCACCTGACGCGTACTACCTGCACGCCGAACTCGTCGATGCCCTGGCCAGGAACCGGGCACAGGCACAGACCACGCTCGCTCAGAATCCGTCCAGCGCGCCGCCGTTGCGCCCGATGCCGCCGGCGTACGCCATACCGCCGAGTCATCGGCGGTGAGCAGCCGGATGTTCGTCGCGGTCGCCCCGCCGATCGACGCGGTGCAGGACCTAGCCGAGTTCGTCGAGCCGCGACGCGAGCACAACGCGGTGGCGCGCAAGGGCGGCCGCGGCCCGGCCGCACGGACCCGTCCGGACGAATCGCCACTGCGCTGGACCGCCGAGGAGCACTGGCACCTGACTCTTGCCTTCATGCCGGTGGTGCCTGAGGCGAAACTGGACGACCTGATCGAACGTCTCAGTACAGCCGCGGCCAAGCGGACCCGGTTCGAGCTCCAGCTTGCAGGTGCGGGGACCTATCCCAACCCGGTGACGGCCAGAGTGCTCTGGACGGGTGTGCACGGCAATGTCGAGGAACTGTCCCGGTTGAGCGTCGGGGCCCGCAATGCGGCGTCCGCCTCAGGTATCGGGGTGGCCGGAGCGGACTTCCAGGCCCACCTGACCCTGGCCCGGGTCAACCGGCCCACCGAGCTGGGTAAATGGCTGCAGGTCTTCGACACCTACTCCGGACCGTCCTGGCCGGTCGATGAGATCGAACTCATCGAATCCCACCTGGGTCAGGGTCCCCGCGGCCGTCCCCGCTACCAGCGCGTGGCGGCCTTTCCGCTCAGCTGACCGTTCTCCGATCGACACTCACCTCAGGCCAGCGCCCTGGCCGCCTCAGGATCGCAGTCGTTGAGAAACGTGGCGCAGCGCAGTGCTTCGTCCGTTTCCCCGATCGCGGTGGCGGCCTGCGAGAGCGCGTACAGCGCCCGCAGGAACCCCTGGTTCGGTTCGTGGGACCAGGGCACCGGGCCGGTACCGCGCCAGCCGGACTTTCGCAGCGCGTCCAGCCCACGGTGGTAGCCCGTCCGCGCGTAGGCGTAGCCCTCGACCGCGAATCCTCGCCCCAGCGCCTCCTCGGCCAACGCGGCCCAGGCGGCCGACGAGGTCGGGTATTTCGACGCCACCTGCACCGGATCGGCACCGCCGTCCAACAGGGCGGAGGCGGGATCGACCGGCAACTTCGTTGCGGGGTTGAGCAGGTCCATCAGATCTCCGTACGTCGATGAGACTCGGCAGGACTAAGCGGCTGGACTAAAAGGCTGGGACTAACCGGAGGTGCCGGCGGACAGCAGGCTTTCACATGCTTCGACGACCCGGGCGGCCATGCCGATCTCAGCAGCCTTGAGGTAGGACCGCGGATCGTAAGCCTTCTTGTTACCCACTTCGCCGTCGATCTTGAGGACGCCGTCGTAGTTGGTGAACATGTGTCCGGCGATCGGACGGGTGAAGGCGTATTGGGTATCGGTATCGACGTTCATCTTCACAACGCCGTAGGACAGCGCCTCCCGGATCTCCTCGAGCAATGACCCCGACCCTCCGTGGAACACCAGATCGAACGGCTTCGAGCCCGGCGGCAGGCCCAGCTTGGCCGCGGCCACATCCTGACCCTTCTTCAGCACGTCCGGGCGCAGTTTGACATTGCCCGGCTTGTAGACACCGTGCACGTTGCCGAAGGTGGCGGCCAGGAGGTAGCGGCCGTGCTCACCGCTACCCAGGGCCTCGATGGTGTCGAGGAAGTCCTGCTCGGTGGTGTAGAGCTTCTCGTTGATCTCGTTGGCGACGCCGTCCTCCTCGCCACCCACCACGCCGATCTCCAGCTCCAGGATGATCTTGGCGGATGCCGCTGTGGCCAGCAGCTCCTTGGCGATCTCGAGGTTCTCCGGTAACGGAACCGCAGAACCGTCCCACATGTGCGACTGGAACAACGGGTTCTGACCGGCCCGGACCCGCTCCTGAGAGATGGCCAGCAGCGGCCGGACAAAACCGTCGAGCTTGTCCTTGGGGCAGTGGTCGGTGTGCAGCGCGACGTTGATCGAATACTTCTCGGCCACCACGTGTGCGAATTCGGCCAGCGCGACCGCGCCGGTCACCATGTTCTTCACCGCGGTACCGGAGGCGAACTCTGCGCCACCGGTCGAGAACTGGATGATGCCGTCGCTGCCCGCGTCGGAGAAACCCTTGAGCGCGGCGTTCACGGTCACCGAAGACGTGCAGTTGATAGCCGGATAGGCGAAGCCGCCCGCCTTGGCCTTGTCGAGCATGCTCTGATAGATCTCGGGCGTTGCGATGGGCATTGAACGTCTCCGTCGATTCGGTCAGCGAGTCCGGGCAAGGGTCGTTGTCGCGAGTATTTCACTCACCTGAACCGATGAGAACCAATGCCGGTCGATCATGCGCACCGTCACGCCCGCAGCGAACACCCATTGCCGTGATCATCTGCCGATGGTCTCGTGGAGCGATGGAGATCCTGGTGATCGGTGGAACCGTGTTCCTGTCACGTTCGATGGTCGAGTTCGCGCTGGGCCGGGGTCATAACGTCACAACGTTCAGCCGGGGCTTGAGCGGTTCGCCGGTGCCGGGCGCGCACGCCCTGCACGGGGACCGCACGAAGCCTGCCGATCTCGAGCAGTTGCGCGGGCGCTCGTTCGACCTGGTCTTCGACACCGGTTACTTCCCGGACCAGGTCAAGGCCACGGCCGAGTTGCTCGAACCGACCACCCGGCATTACGCGTTCGTGTCCTCGATCAACGCCTACCCGGATTGGCCCGAGCAGGTCGACTACCAGGCCGGTGGTGTCTACGACGGGGACCCGGACGCGATCGGCGAGGCCGTCCCGGACGGCCTGGAGGACCCGGCACCGTACGGCTGGCGCAAGGTCGGTGCGGAACGGGCGGTGCTGCGCGCCTTCGGCAAGTCCCGCGCCTCGATCCTGCGGGCCGGCGTCATCGTCGGTCCGCACGATGGCATCGGCCGGCTCCCCTGGTGGCTGAGGCGGATAGCGCGCGGCGGCGAGGTGCTCGCGCCCGGTCAGCCGACGGACGAGCTGGCGCTGATCGATGCCCGCGACATCGCGGGATTCGCCCTGCTGGAGCCCGCCGGCACCTTCGAGGTGACGGGACCCGCTCATCAGATCAACCGCAGCCAACTTTTCGAGGAGATGCGCCGGGTCACCGGCTCGGACGCCGAGTTCACCTGGGTCGCAGACGAATGGCTGGCAACGACCACGGTGGACGGTCAGCCGGTCGAGGCGTGGACAGAGCTGCCGCTGTGGATACCCGCCGCCGAGGCCCCGGGCGCATTTCGGCACGATACCGCGCAGGCCGAGGCAGCGGGACTGGCCTGCCGTCCGGTGATGGACACACTGGTCGACACCTGGGAGTGGATGAAGACGATCGAGGGCGGCTGGCAACCGTCCGCCCGTGCGCCTGGGCTGACCCCGGACAAGGAACAGCGCCTGTTGTCCGCCTGGCACGGCCGCTGACCCACCAGTACGCACCCGCTCACGGGAGGCCGCAGGGAGTCAGGCTCGGACGTCGGCCAGGTGGTGGACCACATCGTGGGCGAAGTACCGGCCGATGGAGTCGACGGTGAACGCGTCGCCATTGGACCGGCGGCCGCTGCGCTGCCACTGATCGCCCGCCACCGACTCGAAGGTGGCCGCGATCTGTTCGCCGGCCGCGGCCAGGGCGCCGGACACCAGCACCGGGTCCTGCGCCCAATACCGGTCCGCGATCGCGGTGGCGTCCTGGTCCCAGTTCTCGAACTCCGGATCGTCCTCGGACAGCATCAGCTGCACCCGCTCCTCGAACCGGGTGAACACATCGCGGGTGTGGCAGCCGTACTCGAGCGGCGACCAGACCTCCGGTCGGGGTCGGGCCGCGGCGTCCGGTCGGCTCAACACCGGACCCCAGCGGGCCACCGCATCCCGGATGACGGCAGACACGTCCGCCCCGGTGACGTTGCGGGCGTCGAACCCGCATTCGGCGCACGGTTCCTCGAGCACCCAGGTCCAGTCCTTCTTGTCGGGAACGGGATTGTCGGGAACGGGCCGGCTCGGTTCAACCGGGCCGCTAGCCACTCGATTGGTCACAGCGAGAACGCTATCGGCGCAGCACCGCCAACGGCGATCCAAATCCTGCCGGGTAGCAGCGAATAACCGCCGGGCCGACTCAACCGCCGAACCAGCTCAACCGCCGAGCCGCAATGCCAGGGACGGGCATGCCGAGACGGCCCGCTTCACATCGCCCAACCGCTCGCGGCCGATCCCGGTACGGTCGATCTGCGGGTAACCCCAGTCATCGAGCTGCACCGACGCCGGCAGCAGTGCCGCACACAGACCGTGCCCATCGCATCTGGTCCAGTCCACCGTCAAGGCCGGGCCGACGGCCGTATCACGCTTACCCGCATGCCCGGCCGACTCCGCATGCCCGGCCGACTCCGCATGCCGGGCCGACCCCGGATGCCGGGCCGACCCTGCGTCGGAACGAGCCGTCGCGCTCGTCACCGCACACCTCGGAAGGCCTGAGCGCGCGTCATCGGCAGGTGAGCCTGATCGGCCCGGCCGCAGCTGCCGTACGACTGATGCGTGCGGACCTCGTCGGCCAGCGTGGCCAAACCACTGAGCACGAACCGGGCCGCTCCGTCCGGATGCCCGCACGCCCCACGGCCGGTGACCATCCGGGCATGCCGCTCGGCCACCGCGGGGCCGGCCCGTCCGGCGGCCAGCGCCCGGACGTCCTCGGCCAACGCCGGCAATCCGAAGGCACATGGTCCGCAGCTGCGTGCCGACTGATCGGCCAGCCAACCCGCGACCCGTGCCAGCTCGGACAGGCCGCAGGTCTGATCGCCCACGAACATCACCGCGCCGGCCCCGAGCGTGCCACCGGCCGCAGCCACTCCTGCCTTGGACAGCACCAGATGCGGATCAGGTCGCAGCCATCCGCCGTGATATCCACCGATGACCAGGGCCTGGCTGGGCTGAGCTCCGACCACTTCGGCGAGTGCACTCAACTCGACGCCGTAGGGCACCTCGACCACCCCGGGCCGCCGTACCGCGCCGGTGACGGTCAACAACACCGTTCCCGGTTCGGCGAGCCCGCTCAGTTGTGATGCACCGTGGCGAGCGAACCCGTCGGGACCGAGCCGGACCAGGGTGGCCAGCTGGGCGAAGGTTTCCGCGTTGGACAACACCGTGGGTGCGCCGCCGACGCCATGGTCGGTGGGCAGGGTGCGCCGACCCGGCGGTACGGCGACATCGCCGTTCAAGCCGGCGATCAAGGCCCGGGCCTCACCCGAGACGAACCGGTCCGGCAGCCGGTGCACCTCGAAACGGTCCCGGTCCGGCCGGCCGGCCAGCGCGCGCCGGACGGCCACCTCGACGCCGGGATCGGTGACGGCAACGAACACCCGCCGGGCATCCACCGCCGCGGCGACTACGGCCGCACCGTCCAGGACCTGGTGCGGAACCCGGCTGAGCAGGGCTGCGTCCTTGGCGCTGCTGGGTTCTCCCTCGCAACCGTTCACGACGACTACCGGCCTGGCCCGAGGCCGTAAGGCGCGGATCTTCGCGGCGAGTGGAAAGGCGGCTCCACCCCGTCCGGTCAGACGCGCGGCGTCGAGCAGCGCCAGCAGGACGGCGGACGTGGGAGTGGTCAGCGGTCCGTGCTCGGCCAGGTGGTTCGAGTAGGACGTGAGATCCCGGCGATCCGCGCCCGCGAACAGTCGCGGTTGCCCCAGCCAGCCGACCGGGATCGCTGCGAGTGATCCAGCGGGGACGAGCGCCGTGCGAAGCGGGTCGAGCACGGTGATCATCGGCGGGCTCCGATCGAGGCGGCGGGCCGGACAAGGCGTTGCGGAGCGGCCTGGCGGTTGCCGACGGCGGGACGGGCGATAAGCCGAGCAAGCACACCGGCGCCGACGACGGCGATGCCACCGAGCAGGACCAGCCGTGCCCACCAGGTTCCCGAGTCCGTGCCCGAAACCAGGAAGTGCCAGGCCGACATCGCCCAGGCCAGGTAGGACGACAGGTGGATGCCACGCCAGATCCGGACCGCCTGTTCGGACTGGGCAAGCCTGGAGCGCAGCATCCCGGTGACCGCAACCGCGACCAACAGGTAGACCGAGACCACGCCGAGACTCACCTGCCAGGGCCGGTAGCCCGAAGCGAAGGGGACCAGGGCACCCAGCCAGCCGACGCGGGCGAAGGAATCGGCGAGCAGGAATCCGATATGGGCCACGAGCAGCGCCAGACCGGCCAGCGCAGCCGCGCGGTGCACGTATTGGACGATGACCCGGCGTTGCATCGATGGCAACGAGACCGGTGCCCGGCTCGCGGCGAAGGCGCCCGCCCCGGTCGCAACGCTGAGCGAAGCGAAGGCGGCGATACCGGCACCACGGGCGAGATACCAGATCAGCACGGCCAGCCTCCCAGCGTGACAACCGCACCGGACCGATCGACCAAGCGCGCGGCCACGCCCTGGGTGTGCAGCCAGTTCAATGCCTCGTCGCCGAGCACGATGGCGCTGGTGCTGCAAGTGTTGGCGTGCGTGGCGCTTGCGGCGGCCACCGTCACCGTGCGCCACGGGCCGCCGGCCGGTGCCCCGGTCACGGGATCGATGATGTGACTGATCTCGGTATCACCACGCTGCCAGCGACGGATCGTGGTCGTCGAGGTGGCCATGCCGGCAACGCCACCCCGGTGTGCGGGGCCCAGACTCACCCGCTGCCCCGCCTGGTCAGCCTTTTCGGCAACGGTAACCTGCCAGTCGTCCTTCCTTCCGGCCACCGCCAGGTCGCCACCGATCTCGACCAGCACATCGCAGCCGTAACGGTCTCGCAGGTCAGCCGCTGCCCAGTCCGCGGTCTGCGCCTTCGCCGAGGCGCCCAGGTCCAGGGCGCAGTCCGGGGGGACGGTAAGCAGGCCGGCCAGCCGGTCGAGTTGCACGGCGCGCCAGGATGACGTCCGGGCCGCGGGCCGCGGTTCGACCGGGTCTTCGCCGTTGCCGATCAGGGTGATGTCGCGGTCGTAGCCGAGCCGAACGAGGTCGCGACCCAGGGTTGGGTCGAGCGCTCCGGAGGACCGGCTGGCCTCGCCGAGTGCGGTGTCCACCAGGTTGACCAGGGTCCGGGATACCGCCACCGGACGGCCCGCGTTGGCGTTGGCCCAGTTCAGGTCCGAGTCGATCCGGAACCGGCTGGCCGCGCGGTCGACACGGCGCATCATCGATTCGAGATCGGCTATCGCAGGCGGCAAGGCAGCTGGGTCGCTGACGACCAGCCGGACCAGGCAGCTCCAGTCACTCCAGGTAGCGGTGGGCAGCGCAGCGTCGCGCAATCTGACCGCGGTCGATGCTGGTGTCGATGTCGTCCCGAGGTTCATGATCCGTTGCTCCCGCCGTTACTCTGCTGGCTGGTGTTGCCGTTGGTCACTGTCGAGGACCCGGTGCTGGTGTCGCCGCCGACCGAATTGCTGTTGGCAGACGGCGCGGTCGTGGCGGCTGCCGACGAGCCCGCCGTCCCGCTGGTAGTCCCGTTGGTCGCGGTGCCCGATGTAGCGCTGCTGGAGCCGCCCGTCGCTGTGCCGGTCGCTGTGCCGGTCGCGGTGCCGGCCGCAGTGCCGGTCGTAGTATCGGCATGTGCTGCCTGTTGGGCGAACAACCCGAAACCGGCCAAGGCAGCGGTGACCACCCCGCCAACCGCGATCTTGATGCGGGTGTCCAGGGAAAGCCGGGATCGTCTCCTTCTGTTCATGACTCCACCGTTGACTTGTGCAGTGAGCGGTGGCTGCGGATTGTCTGTATACCGTCTGTGAATGACTCGTCCGGCTCGATCCGGCGCCGGAAAGGCCCAGCTCGCTCCGTAAAGTAGTCGAACATGACGCACCAGCTGGCGCTCGAATACGCCGCGCAGTACTCAGCCAGCCCGATCTCGCCCGATCACTTGCTGGGCAGCTACGGTCTCGCGGGCTTGCTGCTCATCATCTTCGCCGAATGCGGGCTGCTCATCGGCTTCTTCCTTCCCGGTGACACGTTGCTCTTCTCAGCGGGACTGGTGCTGGCCATCAACGATCCCAAGATCAACCTGCCGCCCCTGCCGGTGTTGCTCATCACCCTGCCGATCGCGGCCGTGCTCGGCAATGTGGTCGGGTACTGGATCGGGCGCAAGGTGGGGCCGACGGTGTTCGACCGGCCCCGGTCCCGGCTGTTCAAGCCCGAGTACGTGACCCGCTCACAGGCCTTCTTCGACCGTTACGGCGCGGCCACCATCATCCTGGCCCGGTTCGTCCCGATCGTGCGCACCGTGGCGACCGTGATGGCCGGCGTGAGCAAGATGCGTTACTCCGTTTACGTGATCTATTCGATCATCGGTGGCGTCGTCTGGACCTGCGGCGTGCTGCTGCTCGGTTATTGGCTGGGGCACATCTCCTTTGTACGGAACACGATTGCCCCGAAGATCGACCTGATCCTGGTGTCAGTGATCGTGCTGTCCCTGCTGCCGACCCTGTTCCACCTGCTGCGCGCCCGCCGAACCGCGGAGTAACGCGGTAGCTCCCGAGCGGCTGGGATAGCTTCCGACGGGCGTCCGTGCTGCCGCTGCCCCCCGCTAGACCGGGCGGCCCTGCCCTTGCCGGTACTTCGCGATCAGCGTGTTGGTCGAACTGTCGTGGTGCAGCTGCGGTGGTTCCGGCGACTGCAGCTCTGGGATGACCTGCTGAGCAAGCACCTTGCCGAGCTCGACGCCCCACTGGTCGAAGGAATCCACCGACCAGATGGTGCCCTGGGTGAACACGCTGTGCTCGTACAGGGCGACCAACTGGCCCAGCGTGTACGGCGTCAGGGTGTCGACCAGCAGGGTGGTGGTCGGATGGTTGCCCTCGAAGACCTTGAACGGGACCAGCGGCTCGGGCGTCCCCTCCTCCCGTACCAGCTCCTCGGTCTTGCCGAAGGCCAGCGCCTCGGTCTGGGCGAACACGTTCGCGGTCAGCAGATCATGGTGCTCGCCGATCGGATTGAGGGTGTGCAGGAATCCGATGAAGTCGGCCGGGATGGTCAGGGTGCCCTGGTGGATCAGCTGGTAGAAGGAGTGCTGGCCGTTGGTCCCCGGTTCGCCCCAATACACCGGGCCGGTGTTGTAGTCGACCGGTGACCCGTCGAGTGAGACCGACTTGCCGTTGGATTCCATGGTCAGCTGTTGCAGGTAAGCCGGGAAGCGGTTGAGGTATTGGTCGTAGGGCAGTACCGCCTGGGTCTGGGCGCCGAAGAAGTCGGTGTACCAGACCGTGAGCAGTCCCATCAGGGCCGGGATGTTCTCGGGCAGCGGCGCGGTCCGGAAATGCAGGTCGACCGAGTGGAATCCGGCCAGCATCCGCGAGAAGCCGTCCGGGCCGATCGCGATCATCGTGGAGAGGCCGATGGCGGAGTCCATCGAGTAGCGTCCTCCCACCCAGTCCCAGAAGCCGAACATGTTGGCGGTGTCGATGCCGAACTCGGACACCTTCTCGGCGTTGGTCGACAGCGCGACGAAATGCTTGGCCACCGCGCTCTCATCCGCGCCAAGCCCGGACAGCAGCCAATCCCGGGCCGTGTGGGCGTTGGTCATCGTCTCCAGCGTGGTGAAGGTCTTGGATGCGACGATGAACAGCGTCTCGGCCGGGTCGAGGTCAAGGGTCTTCTCGACGAAATCGGTGCCGTCGATGTTGGAGACGAACCGGAACGTCAGGCTCCGCTGGCTGTAGTGCTTGAGCGCCTCGTACGCCATCACCGGGCCCAGGTCTGAGCCACCGATGCCGATGTTGACGATGTTGCGGATCCGCTGTCCGGTGTGGCCGGTCCACTCACCGGAGCGGACGCGGTCGGCGAAGTCGCTCATCTTGGCCAGCACGGCCTGTACGTCCGGAACGACATCGTGCCCGTCGAACGTGATGTGCTCCTCGGCCGCTGCCCGCAACGCCACGTGCAACACCGCCCGGTCCTCGGTGATGTTGATGTGCTCGCCGGAGAACATGGCCGCGATCCGCTCGGGCAGGCCGGACTGCTCGGCCAGGGCGATCAGCAACTGCAGGGTCTCATCGGTGATCCGGTGCTTGGAGTAGTCGAAGTAGATGTCTTCGAACTGCACGGCCAGGCGGGGGCCCCGGTCGGGTTCGGCGGCAAACAATTCGCGGAGATGGGTGGCCTCGATCGCCTCGTAGTGAGCGGCGAGCTCGCGGTAGGCGGGGCGCTCGCGCAGCGGAGCCGGAGTCGTGTCGGACGTCGCGTCGGTCATGTCTCACTCGCTTCTCGTGCGGCTGGCAGATCGTTTCGTACCGTGCGGGAACTTACTCCCGCCGGTTCGGATCAAGGCACACTGGATCAATGGTCGGATTGAGTCAGCTGCCCGTCGTCCGGGAGGTCCGCGCGAAGATCGCGGCGGACCTCTTTGCCAAGGTCGCCGGCGAGGAAGGTCCCGAACGGGCCGAACGAGTGCACTTCACCGAAGGACCTCGCTGGTTCGACGATGACCGGCCGATCCGCCAGGTGCACGCCGACGCCTCGATGTTCGTGGGCGGATTGCGGGCGCTGTTATTGCAGTCGCTACATCCGCTGGCCATGGCGGGTGTGGCGGGGCACTCGGGGTACCGGGGTGACCCCTGGGGTCGGTTGGCCCGCACCAGCCATTTCCTGGCCGTGACCACCTTCGGTGCGGCCGATGATGCCGAGGCGATGATCGCCAAGATCCGTGCCATCCACGAAAAGGTCAGAGGCAAAGCCCCGGATGGACGGCCCTACGCGGCCAGCGACCCGCACCTGCTCAAGTGGGTGCACCTGGCCGAGGTCGACAGCTTCCTGCTGGCTCACCAGCGTTACGGTGCCCAGCCGCTGGACGAGGCCGGACGTGACGGTTACGTCAGCGACACCGCGCGGGTTGCCGAGGCCCTCGGGGTCATCGACGCACCGCGCAGCTACGCCGAGATGCGTGCACAGCTCGAGTCGTACCGTCCGGAGCTGGTGGGCAGCCACGAGGCCCGAGCCGCCGCCCGGTTCATGCTGTTCCAGCCGCCGCTGCCGCTGGCGATGCGGGCGCCGTACGGAGCCCTGGCGGCCACGGCGGTCGGGTTGCTGCCCCGCTGGGCGCGCTGGCCGCTGCGGCTGCCGTACCTGCCGGTGACCGAGGCCACGGTGGTTCGACTGGCCGGCAACACGATCGTCGGCGGCATCCGGTGGGCCATGGTTCCGCCGGCTCAACGGGCCGCCGAGCTACGGGCGAACCGGGCTTCCTGAAGGCCACCGGTCCGCTCCGGGGGTGCCCGGGTTGCCGGTCGTCGCGGGGCTTGCCGATCCGGTGATCAACTCGCGATTTCCCGCGCCCAGGCACCCAATTGCATAACGCGTGTGCGGTCGGGGGTGGTCCAGGTTTAGGCCTGGTGGCGGCTATTCAGTCGGGGGGCTGCTGGGCGGGAGTGCAGCCGGAGCAGGTTGGCGACGGCTGCGGCGAAGCCGAACTCGCTGGGGGCTGCGCTGAGTCCTCGTCGGGCGAACCGGCGCAGTGCGCGGTGGCGCGTCGTGTTCGCGGCGGGTGCCCAGGGCGATGAGCCGCTCGGGTCTCTCGGCGGTGAGGTTGGCGGTGCTGGCGTAGCCGGCGTCGGCGAGCACGCAGCTGATGTTCCAGTCGGTGCCGGTGGTGGTGTTGACGTGCTCCACGCTGGCCTGTGCCGCGGTGATCAGTGGCTGGTAGTGGCCGACGTCGACCGGGGCGGGCGTCGTCCACGGCGGGTGTCACCACGGCGGGTGTCCCTTCACGGGGGTGTCCTCCACGGGGGGTGTCGTCCACGGCGGGTGTCGTCCACGGCGGGTGTCGTCCACGGCGGGTGTCCCTCCACGGCGGGTGTCCTCCACGGGGGGTGTCCCTCCAC
>JAVEEN010000182.1 GCA_030840445.1 Pseudonocardiales bacterium
TGTTCGCGACCGGGTTGACCAAGGGCATTCCGGACGAGTTCGCCACCGCGCTGACCAAAGACGCGGCGTTCCCGAAGCGGCTGGGCCGCCCGGAGGAGTACGCCAAGCTGGTCGCGGCCATCGTGGACAACCCGATGCTGAACGGCCAGTGCCTGCGGCTGGACGCCGGCCAGCGGTTCGCGCCCAAGTGACGAGCTGGTCGTCCGACGGCGGCGCTACTCGCGAGAGTCAGAAGCCAGGGTCGTGATCGGGGCCAGATCCCAGCCCTAGCTTCTATTTCGCGTCCCGACCGACCACCCGGTTGGGAGGCCGGCGGATTTAAGTACACTCTTTCCCACCGGCCAACGGCGTCCTAGAGGAAGGCCCTGCCATGGGTATCGCACTGACCGACGACCACCGCGAACTCGGCGAGGTAGCCCGCGGGTTTCTCGCCTCGCAGAAGGCCCGCGCAGCCGCGCGGTCGCTGCTGGATGCGCCCGAGGAGGGCCTGCCGCCGTTCTGGCAAGGCCTCGTCGAACTCGGCTGGCTGGGCCTGCATATCGACGAGGAACACGGCGGTTCGGGATACGGGCTGCCCGAACTCGTCGTCGTCATCGACGAACTCGGACGTGCAGAGGCGCCGGGGCCATTCGTACCGACCGTCATCGCCTCTGCGGTGATCGCCAAAGACGGCTCAGCCGAACAGAAGTCGCGGCTGCTGCCGGGCCTGATCGACGGAACCGTCACCGCGAGCGTCGGTCTGGGCGGCAACGTCAGCCTGAGCAACGGCGTGGCCGACGGTGACGCCGGCATCGTGCTCGGCGCGGGCCTCGGTGACCTGCTGTTGATCGCGGCCGGTGACGACGTGCTGGTGGTCGAGCGCGGCCGCTCCGGCGTCTCCGTCGAGGTCCCGGAGAATTTGGACCCGACCCGGCGCTCCGGACGGGTCCGGTTGGAGAAGGTCAGCGTCAGCGACGACGACGTCCTGCCGGGAGCACACGACTCGGCACTGGCGCGTGCGCGGACGCTGCTGGCCGCCGAGGCGGTCGGTGGAGCTGCCGACTGTGTCGACTCCGCCGTAGCGTACGCCAAGGTGCGCCAGCAGTTCGGCCGGACCATCGCCACGTTCCAGGCCATCAAGCACCACTGCGCGAACATGGTGGTGGCCAGCGAGTCGGGTATCGCTGCGGTGTGGGACGCGTCCCGCGCCGCGTCCGAGGACGAGGAGCAGTTCCGGCTGGCGGCGGCTTCGGCTGCGGCACTGGCGTTTCCGGCCTATGCGCGCAACGCGGAACTGAACATTCAGGTCCACGGCGGGATCGGATTCACCTGGGAGCACGACGCGCACCTGCACCTGCGCCGCGCGTTGGTGACGACGGCAGTGTTCGGTGGGGACGCACCCGCCCAGGACGTGTTCGAGTTGACCGCCGCCGGTGTCGCCCGGGAGAACAGCCTGGACCTGCCGCCCGAGGCCGAGGAAATGCGGGCCCGGATTCATGCCGACGTCGCCGAGCTCGCCAAGTTGGACAAGCAGGCGCAGCGCGACAAGCTGATCGAGACCGGCTACGTGATGCCGCACTGGCCCAAGCCATGGGGGCTGGCCGCAGATGCTGTGGAGCAGTTGGTCATTGAAGAGGAATTCCGTGCCGCGGGCATCAAGCGCACCGACTACGGCATCACCGCGTGGGTGATCCTGACCCTGGTTCAACACGGAACGCCGTGGCAGATCGAACGATTCGTCGAGAAGGCGCTGCGTAAAGACGAGATCTGGTGTCAGCTGTTCTCCGAGCCCGAGGCCGGTTCTGACGCGGCGTCGATCAGGACCAAAGCCACCCGGGTCGACGGAGGCTGGAAGATCAACGGGCAGAAGGTGTGGACCAGCGGGGCGCACTACTGCGCGCGCGGTCTGGCCACCGTGCGCACCGACCCCGATGCGCCCAAGCATGCTGGTATCACCACGGTGATCGTGGACATGAACGCTCCCGAGGTCGAGGTTCGTCCGCTGCGTCAGATCACCGGTGGGTCGGACTTCAACGAGGTGTTTTTCAACGACCTGTTCGTGCCCGACGAAGACGTTGTCGGGGAGCCCAACACCGGCTGGACGGTCGCGCGGGCCACGCTGGGCAACGAGCGGGTCAGCATCGGTGGCAGCGGATCCTTCTACGCGGGTTTGGCCACGCAACTGGTTCAACAGGTCAAGGATCAGCCGGATCGGTTGGCGGGCGGGCGAACTCGGGTGGGCCGATACCTGGCCGAGGAGAATGTGCTGCGGTTGCTGAACCTGCGCCGTGTCGCGCGCAGCGTCGAGGGGGCGGGCCCGGGTCCGGAAGGCAATGTCACCAAGCTGAAACTGTCCGACCACATGATCGAGGGCGGCGCGATCACGACCGCGCTGGCGGGGCCCGAAACCGCATTGCACGACGGCGGCGGCGCGCTGGCGGGCCGACTGGTGATGAGCGCTCGAGCCATGGCCATTGCCGGCGGCACCTCCGAGGTGACTCGCAATCAGATCGCCGAGCGGATCCTGGGCATGCCGCGCGACCCGCTGATCAACTGACGCTGCGCTCACGCCGGACGGGGGACCGCAGCCGCTGGCGACTGGCCGAGCCAGCCCGGCA
>JAVEEN010000184.1 GCA_030840445.1 Pseudonocardiales bacterium
GGTGGGACCGGGCGCAACTGCGGGGTCTGCTGCTCGATGAGGTCGAGGGTGAGCTCACGGATCCGCTCGAGCTCGGCCAGCATGCCAATCATGTCTTCGGCGTTCATCGCGTCCGTCCGTTCACGTAGTCGACGAGGTCGACCAGCGCGTCGCGGTGTTGGCTGGGCGGCAACCAGTCGAGGCTGGCGAGCACGGTAGCAGCTTCCCGGGCATGCCCGGCAGCGACGTCTCGAGCGTGCTTGAGCGATCCGCCGCTGACCATCAGCTCGTAAAGCCAACGAATGTCGTTGAGGCTCTTCGACTCCGACGGCTGAAGCCCCTGTAGCCGAGCCACGATCTCGGCCTGCCCCGCCCGAGACAGCTCGCCTCGGACGGCGAGCCGATCCAGTAGGTCGCTGAGCCCCAATTCACCGTCGCTGCCCGGGCGGCGCCTTGACAAGATCTGCACGGCGCGGTCGCAGTCGTTCGGTTCGGCGCATCGCAAGGCGTGCAGCAACATGAGGGTCCGCTTGCCCTCCCACAGGTCGCCGCCGATCTCCTTGCCGTATTCCTCCGGGTCCGCCCGTAGGTTCAGCAGGTCGTCAGTGATCTGGAAGGCCGCGCCGAGATGCCGCCCGAGAGACTCCAATTCGGTCATCCGCTCGAGTGGGGCCCCCGCCGCGATCGCGCCTGCCTGCAGCGGTGTGATGAACGAGTACCAGCTGGTCTTGAGCTCCACCATCTTGAGGTAGTCCCCGTCGTCGAGGCGCCAGGTGTTGGACCGGACCCAGTCGAGTTCGAGGGCTTGGCCGTCGACGGTCAGCCGGGTCATCTTGGCGATGGCGCGAAGGATGCGCAGGGCAGGGCCGAGCCCGACGCGCTCGACGTTGTCGAGCAGCGGTTGTAGTGAGAGCGAGAGCATGGCGTCGCCGACGTTGACGGCGATCGGGATGCCGTGGTCGATGTGCAGCGTGGGTTTGCCACGCCGCGACCATGATTCGTCCTCGATGTCGTCGTGGATGAGAAATGCGTTGTGGTAGAGCTCAAGGGTGGCCGCGGTCGGCAGGATTGCCTCGAGATAGCCGCCGAGCCCGAGGCACATCGCGATGCTGAGCGCAGGCCGCAGTGCCTTCCCGCCGCGCAGGGGGTAGTCGAGGATCAGCTCGCGAAGGGGGTTCGGCCCACCGTCACCTGGACCGTAGAGCCGCTCCAGTTCGCCGTCGCAGGCGTCCTTGCACAGGGCGAGATAGCCCTCTAGCGGGTTCGAGGCGGTCGGTGTGGAACGTGCCTCAGGCAATGTGGACGTCATCGCACACGTAGTCGCCGGTGGCGCTACACAGAAACTAGGGCGACGACGCCGTATGGATCCTTGACCCGTACGGCGCCGCTGACGCGAACGTTGAGCTCGATGGTGTTGGTTTGGGTGTCGCCGACCACCTCGAGGCTGGGCATCACGCTGACGGCCAGGTCGACCGGCTCTTCACCGGGTGACGCGTCCCAGGCGCCCCCCTGCGCGATCCGCTCTCGACGCCCGAGGAGGATCAATCTGGTCAGGCCCGCCGGGGGCGGCGAGGGCGGCGGGACAAACAGGTTTTGCTCCAGCGACTCGACGCGATGCAGTGCATTGATCATCGCAGGCCCAAGCAGCACATCGGTGCCTGCGTATCCGCCCACCAACTTGCTGAGATCTATCAGCGATTCCGTGTCCACGAATATGCAGGAGGGCGCGCGATACCCGGCCAGCTCGACCGCGGCCCGTGCCCTGATCAGCGTCGCCAGGATTACGTCGGCGAAGTCCGGCGGCGGCCAAGGGACGGGGGGGTAGTAGTCCTGGGTGGTCACGACCTTGGCGCGAATGCGCCAAATGACACCGATGTCAACGATCAGGGCGAGCCACGTGGTCGCCTGCATCACCTTGGCGAGTAGTGCGTCGGGGGTGGGCGCTATCGCCTCGGCCAGCGTCACCGAGAAGGGGATGGATACGTGTTCGATCGGCAACGGGGCCGACGGGGGCGCGCTGTCGCTGCGGACGCTGCTCTGGGCGGGGTCACCCGTTTCCCAGTGCGGGATGGCCTGACAGGCAACGCTGGTCCGCTGGAACGTTTCCCACACTGTTTGGTTGGCGAGAGCCAACCGTTCCGCACTCAAGTACATGACTGAGACCCCCCTCGTCGGCTGTATTTCAAGATCATCGCAGACAAACGCGTCGTACGTGTCATTTTTGCAGTAGCACGACGTCTTGACCAGGGGTCATCTCGCCGCGAGCCACCGCATCGCAGTGCGCCAGGTGCAGTGGCGCGACGGGGTCGTCCGGCAGCAACTGATGGCATCGCTCGAAGGTGGCGCGCGCCTTGTCGACGTCGCCCGCGTCGAACAGCGCGAAGGCCTCGTCGAAGGCGGGTTGCGCCGCGCGCTTGGCAGCCCGGAGTGGAGCCGAATCTTCTTCGTAGACTTCGTAAATCGTCACCGGCTTGCGACGGTTGACCACCATGACGCGCTCCATGCGACGGATGTCGAACTGGTCTGGATCTTCGAGGCGCTTATAGGTGCGGTCGGAGATGAGCAAAGCGGAACCGTAGCGCTTGTTGGTGCTCTCGATGCGCGCGGCGAGGTTGACCGCGTCACCGATGATGGTGAGCACCATGCGGTTCACCCCACCCACGAGCCCGACTCCGACCAAGCCGGTGTTGATCCCGATTCCCGCCCGCAGTTCCTCGGAGCCGAGTTCCCTTCGCTCCCTGTTGTGCTCGCGCAAGGAGCGCAGCATGGCCAGGCCCGCCCGGACCGCATCGGCTTCCGAATCGAAAACGGCGACGATCTCGTCCCCGCGTACGTCTTGAATCATGCCGTTGTAGCTGATGATCGGGAGTTCCACGGCTCGAAGAAAGCCCATCGCCAAGTTGCTTGCCTCGGAGACGTTCATGTCTTCGATCATGGTCGTGAAACCGCGGATGTCGCTGATGAGCACCGTCATCTCTCGTTCGACCCGGTAGCCGCTGCGGACGCGCCGAAGGTCGTCGATGTCGAGGATGCGCAGCAATTCGTTGGGCACGAATCTCGACTGCACGTCCATGAGGGACTGTCGGTATTCGTCGGCTGCGCGCAGTCGCGCCTCGAGTTGAAAGTTCCACAGCGGTGCGGCGGCTTGGGCGCACAGGAAGACCACCGCGTCCTCGTGATCGGAGTTGAAGCGGCTGCCCGGCTCCCGTTGCTCGGCGTATACGACGCCGATTATGTTGTCCTGCAGTCGTATTGGCACAGCAAGAACCGACGGGGTCGCGGCGTGCGAACCGGCGGCAACCACGATCGGGACGCGGTTGTCCACCACGCGACGGACGGTTTTCCTGTCGTAGGGCACCTCAGTTGATGGCCCGTCGACTGACGACACCTTGCCGTGCTCCTGGACGGCCTGGACCGATAGATTCTCCGCATCGCCCGTGAGGAGCAGGACTCGGCCCGCGCTGGTCGTGTCCGCAACGGAGCCCAAGATGATGTTGGCCAAGCCCTCTGCGGTTCGCGCGCCCGACAGGGCGTGCAGCAGCTGATGCGCGCCGACCGGGTCGATTCCGGACGAGCCCGTCTGAACGAGATCGCGTCGGAGTAGCCAGGGGTGCTCTCGCGCGAGCCAGTCCGTGCGCACAGCGAAGCCCAGGTTCAGCCAACGCTGGTACGCGGACTGCAGCATGTGTTCGGCAAGTGCTGTTCGCCCGGTGTCGGTGTAGAGGGCGGCGGTCTCCTCGTGGGCGCGCGCGCTGATGAATGGGAGTTGGTGCGTCTCGGCTAGCTCGATCGCCTGGTGAAGGTAGTGCTCCGCCTTGGCATGTCGCCCGCGCGCCCGCGCCCATGCTCCCTGGATCAGCGCGTACGGTGCCGCGTAGTTCTCTGGAGCGCCCGCTGCCCACTTGCTGTGCGATGACAGTGTCTGGCGCACGAAGCGGGCGGTCGAGGGTTCCCGTGGCGCGCAATGCATCATGCTCAGGGCACCGACCATGTAGACGAGCTGTGAGGTCGTGATGCCAGCCAAACCCCCGATATGCGCGATCGCCTCCGGCGTGGCGGCGACCGCGCCTGCGTGGTCGCCGCACCAGAAGTGCAGTCCCTGCTTCATTGCCGCCGCCACACCGAGAGCCACTTCGTCGCCCTCGAGGCGGGCCGCAGGTAGTACGTCTCGCTCGTCGTAGCCGCTCTCGCCGGCGAGAAGGAAGGGATCGGCGCTGCGGCCCATGAGGTTGAGGCAAAACTGCTGCATGGCCTGGCACAGAGCGTTGGAAACCGCGTGCGAACGGATGTGCGGGGCAAAGGAACTGGCAAGGGCGTCGATCTCCGCGAGCGGGCGACCGACGGAGAAGGACTGGGAGAGCAGAACCGCGACCAGCACTCCTCCGTATTCCTGGTCACCTTGGTTAAGTGCCTGCTCAATGGCATCCCGGAGTTCGCCCAAGCCTTCGCGGAGCGGGTGGCGCCAATGATGGATGTAGTCGAGGTGCATGAACACTGTCTGCGGCCTGGCCCGTCGGAATTCCGGGCGCTCGGCAAGGCGCATGGCCACCTCGCCGAAACGTTGGCTGCCCGCGTGATCACCGAGCACCACGAGGACGACCCCGTAACCGGCAATTACCTGCGGTGACCACCGTGTGTGGCCATGGGCCAACGTGAGATCGAGTTGTTTTCGCACCACCAGGGGCAAGAGGTTCGGCCGGATGACGTAGGCCAAGTTGCTGAGTTCTACAAGAATGGAATGGATCTCGATGACCCGCTGGTCGTCGCAGTAGTGCAGCCCCAGAAGCCGCTCATTGCTCCAGCGGGTCATCGTCAATTTCATCCGGAAGATTGCGTTGCCCATGCCTGGTTTTCCTGCGTCGCTCGGCAGCCTTTCGCCGAGCTCGTCAAGGGCCTGAAGTCCGATCTCTAACGCGTCTTGATGACGACTCTCGGCGACCCGCCCCTTGAGCCGGAGGAAGGCAAGTCGTGCACGGTCGGCGGGCTCGCGCAGGTACTCCTCAGCCTCGCCGAGTAGCGCATTCAACGCGGCCATGTCACCGACCAGGAGCGCGGCGTCAGCGGCGTCGAGCTGCAGCTCCCGGGTCAGCGCAAAGTGGGTGGCCCACCGTTGCTCGCCGAGCAGGTCCAAGGCATTTCTGCAGTACCCGAGGGTCAACGGAAACGAGGCTCGCGCGCGGGCCTTTTGTGCCGCCCGCCGCACGACGTCGACGAACCTGGTGCGTTCGACATCGTCGGCCAGCCCCAGGCCACCGATGCCGACGTGCCGCGCGGCTTCGAACACCCGATCGTCCCCGAGCTCAATCAGCCGGCGGCCGATGCGCAGGTGAATGCCGCGTATGTCGTCGGCGGACAGTCCGGTGCGCGCCGCCTCGGCGACACGGTCGTGGCTGAACCGGTAGCGGGCGTCGCGGCTGATCGCGTTGGTGATCCGCTGGCCTGCGCCGTCGAGGGCCTCCAGCAAGCGAAGCTCGAGGCACGCCCAGAGCGCGTGCGCCACGACGTCGGGCGATTCCGCCGCCGCCGCCGTCGCGTCGTCGAGGTCGAACTCGCCACCGAAGCACGCCAACGAACTCAACACCGCCCGGTCGTTCGGGCCGAGCTGACCGAGGTAGCCGGCAAAGAATTCGGCCGCGGATGCGCTGACCTCGATCGACGTCAGGACGCGCAGGTCCCAGGTCGGGCGACCGCCCGCACGGGCCGGGAGGAGCGCGCCTTCGCGTTGTGCGCGGTACAGCAGCTGACGGACCTGTAGCGGATTGCCTCCTGTCCGATGGTGGAATTCGGCGGCCACGTCGCCGAGATCCACGCTCTGGCCGCACACGTCGGCGAGCAGCTCCTCGACGTGTTCGGGGGCCAGCGGTTCGAGCTGCATGGTGGTGAGGCGTTCTGACTTGATGCCCACCGCACCGGGGTCGAACTCGCCCTGGCGATGCGCACCGAGGACCAATACGTTGCGTAACGACATGGTCAACAGTTCGGCCAGCAGCAGCAGCGTGTCTCGGTCGGCCCACTGGAGGTCGTCGATCGCCAGCACCACCGGCCGGTAGGTCGCGGTATCGGACAACAGCCGGATGGCGGCTCGGTGCAACCGCCCCCGGGTATCCGGTGCATTGAGCTCAGCCACCTGGGTCTGTTCGCCGAACACGTGCGTCAGCTTCGGCACCAGGTCCGCGAGAATGCCGACCAGACCAGGCATTCCGCCGACGAGGTCCGCGCGCCATTGAGCGCGCTCAGCCGCACCGGTGGCTTCCATGGTGTCGACGATCGAGTTGAGTGCCTCACCCAGCGCGGAGTACGGGGCGGGCGCACCCTCACGACACCTGCCGTAGGCGAACACGCAG
>JAVEEN010000191.1 GCA_030840445.1 Pseudonocardiales bacterium
AGCCGGGCACCTGAAAGCCCGGCCACCGCACTAGCCGAGGGCGCTGATCAGCTTCGGCTCGGTGGCGGCTCGGACCTCGTCCTCGCGGACCCCCGGGGCCAATTCGCGCAACACTAGGCCATCGGCCGTGATGTCGATCACGGCCAGGTCGGTAACGATCTGCTGTACGCAGCCGCGACCGGTCAGCGGCAGACTGCATTCCGCGACGATCTTCGGGGTGCCGTCCTTGGCGGTGTGCTCCATCATCACGATCACCCGGCGCGCTCCGTGCACCAGGTCCATCGCACCGCCCATGCCCTTGATCATCTTGCCGGGAATGGTCCAGTTGGCCAGATCACCGTTGGCGGCGACCTGCATCGCGCCCAGGATCGCCACGTCGATGTGCCCGCCGCGAATCATCCCGAACGAGGTAGCCGAATCGAAGAAGCTGGCGCCCGGAAGGACGGTGACGGTCTCCTTGCCGGCATTGATCAGATCGCCGTCCACGTCGTCCTCGTATGGGTACGGGCCGACGCCGAGAATGCCGTTCTCGGACTGCAGCACGAGATGCACGCCGTCGGGCACATAGTTGGGCACCAGGGTCGGCAGCCCGATGCCCAAGTTCACGTACTGGCCGTCGGTCAGCTCCCGAGCGACCCGGGCCGCAAGTTCCGTGCGCGTCAACGCCATGATCAGACCTCCGACCCGGCGCCGGAGCCCGGTGTCGATGCGCTCGCCCGCTGCCGGACGGTCCGCTTTTCGATCAGCTTTCCCGCCAAACCGACCTCGACCACCCGTTGCACGAACACCCCGGGCGTATGCACCTGCGCCGGATCCAACTCGCCAGGCTCGACCAACTGCTCGACCTCGGCGATGGTCACGCGTCCGGCCGTCGCACACAACGGGTTGAAATTGCGGGCCGCCGAGTCGTAGACAAGGTTTCCGTGTCGATCGCCCCGCGCCGCGCGGACCAAGGCGAAATCGGTCACGATGCCCTCCTCCAGGACGTACTCCTGCCCGCCGAACACCCGGGTCTCCTTCGGCGGTGACGCCACGGCGACGGAACCGTCGGAGTTGTATCGCCACGGCATGCCACCCTCGGCTACCCAGGTTCCGACGCCGGCGGGCGTGTAGAACGCCGGGATACCGGAGCCGCCCGCCCGCAAGCGTTCGGCCAACGTGCCCTGCGGCGTCAACTCCAGCTCCAGCTCGCCGGCCAGGTACTGCCGGGCGAATTCGCGGTTCTCTCCTACGTAGGACCCGATGGTCCGCCGGATCCGGCCCGCGAACAGCAAGAGCCCGAGACCAGCCTCATCCACTCCGCAATTGTTCGAGACCGTCTCGAGGGAGGTTGCGCCCTGACCGAGAATCGCCTGGATCAGTACATGCGGAATCCCGCACAAGCCGAAGCCACCCACCGCCAATGACGAACCGGTCGAGATATCGGCAACCGCCTCAGCGGCCGACCCAACCACCTTGTCCACGCTATGCACCCCTCAGAAGGCTGATAGTCGATTGGACACTGTCTATCACCTGGTGACACTGACCTGTTCCGCCGCCGCGCGGTCGTCCAGTTTCGCGAGGTCGGCGTGGCGGACCAGCACCGACGATCCGCCGACGATCAGCGGAGCGAGCAGGGCGTGCACCCAGGCCGTCGCACCGAAGTCGGGCTGCGTCCACATCAGCCGAGCCGCGTCGGAAAGCGCCAGCTCAGTCACAGCTTCCTGCGCGTCCTCGACGACCTGCAGGCGCGACCGACCGTTCAGGGCCGGCCGCTCGGCATCGGCCCGACTTTGCACAGCGGCCCACGCATCTGGTTGCGGCCGTACGGATGCGGCGTAGTCCGACATACCCCGCGGCGCCTCGGCCGAGCGCGCCATGGACAACAGGGAAACCGCGTACACGTCGTCGACCGCGCTCAGATCCGCCTGCGACAGGGACTCGGCGTCGCCGAATGCCACCGCGGCCGGCCCCGGCTCGCTGGTCACCTCGAGTCCGGCGAACCATGACCCGAACAGCACCGGCGCGATGAGCCAGTGCACTGGCATGGTCACGAACACCCGGTCGCCAGGTATCAGACCGAGTTCGTCAGTGAGCAGGAAGTGGGTCTTGGCCACCCAATTGGCCAGGGACTTTGCTGACAGCTCGGCCCGCTCCCCGGACGCGTCGTCATAGAAGGTCAGCATGGGGCTGGTCGGATCAGCAGCGACGCGCCGGCTGAACAGTGTCTCCGGTGTCATCTAGGTTCAGGCGTCATCTAGTTGATGCAGCCCGCATCGGCCGCGGTGGTCACCGGCACCGACGAGGAGGTGCTCGGCGTGCTTGCCTGCGGGGCGGTGGTCTTCGGGGTCGTCGGCATCAGCGATGTGACCTGGACACCGTTGTTGCCGAGCAGCAGCGTCACGCCGGTCACGGTCGAGGACCGCACCATGACCGCCTGCGGGACCTGTGCCTGCAGGGCCTTCGCCGCGCTCTCCTGTCCCTTCGCGTAGCGGATCGTGGTCTTGGCCAGCACATCCGAGGTCGGCGCGGGCACCGTGGTCTTGAACCCGGCCGCGCGCAGCGCTGCGGCGTTGGTGTTCTCCAAGCCGTTGGAATCGCTGTCGTTTAGCACCGTGACGTTCACCGAACTCGGCGCAGCGGCCTTGGCGTTCTTCAGGGCGCTCGCAGCGTCGACCCCGATCAAGCTGTCGACGAAGTCCGGCATCGCCTGCGTATCGACGACGACCACGTTCTGGGTGCCGCCGTCGATCTGCACATCCTGGGTTCCGTTGATCGGGATAGTGGTGAACTTGATGTTGCCCGCCTGCAGGTTCTGCATCTGCTGAGCCAGCTTGAGCGGATCGAGTCCGGTGTGTCCGGCGGAGTCACCATCCAACTGCAACGACTTGGTGATGGCCTTGAGCAGGTTCTGCAGCTTGAAGGGGTTGAGCAACGTCCTGGCGGAGGACATCTTGCGGAACACCGCGGACAGGAAGTACTGCTGGCGCTTGATCCGGTCGAGGTCACCGCCGGGGAGTCCGTGGCGCTGCCGGACGAAGGCAAGTGCGGTCTTGCCCTGGATGACGTGATGCCCCTTGGACAGCTTCAACTGCGAGTAACCGTCGTCGACATTGTTGTTGAGGCAGATGTCCACCCCACCGATGGCGTCGGAGATTCGAACGAAACCGATCAGGTCAACCTGGACGAAGTGGTCGACGCTCAGCCCGGTCAGGTTCTCGATCGTCTTGACCAGCAACTGAGCACCGCCGGACTTGTCACCGTTGGCGTCTGCGATCCCGTCGGTGTACGCAGAGTTGAGCTTGGCCTTACCATGTCCCGGGATGTCGACATAGGAGTCCCGCGGGAAAGAGATCACAGTGGCCTTGCTGCCGTCTGCCGGGACGTGCATCAGCATCATCGTGTCGGTGTTGAGGCTGCCGCCGTCGCGGCCGATTCCGAGCGCTCTCAACTCCGCGTCGGTGGCCGTCTCGCGGTCATCATTGCCGACGATGAGAATGTTCTGGTCGGAACCGTCGATATTGTTTTTCGATGCCGCCGTGCCGCCGGCCGGGATCGCCGTCACGCGGGGAATGTTGGCCTTGAAACTGCGGTACTGGGCCCAGGCCCAGCCGCTGCCGAACAGCACCGCAAGTGACAGGACCGCCGCGATCACCTGGATGCCCAAGCTGGCGCCGGCGAGGACGTCCGAGCCAGAGCGCTTCGCGGCGCGCCGTTCGGATCGGCTCTGGCGGCTTGCGGGCGGCTGGTCCCCGCCGGCGGCGGTGCCCGCGGGGCGGCGGCTCGGAGGCCGTGCGTGGCGCCGGCCACGGGGATCCAGCTCGGGAGGCAGCTCTCCTGGTCCGGGATGCCCTGGGACGTCGTTGTTGGAAGGCACTGTGGGAGGCTACCGGTGCTGCCTGTGAATCGGCGTCAACCAGGTGCATGTGACAGCATGCTCGTCATGCGTGTTTTCGTCACCGGCGGCGCCGGGTTCATCGGTTCGCAGTACGTGCGGGAGATCCTCAACGACAAGTTCGAGGCCTTCGCAGGGGCGCAGGTGACGGTTTTCGACAAGCTCACCTACGCCGGAAACCTGGCCAACCTGGCGCCCGTGGCGGACAGCCCGCGGTACCGTTTCGTGCAGGGCGATATCTGCAGCGCGATCGATCTGGACGCGGCACTGCCGGGTCACGACGTCCTGGTCAATTTCGCGGCCGAGTCCCACGTGGATCGGTCGATCACCGGGGCCGCCGACTTCATCCAGACCAATGTGCTCGGCGCCCAGCAGGTGTTCGACGCCGCGCTGCGTCATCAGGTGGAGCGGGTGGTGCACATCTCCACCGACGAGGTTTACGGCTCCATCGACGAAGGATCCTGGACCGAGGACCAACTCCTCGAACCGAACTCGCCGTACTCCGCGGCCAAGGCCGGGTCGGACCTGATTGCCCGCGCCTACGCCAAGAGCTACGGGCTGAACATCTCGATCACGCGATGCTCCAACAACTACGGGCCATACCACTTCCCGGAGAAGGTCATCCCGTTGTTCGTGACCAACCTGCTGGATGGGCAGAAGGTGCCGCTTTACGGCGAAGGTGCCAATGTGCGGGACTGGCTGTTCGTGGCCGACCACTGTCGCGGTATCCAGCTCGTGGTGGACAAAGGTGCGGCCGGGGAGTTCTACAACATCGGCGGTGGACGCGAACTGTCGAACAAGGAGTTGACCGAACTGTTGCTGGAGGCAACCGGACGGGACTGGTCCTACGTCCAGCCCATCCTCGATCCCCGCGGCGGCGGCCACGACCTGCGGTATTCCGTGGACTACTCCAAGGTCGCCGAACTCGGCTACGCCCCGCAGATGACCTTCGAGCAGGGGTTGGCCGAAACCGTGCAGTGGTACCGGGACAACCGGGACTGGTGGGAGCCGCTGAAGGAACGCGCAGCCCTCGCCCATATCGCCAAGGTCTGATCGGATGGCCGACGCTGCCACCCGCTGGCTGATCACCGGATCGCGCGGTCAACTTGGCACCGACCTGCAGCGGGTGCTCGCAAGAACGCCGGACGACGAGGTCCTGGCCATCCAACACGATGTGTTGGATATCACCGACTCGGCAGCGGTCTCGGCGATGCTGACCGAGTTCCAGCCGGATGTGATCGTCAACGCGGCGGCGTACACGGCGGTGGACCGGGCCGAGACCGACGAGGAGTCGGCTTACATGGTCAATGCCACCGGACCGGGGGTGCTCGCCGCCGCTGCGGGTCGGACGGGCGCCCGGCTCGTGCAGGTGTCCACCGATTACGTCTTCGCCGGCGATGCCGACCGGCCGTACGAAGTCACCGATCGGCCGGACCCGAGATCGGCCTACGGTCGGACCAAGCTCGCCGGTGAGATCGCGGTGCGCGAATTGCTTCCCGAATCATCCTTCGTGGTCCGCACGGCGTGGGTGTACGGCGCGGCCGGGGCGAATTTCGTCAAGACCATGGCCCGGCTGGAAAAGACCAACGACACGCTCAGCGTGGTGGATGACCAGCGAGGGTCGCCCACCTGGTCGGCCGACCTGGCCACGGCGCTCGTCGAATTGGCTCGGTCCGACGCCCCGGCCGGTATCTACCACTGCACCGGCAGCGGGGACACCACGTGGCACGGTTTCACTCAGGCCATCTTCGCCGAGCTCGGCGCCGACCCGGCGCGCGTGCTACCCACGACCAGCGATCAGTTCGTACGACCGGCTCCGCGGCCGAGTTATTCGGTGTTGAGCGACCAGGCCTGGCGAGCGGCCGGGCTCACCCCGATGCCGGCCTGGCGCGACGCGCTGCGCAACGCCTTCGCCGAGTCCCGCGAGGCGTTCACCGCGGGCTGAGCGTGAGTCAGCCGACGGCGAATCGGTAACCGGCAACCGTCCGTTCGGCGCACCGCTGCCAGGTGAAAGCCGCCGCGTGCTGTTGACCGGAAAGGCGATCTGCAGCCGACGGCGGACTGGACAGGCGAGCGAGTACGGCGGCCGCCAGGGCCTCGACGTCGCCCACCGGCACCAGGGTCGTCATGCGCTGGGCCGCACCTATTACTTCGGTCACCGCAGGGATATCGGAGGCCACGACCGGGGTGCCCGCGGCCAGGGCTTCCAGCGGCGGCAGGCCGAAACCCTCATAGCGTGAGGGAAAGGCGAGCATTAGGGCGCCCGAGACGAGGGCCTGCAGCGCGGCCGTGTCGAGGTAACCGGGCACGATCAGACGGTCCGGGGGGATATCGAAGGTTTCCAGCGCCGGTCCCCAGCCGGCCGGGCCCACCAGGACCAGCGGCGGCAGTTCAGGATCGGCTCGGGACAGTTGCCGGTACGCAGCCAACAGCACGTCCAGGCCCTTGCGTGGCTCCAGAGCCCCGACGGCCAGCAGGTACTCCGCCGGTAAGCCTGGAAGCGCCGCTATCGCAGAGGTGTCGAACCAACTCGGGTCGACACCCAGCGGTGTGGCGTGGACCCGGTCGGCCGGCAACCCGTAAGCCTGGCACACCTCGTCGGCGATGGCCTGTGTCGGCGTGAGCACGACCGCAGCGCGCGAGACCGCTCGCGGAACCAGGGTCCGGTAGTCCAACGAGGCACGATCCACCAACTCGGGAAAGCGTAAATAGCTCAGGTCGTGCACGGTGAGCACTCCGGCGGCCCGACGCGGCGGTGGCAACACGAAATTCGTGCCGTGCACGACGTCGGCCCGACCCATCACCCATTCCGCCGGCGGTAGATCGGATCGCAGCCAGCTTCGATGTAACAACCGGGCCGGGACCGGACGGTGCACACCACGCACACCGTTCGGCAATGCGGAAACCACCGATCGACCTCTGAGTGTGAACGCCGCGGCGCGCACGCTGATGCCCTCGGTGACCGCCAGCTCGTCCAACAGGTGCTCCACATAGCGCCCGATACCGGTGCGCTGGCCGGCCAACGGCGTGGCATCGAGGGCAACCCGCAGCTGTGCCGGGCCGCGGTCCATCTGGGCTCGGAAAGCGCCCACTCAGCTGGGTTTGACGCAATGCCAGATGATGAAATGCAAATCCGGGTGGAAGCCGAAGCGGCGCGCTTCACGCTCGTCGGCGACGGCCGTCAGGGTGCTCGGATCGGCATGGCTCAACAGGTCGACTTCATCGACGTCGGTGCCGGCCCAGCCCGAGTCGAACTCCTTCCGATTCAGCCGGTCGATCAGCTCCTGGGTGACCAGGCACGTCACCGTGAAGCCGGCGGCCTCCAGCTGGTCACGCAGGTCCCAGCCGAAGCGCCAGTAGACCAGGGTGTTGTCACCGTGGTACTCCACTGTGACCGGGGGAGCGGTGACGCCCTGTGGCATCGGGATCATCAGCATTACCGAGCCACCCGGGGCCATCACCCGAAACAGCTCGTTGACGGCCTTGCCGGTATCCGGTACGTGTTCGAGTACATGGGGGGTGAGGATCACGTCCAGGCTCGAATCCGGCAGCTCGAGGTCCTGCAGGTCCAGCCGTACGGTGGCCCGATGCGCGGATTCGTCATAGTCGCTCGCGACATAGTTCACCAGGGACGACATGCGGGACCGGTAACGCTGATCCAGCCGCGGACTCGTCTCCAGAACGCGCTGAGCCTCGGAGTACGGGACCAGCTTCGTCCAGCACCAGTAGAGGAAGCGGTCTCTGGCGATACTCCCACAAACCGGACAGTTCGCGCCCTCGCTGTGGGCATGCCCGAGGAACTCGGCACCGTGCCAACCGCAGATGTTGCACACTCGCTGGTAGGAGGCCTGGTCCGAAACTGCCTTGGCCGCTTTCCACACCCCCAGGCGGGGATCGGCCAGTTGCTCCCGTTTCAGCAGGAAATGACGAAGTCGATTCCGACTTGCTGCGATCAACGACATGACAGTGCTCCGATAGCTCGAACGGGAAGAGATCGGCCAGGGGACCAGCACAGGGAGGGGGACACGGGGGAAAGATACCGTGATTCAGGACAGGAGGTCATAGCTATCGGCGAGTTCCTTCCAGCGATGGGCGAAGGCCTCTTCGGAGAATTGACGGACACGTTGCTGAGCCGAGTCGGACATTCGCGCTCGAAGGTCGGGATCGTGGGCGACCTGCACCGTCCTGATCCGCAATTCACTCTCATCCGACCACCGGAAACCGTCGACACCCTGGCGCACGATCTCACGCTGCCCCGCCCGGTCGATGACGACCGGTACGCACCCACCGGCCATCGCCTCCGCCGTCGTCATGCCGAAATGTTCATTCGTCCATGGCCGCTTCTCGGTGTCTTCCTTGAAGCCGGTCGCCGACCAGAAGATGGCGGAGGAGGACATCAGGCTCTCGACCAGCGACCGTGGCGCGTTGGGATGGATGTCCACCGGAAGCCCGGCCGCGGCAGCCCGGACCTTGTCCAGGTATGGACGCTGAGTGTCCTCGCAACCGCCCACCACGGCGAGCCGCCAGCCGTCGATCTGACCGGAGCGGACCAGGCGGCCGAACATCTCGACCATCTCCAGCTGGCGCTTGGAATGCCCGTACCCAGGTGCGAAGAAACGCCCTACGCTCAGGATTCGCTGCTCCCGGGTGGGGGAGGCCACGATCCGCTCGACCTCGATCGGCGGGAACAGGACCTCCGATTCGACGCCCCACAGGCGGCGGATCCAGTCCTGGGTATATGCCGAATTGGCCAGCACGACGTCATAGCTGTCGAGGAAGCTGAAGTCCTTCGGATTGCGGCGCAGCCACGGGAACCGGTTGCCGACGCGTTCGCCTGCGGTCAAGCCGCTCCCGACATGGGTCAATCGGCTCATGGCGATTCCGAGTTGGCGCTGGTCGAACACCCCTGGGCTGAAGGTGGCCGACCGCATCCGGACGTGCCGGTGATTCTCCGAACCGGGCACCGAGATCTCGATCGGCCGGAATTGGCTGCCGACGGTCAATTCGGTCAGGCACCGGCCGTCTTCCGTCTCCACAGTCAGGTGCACCGCCTCCGAGGCGCCAGGCCGGCCGAGGTCGGCCCGGATGACGCGGGTCGGACCGGGATCGAATACCAACCGGCCGTCACCGTTGCTCCAGGCCCACTGCCGGCGTCGGCCTCCTTCGGGCGGGTACCAGCCGGAGCCGTAGCGGAACCCGTGCGTGGCATCAGATTGCTGGACATGCTTACCCAGCAGCCGAATCGCCGTCCGGTGCGGTGCCGGCAGGTCGTGATCGTGCGGCGTCGGGAAGAAGCACAGGTAAGCACTGTGCCGGGACTGAGCCTTTACTCGTGACATGTAGGTCGCATTGACGAACAGGTCGTATTCCGACGACAATTCCGACACCGCGTCCTCGCCGAGGTCGGGCGTGACCCGAAGCGTCGTCCGGCTGAGATCGAGGCCGAGCCGGCCGGCCAGTTCTACCAGTGAAACCTCATGGTGACCGAGCAGTTCGACCTCGGCCTCGGACTGCGAGAGGATCTCGGCGATCATCGCCGAATGTCGCTCACCGCCGCCCATCGAGTGCCAGAACCGGTCATAGATTGCGGCTTTCATCGCGGTACCAACCATTGCTGAAGATCGCCTTTGCGAACATGTGCCTTTCGCGCAAGGCTAATGCGGTGCCGCAGAGCGGCAGGCAAGTGGGTGCTGTAGGAGCCGAGAACGCGCCATCTCAGCAGCAGGGCGCGCAGCCCTGGCCGGCGTCGTCGAACCAGGAGTTGCCGGGCCGCTACCGCACTGAGGACCAGGGACTCGCGCAGATATCCACCCACCGCCGCCCGGGCCAGATCGGCGGTGGCGTTCTTGGTCAGCATCAACATCCGGTTGCGCTCGACATGGAACACCCAGCGTGGCGACCACTCTTTGCTGCTGGCTGCGTGGATGTGCCGCAGCACGGCGGAGGGCTCGTAGCGAATGTGCCAGCCGGCCGAGCGCCACCGCCACGACAGGTCGGTGTCCTCGTAGTACATGAAGAATGCGTCATCGAACCAACCGATCTCGTGGCCGATCGCGGCGCGCATGGCCATCCCGTTGCCGCAGGCGGTGAAGACTTCGGCTGGTTCGTCGTACTGGCCACGGTCGACCTGCTGAAACCCCCGGTCACCGCCGGAACCCTCCGCGAAGACCTGGCCTCCGGCGTTGTTGATCACGTCGAAGACGGGGGTACCAGCCTCGATGTCCACCGATAGGGTGCTCGGTTCGCTGGTCACCTGCACGGCAACCGGCCGGCCGTTGACGATGAGCGTGAGCTGCTTGGCGCGCTCGCCCGCGACCGACATGGTCATCCGAACGGGGCGTTCGACGGACTTCGATCCAGCCGCGTCGCCGGGCAGCGGCACCAGAAAAGTCCCGGCAGGTCGCGACCAACGGAACCGGCCGGAACCGGAGCCCTCCGGACCGTAGACCGCCTGCTCCCACAGGATCTTGTCACTGACCTCGACGCCGTCCACCTCGACGCCGTGGATCCGGACTCCGAGGTCGCGGGTGTCCGAGCTGTTCGGTTGGAAACCTTCGGTGTTCAAGGCCACCTCGGCGAATTTCGGCAGGAAGAGCACCTTGCCGGTCACGATGCCGATATCGACGTTGCCGGGCGCGCTGAACACGGCCAGCAGGTTCGCCAGCCATCCCGGCTCCGGAACCGCGTCATTGTTGAGCAGCACCGCGTACGGCGTTCGGACCTCCCGCAGCGCGACATTGTTACCGCCGGCGAAGCCGAGGTTGTCGGCGTTGGCCATGACCCGAACCCAGGGATAGTCCCGGGCGAGCAGTTCCAGCGATCCGTCGGCGGATGCGTTGTCGACCACTACCGTGTCGAAGCTCAGCTCATCCGTGCGGTCAGCGGACGTCAGGACCTGGCGTGCCAGCCCGTCCAGGCAGGCTGGCAACAGGTGCGCCCCGTTGTAGTTCACGATGATCACGGTGGCCATTGCGGTGCTGGACACAGTTACGCTTCCGGACTTCTCGATGGGGCCCCAGGCACGGGACGTCGCGCGACGACATAGGTTTCATTCGGTGGATAAAGCTCTTCCAGCAGCCGTTGATAGGCCGTTTGCTGGCTCACCAGTTGGTGTTGTACGACCTGCAGCCTGTCATCGAGTACGCCGATGAGGTGAACCAGCCGCTGCACCGTGTCGGTCAGGACCGTCCGGGGGTCCTCGTGCGGCTGGCGGAAGCGTCGCTGCTCCTGCTCGGCCGCCACCTGCATCCCGGCGAGCACCTGGTTCAGATCCTGTTTGAGGTCTGCGAACGACTCAGTTGGCGAGTTGTGTAGCTGGGCCGGCGCGCCCGGGTGGTTCAGCGGATTACCGCCGGTGTCGGTGACCTCGAGGCCGGCCTGACGGGCGAAGAATTCCAGCGCTACCGGGTCGTAGAACCGCACGTGCGTCGGATCTCGCCAGAAGTCATGACCCAGCACCGACAGGCACGCGGCGTTCGGCACGGCGGCCACGAATACGCCGCCGGGCCGGAGCACCCTTGCCGCCTCCAGGTAGACGCCCGACGCGACTTCCGAGGGCAGGTGTTCGATGAAATGCGCGGCGAACAGCCCACCGAGTGAAGCGTCCTGCACCGATTTCAGGTAGGCCAGGGCGTCGTCGAGGACGACCTCGTGACCGCGCTCCGCGGCTTGTTCGACCATTCCCGGGTCGAGGTCGACACCGCGCGCCGAGATGCCGGCGGAGTCCAGCAGATCCAGAAATACCCCTGGACCACAGGCCAGTTCCAGTACCGGGCCTTCGGTGAAGTATCCCACGTAGTTGCTCAGCACCTTGTGGGCGTTGGCGTAGTCGAATTCCCGGAAGGCGTAGTACTGGCTTTCGGTTCGATCACTCATCCGGTGGCCACCTGCGTGGTGCCGACCTGGTAGTCGACGCCGATGATGCCCAGCTGGTGTTCGGACTCGATCCCGAACGCGTGCTGAGTCCGGTGATAGGTGATTAGCTCTTCGTCCTCGGTGAAAAGCTGGATGATCAAGACGAACCGGCCCTTGACCGGTGGGCTCTGCGGAACGAAGAAGTCGAATTCCCAGGTCCCCGGACCGTCCGGCAGATCGTCATCAGTGGCGGTCATGGTCCAGATCGGGATGTCACCGACCCCGAGCACCACCGCGCGGACCGTGTGCAGTGCTTTGACACTGTTGGCCCCCAAGGTCATTTCCACCTTGGCCGCAAAGGCCGAGCCTGCGGGAAATATCGACACCCCTGGTCCGTCGGGACGATCGCTGAACACCACCGGGCCGAAGGTGATCTCACCTTCCGGCCCCTCGTCCGGAATGGAATCCGGACGATCAGTGCCCAACAGTTTCTGCAATTCGGCCACCGCGAAGTACGGGTCGCCGTCGAAGCGAACCTGTCCGTGGTCGAGCAGGATGGCGCGGGTACACACCTTCTCGATCAGCTCCGGGGAGTGACTGACGAACAGAATGGTCTTTCCGGCCTGCTGGAACTCGGCGATCTTGTTCAGGCACTTGCGCTGGAAGTGTTCATCGCCCACCGCCAGGACTTCGTCCACCAGCAGGATGTCCGGATCGACATGCACCGCGACCGCGAAACCGAGCCGGACGTACATGCCGGAGGAATAATGCTTGACCGGATTGTCGATGAACTCGGCCAGTTCGGCGAACTCGACGATGGAGTCGTACAGCTTGTCCGTCTCGCGCCGGGTCAAGCCGAGCAGGGAGGCATTGAGATAGATGTTCTCGCGGCCCGAGAGCTCACCGTTGAATCCGGCACCCAGCTCCAACAGCGAGGCGATCCGGCCCCGAGCCTCGACAGCTCCCTCGGTCGGTCGGAGGATTCCGGCCAGCACCTTGAGCAGGGTGGACTTACCAGATCCGTTCGCGCCGATCAGGCCCACGCTCTGCCCGTGCGCGATCTCCAGTGACACATCGCGCAGCGCATAGAAGTCCACGCTCGCGGCCTTGCGCCGGACCAGGCGCTCCTTGATGCTGGTGGCCCGTTCGGTGTGACTTGCGAATCTCTTGCTCACCTCGTGCGCGGTGATGGCGGCATCGGTCACGCCTAGAGCTCCTCAGCAAAGTCGGCGGACAGCCGCCGGTAGGTGCTGGTGCCCAGCCAGAGCAACAACAACGAGATGACGGCGCCGACACCCAGGCGCTCGAAGTAGAAAAGGTAACCGGGATCGGCCAGTACGTGATCGCCGTTGGCCAGCACGACGTCCTTGGCGTAGAGGGCTCGCTGCATGGCGGTGGTGACTCCTGCCATCGGGTTCAGGTAGTAGGCGTTGGCCAGGCCGTGCCGGTTCAGTTCCTTGGTGACCTGGGCGATCGAATACACGATCGGATTGACCCAGAAGCCGGCCATCAACACCACTTCGACGATGTGCTTGGTGTCGCGGTAGCGGACATTGAGCCCGGCCACCAGGTACGCCAGGCCGACCGTGAAGAGCATCGCGACGGCCAGAGCCGGGATGAGCAGCAGCAGGCCCGGACCGAGCACGGAGGTGAACCCGGTGGCCAGCATGACGACCAGCAGGACGAACAACTGCAGCACGAAGTGGACCAGGTTGAAGCCCACGGCGGTCATCGGCAGGATCCCCAGCGGGAACCGGACCTTCTTCACCAGGCCGGAGTTGCCGACAACGGATTCGGTGGCCGTGCTGACCGACCCGGAGAACATGTTCCAGACCAGCAGGCCGGACAGCAGGTAGAAGCCGAACTGCGGGATACCGTTCTTCAGAACGACGCCGAAGACGAAGCTGTACACGACCAGTAACAGCAGCGGGTTGGCCAGGGACCACAAAAAGCCCAACACGCTGCCCTGGTACTTGACCTTGAGGTCCTTGCGGATGAGGCCGACCAGCAGCTCCCGCCGTACCTGGCGCTGCGCGCGCGCTCGTTGGTCGATGCTCGTGGCACTCACCTGGGCTCCTTCGAGTGTCGTGGGCGGATCGGTGGTGGCTCGACCCACGGTCATGCGGCAGAACCGGCAGTCAGAATAACCCGCCACGGCGGGGAACCCACGCTGTCACGATGTCCTGCCGGCTCAACACAGCCGATCGAGAGACCGATTTACGCGCTTTCAGGGCCCACCCTATGTGTCCGAGCACACCGCCAATTGCCCTCATCCGCACGCCGGTGCGAAATACCGCAACCTCCGGTATCGGCTGGCCCAGGCGCCGACGCACAGCAAGGGACAAGGTGGTCAGTCCGAAGCGGACGAGCTGAGCCCACGCGAAGCGCAGCGGCGCGCAGCGCAGCAACATCAACAACCGGTTCCGTTCGTTGTAGAAAGCGAACACTTCCGACATCCGGTCCGTCGACGCGGCGTGGCGGTGCAGCACGACCGCCTCGGGTTCGTAGCGAACCCGGTAACCGGCCAGCCGGAGCCGCCAGGCGAGATCGGTGTCTTCGTAATAGAGGAAGAACTCGGCCGGCATGCCGCCGACCGAGCGAACGTGATCGGTTCGCAACACCGCGGCGCCGCCGGAGAAGCCGAAGACCTCAGCCGGCTCGTCGAACGGGGCGCCGTCCGGCTCGCCACCGCCTCGGTCGGTGCCGTACCCGTCCTCGGTAAGCCGGACCCCGGCGTTGTTGATGATCGGTGGCCCGTCGTCGGGATCGGTCCAGAGCAGCATCTTCGCCGTCACGGCGGCAGCGTCGCGGTGTTCAGCCAGCGCGGCCAGCGAGCGCTCCAACCACTCGGGCTCGGCTCGGGCGTCGTTGTTGAGCAGTGCCATGAACGGCGTGTGCACGAGCGGCAGCGCCGCGTGGATTGCGCCGGCGAACCCGGTGTTGTGCGGCAGCCGATGGACCCTGGCCTGCGGATATCGCTGATCGAGCAGCTCGGCGGTGCCATCGGTCGAGGCGTTGTCCATCACCAGCACGTTCGGTGCCAGGGTCTGGGCGGCGAGCGAGTCGAGGCAGGCCGGGAGCAGATGGGCGCCCTGCCAGGTCACCACGACCACGGTGACATCGCGTCCGCTGCCGGCGGGGGTCGTGTCGCCGGTGGTGGGGCCGGCGGACTCGATCACCAGGAGACAGTAACCGCCGTCGGGAACCGCGTCGGGAGCGGCGTCGAGAGCCGCCGTCGGGAGCGGCGGAATCTGCGCGTTCGTGCGGTGCGAGCGGCTATTCGCCCATGATCAACAAGCAACAGCCGGCTCGGCCTTGGGCTCGCACCCGAAGGTGTACCGGTATCGTTGCCGGATGTGTCCGACCTGACCAGCGCCGCCGTCACATCGTCTCACCGCAGCGACAGTGTCGGGGATGGCGACACAGTACCGGTCCCGACCGCCAGTCGTGCTGACTCAGATCGACGCAACCACGACCGCGCCGTCACCCTTGGCGAGCTGCTCCTGTTGGCCGCGGCCACGGTCGTCGGACTCGTGGCGCTGGTGTCGCTGGCCGCGGCGCATCTGCACCACCACACGCCGCTGGTCGTGTCGGCCGGTTCGGTCGTCGTGGTGCTGGCAGCCGGGCTGGTCGTATTCCGCTGGGACCGCCCGGCGATCCGGCTGGATCTGACCGGGCTGATCCCCATTCTGGTCGGTCTCGGATTCGCCGCCGTCATGATGTTTCCCGGCTTCCAATATGCAACGGGTGACCGTGATCCAGGGGCCTACGTTGAGACCGCAGTCGCCATTCAGCACTACCACTCCGTAGAGTTCCCCGACGATCTGGTGCAGGCCGGGCTGCCCGGCGGTGTCTCGCCTGGTGCTGAATGGCCAGCTATTTGGGACAAACCTGGGCATCCGGGCATCATCCTTCCGCAGTTCTACCACCTGTGGCCCGCCCTGCTGGCGACGGCCAAGGACGCCGGCGGCTTCACCGGTCTGTTCAACACCGGCCCCCTCCTCGGTGTCATTGCCGTGGGGTTGGCGGTAGCGGTCGCGCGCCGGCTGGCGGGGTGGCCGGCCGCCTGGGCCGCGGCTGTCCTGTTGTCGTCCAACATGCTCGAGGTATGGCAGGCCAAGTACCCCACAGCGGAAATCTTCGGCCAGCTGCTGTTCGTCGGGGCGTTGCTCGGCGTAGTGCTGGCCATCCGCACCGGCTGGAAGGGCGCGGCCGCCGCGGCAGGAGTGTTGGTCGGCCTCGGTTATCTCGAGCGTGCCGACGGCATCATCGTCGTGTTGATGGCGTGGGCCTTTCTCGCGGCGCTCGTCGCGATACGAAGGTTCGACGCCCGGGCAGCCTGCTTCGGTGGCGGCTTGCTGGCCGTGTTGCCCTACGGCTTCTACCAGGCCTACGTCGTGGCGCGGGCGTACACCCTGGCCAATGCGGTCCCGAGCTTCGCCAAAGTCCTCGCCGCGATGCTCGCCCTGGCGCTGGTGGGACTCGCGCTGGCCTGGCAACGCACCTTGGCCGCCCGGGTGGTGTCCCTGGCCGACAATGGTCGTCGGCGGTTGCTGCTCGGTCTGGCGTTCGTCGGAATCTGTGGTCTGCTCGGCCTGATCGGTGGCCTGCGTCCGAAGCTCTTCGGCCGGGATTACTTCATGTACGCCGGCAAGTCCATTCGTTCCTACGACGAGATCTCGCTCATCCGGCTGAGCTGGTTCTTCTCGCTGCCTGGCCTTTTCCTGATGTTCGCCGGTGTGATGTTCGTGGCTTTGCGGACCTGGCGTTTCGACCGCTGGGTAGTGGCGATTCCTACCGTCGCACTATTGGTCCTCTACTGCTATCACGCCAAGAATTCCGCCTACATGATGTGGTCCACGCGCCGCTTCGTTACGACGGTGGTTCCCGGGATGGTGCTGCTGATGGGGTGCGGCGCCGCCCTGATCGTGTACTGCATCCGCCGCTACCTCCCGAGATTGCCGCAGCTCGTTGCCGTCGCCGTCATCGGGGTGCTGCTGGCCGGCCTCACAGTCTTCAACCTCAGGGAATCCGTGCCGCTGCGCAACCATAACGAGAACGGTGGTTCGATCGAAGTCGAGCAGGCCATAGCCCGGCTGGCGGGCGACCAAAAGGGCGTTTTTCTATGGGAGCGATCGGCTTACTGCTGCAACGCGCCGTACCAGCTGTTCGGCGGTCCGCTGTTCACCATCCTCGACCAGTCGAGTGCTGTGGTGCCGGCTACCGCGAGTGCGGTTCCGGGTGCTCTGAAAACCTATGTGGACCACTTCGCCGGTACCGGACGTCCGGTCTTCTACGTGGCCGACAAGAAGCACACCCCCCCGGTGATCGCCGGTGTCACGGCGACCAAGGCACTGCAACTGGTTGGCAGCCTGCCGCATTGGGAGGAGACGTTTGTCTCCCGGCCGAAGAAGACCAAGGATTACCCCTACGACATGACGGTGTACCGACTGACCAAGAGCTGACGCGGCTCGACGCGTCCGGCACTGTCGTGAGTGGTGGTTCTCAGTTCGACTAATGGGACTGGTGTGACTAGCATTTCGGCCAGCGCCACTCTGTCGGCGGTCAGGAGACCTACCCATGAAGTCGTCAACGCGTGCCCGCGCGCTCGGCGCGGTGGCCACGGCCGGAATCCTGGTGACGGGCTTACTGACGGCGACCACCTGGTCAGCTCATGAGGCCGGGGCTGAGGTCATCACGCCCACCACTTCCGGGGTGTGGACCGTGGCCGGCCACGGTTTCGGCCACGGCCACGGCCTGAGCCAGTACGGAGCCCGCGGCGCCGCTCGCCCGGCCGCTGGGCGTAAGGGCTTGACCGCGGCGCAGATTATCGCTTTCTACTACCCGGGGACGGTCCTCAAGACGCTCACGCAGCCGAGCATCCGGGTTCGGATCGGTGCCGACGGCGGCGCCACCACCGTCGCAGTGCCGGCCGGGCAGAGGATCACGCTGAGTTGGACCGGCGGGAAGCTTTCGACCACTTCGGCCGGAGCATCGAGGCTGCGGCTGGTGCCGAGCGGCACCGCCGGAAGGCTGCAGGCGCAGTACTTCAAGACGAGCTGGGTCAACTGGGGCCCGACGTTACCGGCCATCGCCAATTTCGCGTCCTCAGCGGGCTCGCTGCGGCTGCTGCAACCGTCGGGCTCCACCGAGCTGCGCGGGTCCGTGGGCGCGGTTCTCGATGCGAGTCTCGGGCGGATCACCGTGAACCGGCTGCCGCTGGATGCCTATGTGCAAGGCGTGGTGCCACGCGAGATGCCGGCGTCCTGGGAGGCAGCCGCGGTTCAGGCGCAGGCCATCGCCGCACGTAGCTACGCGCGCTACGCCGTCGAGCACAACAGTGGCGCCAGCTTCGATATCTGCGATTCCAGCAACTGTCAGGTGTACGGCGGCGAAGCCCATTACAACACCTCCGGCTCGCTCCTGTACGGCGAGGTGACGGCCTCCAACCAGGCCGTGGCGGCCACTGCGAACCAGGTTTCGACATATCAGGGTGCGACGATCTTCGCGCAGTTCTCCTCCAGCGACGGTGGCTGGACTTCCGGCGGCGGCAAACCGTATCTGCCGGCCAAGGCCGATCCGTACGCCGCCAACGCCGGCGACCCGAACCTGAACTGGACCGAGCAGGTCAAGGTGTCCGATGTCGCGGCCCGGTACGGGCTGGCTCACCTCAGCCAGATCTCCATCACCGGACGCGACGGACATGGCGAGTGGGGTGGGCGGGTGCTGTCGGCGACCGTCTCCGGAACCAACTCGGCCGGGCACCCGGTATCGATCCCGACCTCCGGCTCCGCGCTGGCTTCGGCGATGGGGCTTCGCCACGAGTGGTTCCACGTCACCGCGGTGCCTCCTGCCGCGCCGGCCTCGGTTACGGCTTCCTCTAGGGACGCCGCGGCCCTGGTTTCCTGGACACCACCGGCCAGCAGCGGCTCGGACGCGATCACCGGATATTCGGTGACCGTGGCCAATGTGCAGCGCGTCGTGGTCGGCGCGGGCAGCCGATCGGCCTGGGTCGGCGGCTTGCACAATGGCGGCAGGTTCGTGGCATCGGTTCGTGCGATCAGTTCCGTCGGCGAAGGCCCGCCGGCCGATGTGACCCTCAGCCCGATCGCAGCTCCCCAGGACGTCCGGGCGGTTCCAGCCCTGCGCATCTATGACTCTCGCCCCAGCAAGGTTCCGGCGACCGCGACGAGTCCATTGAACTTCGGCGTCGGCGGGCACGGCTCCATCCCGATCGGCGCGAGCGCGGTTCAGCTCGCGGTCACCATCGTGGCACCGACAGCGTCGGGCACCCTGCGGGTCTACAACGACGGTTCGGCCACGCCGGCGGCCACCGCGATCGCCTACCGGGCCGGCCGGACCATTACCGCAACGGTGTCCGTTCCCCTCACCACGAGCGGGCGGGTGGTGTTCCGGCCTACCGCCGGTGCGATGCACCTCGTGCTGGATCAGCTGTCCTACTCGACCCCCACCGCGTCCCGGCTGACGGCCAGGGCGCCGGGCCTGCTGCTCGACTCGGCCAGAATCGGGGTCGGCGCGGGCCGCACGCTGTCGGTCGGTAGTGCGGTTCCGGCCCAGGCCACGGCCGTGGTGCTCCAGATTCTCGGCGCGAGTTCGGCCGGCTCGGGCTGGGTCCGCGTCTGGCAGCAAGGCACCGCACCGCTGGTCAGCCAGCTGTCGATCCCGCCGGGATCCAGGAGCAGCAACACGGTCATCGTGCCCCTGGCGGCTAACAAGACCGTTCGAATCGCTGCCAGCGCCACCACGATCGGCGGTCAGGTCAGCCTCGTCGGATTCCTGGCACCCTCGGGCACCGGGCGCTTCGAGGTGGTCCCGATCACCGGCACCGCCGACACCCGCGCCCGGGTGGGTGCTGATCTCAGCGTCTCCCGGACGGCCACCGTGCTCAAGCTCGCCGGTAAACCGCAGTTGCCGGCGTCGGCCTTCAGCGCCGTCCTGTTGCACCTGACCGTGTCCAACGTCAGCGGTGCCGGCCAATTGCGCGTCTACGCCGACGGTGCCGCCGTGCCGCGCGCCGTGACGGCGCCGCTCAGCAAGGGCCTGGGTGATTCCACGACGGTGTTGGTTCCGGTCAGTTCCGCCGGTTCAGTGCGGTTGGTGACCGACGGAGCTACGGCAAAGGTTGCGGTGGACATCGCCGGTTACGTGACGGCGGGCCCCTGATTGACACGGACCACAAGCCGGTTCACGGTATTCTGACGGGAGCGGGCCAGCGGTCCGGACCCGAGGACACCTCCAGAAACTCGGGCTGCTCTCACGAACGAGGTCTTTGGTGCGTCTTGTAGTTCAGGTTCCCTGCCTCAACGAAGAGGAAACTCTGCCGATGGTGCTGGAGTCGATTCCGAAGCAGATCCCAGGAATCGACGAGATCATCGTCCTGATCATCGACGACGGATCCACCGATCGCACCGTCGAGGTCGCCAAGCAGCACGGTGTCACCCATTTTGTCCGGCACGCCCGTAACCGCGGCCTGGGCCGGTCTTTCCACGACGGAGTACAGCGAGCCCTGGAGTTGGGTGCCGACATCGTCGTGAACACCGACGGCGACAATCAATATCCCCAGGAGCGGATCACCGACCTGGTTCAGCCGATCATCCGCGGCGAGGCGGACATCGTCATCGCCGACCGCCAGGTGCACCTGGTCGAACACTTCTCCAAGCCCAAGGTTGCCCTGCAGAAGTTCGGCAGCCACATCGTGAACAAGGCCGCGGGGACTGATCTGCCTGATGCCGCGAGCGGTTTCCGCGCGTACTCGCGCGAGAGCGTCATGCTGCTCAACACGATCACCCGCTTCAGCTACTGCATGGAAACGATCATCCAGGCCGGCAACAAGAAATTGAAGATCGCCAGCCTGCCTATCCTGACCAATCCGAAGACCCGCGAGTCGCGGTTGTTCAAGTCGACGTATCAACACGTCTTCAAGTCCGCGGGCGCCATCATCCGCGCCTACATCATGTACAAGCCATACGTCATCTTCAGCACCCTGGCGTTGTTCTTCGGGGTGCTGGGGCTGCTGCCGTTCGTCCGGTTCCTGATCTTGCAACTCACCCAGGATCAGCCCGGCAGCCACCTGCAATCACTGCTGGTGGGCGCCATCCTGCTGCTCATGTCCTTCCTGAGCGTGATCATCGGCATCATCTCCGACCTGATCCGAACCAATCGGATGCTCATCGAGGACACCCTCGAGCACACCAAGAAGATGCGGTTCGGATCCGGCGAGGACCTGCTCTCGCCCGCGGAGTTGACGGTAGGCGTCGGCTGACGCAGGTTGCCCGTACCCGGGGCGGGGCGTTGCGCCCGCTGCTGCGCGTGGGCGGGATCCTGATCGGGCTGCTGGCGATTAGCTTGTGCCTGCGCACCATCGCTGGTGAATGGCACGAGATCCGGCACGCCGTCGCGACGGCCGACCCGCTGCTGATGCTGCTCGGCCTGCTGGGCAGCGTGGTGGGTATGAGTTTCCTGGCAGTGCTCTGGCGATCCGCGCTGATCGCCTTCGGGGAGCGGATCTCATTTCGGCACGCGCTGGCGTGGTATTTCGCCGGTGAGCTCGGCAAGTACCTGCCGGGTGGGGTCTGGCAGGTCGTCGGGCGCGGTGAGTTGGCGGTTCGCGGTGGCGTTCGCCGATCGGTGGGCTACGCCAGCACGCTGGTCTCCATGGTGGTCATGTGCATCGCGGCCGCTGTGGTCTGCGGTGTCCTCGCGCCGTTGCTGGCCATGGACGGCAATGGCTTCGGCTGGGAGATACTGCTGTTGTTGCTGATCCCGCTGGGCGTTGTGGCAGTCCATCCCCGGGTATTCGGGCGGGTCCTCGGCCTCGTCGAACGGTTGTCCAAGGGCCGGTTGAAGTTGGATCCGCCGCCCTGGCCGGTGATGCTGCGACTGATCATCACCGGTACCCCC
The DNA here is from genome assembly GCA_030840445.1 of Pseudonocardiales bacterium. Classification (GTDB taxonomy): domain Bacteria; phylum Actinomycetota; class Actinomycetes; order Mycobacteriales; family Jatrophihabitantaceae; genus Jatrophihabitans_A. Next base: position 21,650 of record JAVEEN010000191.1, read on the forward strand.
ACCTGGTTCCTGGTGGGCGGGGCTTCGGTGGCGGTCACGGCGGCTCTGGGCTACGACCAGAATCCCGCCCGGATCGCCTTCGCAGCCGTCACGGCCTGGATCGTGGGATTCCTGGCCATCCCAGTCCCTGCCGGTGCCGGTATTCGTGAACTGGTCTTCGTCGCCGTATGCGGGCTCGCCGCCGGCCCGGCGACCGCGGTGGCGGCGCTGGCCCGGATCCTCTTGCTGATCACCGACGCCGCAGGCGGCGCGGCCGGGCTGTCGGCGTCGCGCTCCAGGCCATCCGGTTAGACTGCTCCGGACGCCGCGACCTGTGGGGGGCCGGGCCGGAACAAGAGGTGGTTGATGGCGGCCGATCTGCTGGCCCGAGCCAAGGGCGTTTACGCCAGAACAGCTCGGCACACCGGGACGCTGCTGTCGCGCGTCGGGGTAGTAGGTAGCGAGGCGCCGGATCGAGATCACCGCGTCAAGCACTGGATGTACAGCCTGAGCAAGGTGCATGATTCGCTGGCGATCGCCCAGCTCGGCGTCCCGTGGTGGACCTACCGTTCCATCGACGTCATCGAGGCCTGGCTGTCCGCCCGGCCGCGCCCGATCCGGGTCTTCGAGTGGGGCTCGGGTGCGAGCACCTCGTGGCTGGCCTCGCGAGCCGACGAGATCCACTCGGTGGAACATCACCGTGGCTTCGGCGAGATGATCGGTCGCGAGCTGGCCAAGTACCCGAACGTGCACTTCCAGATCGTCGAGGCGGTCGAGTCCGCGACGCCGCAGGTGCCGTCACACAAGGAGGGCCACGCCGGCCTGGATTTCGCCGACTACGTGTCGAGCATCGATCAGGTGGGCGGCGACTTCGACCTGATCGTGATCGACGGCCGGGCCCGGGAGGCTTGCTTGACCGCGGCCCTGAAGCACCTCGCCGATGACGGGATCGTGGTGTTCGACAACACCCGCAGGCACCGGTATCAGGCGGCGATAGCCGCTTCAGGCGTCCATCAGCGGGCGCTGTCCGGCCTGACGCCGACGTTGCCGTACCCGGATCAGACGTCCATCCTCACCGCTCGCTGACGCGCAGATGCGGGTGGCATTGCTGGGCGAGCAGCTGTTCGCCCCGGTGCCCGGCGGCACCGGCAGGTACTCCCGCGAACTCTGGCAGGCTCTGGTCCGCACGGCTGAGCCGGGTAATAACGTGCAGTTGTGGACGGCCTGGCACTCCCGAGCGGAGTTGACCGGGGGGGCCGCGCCCGGCGCCCGGCGGCTGCCCCTTCCGCGACGCGCCCTGACGGCGGCCTGGAAGTATGGCCTGCCGCCCGCGCCCCGGGGTGCTCAGCTGGTCCACGCGCCTACTCCCTTGGCGCCCCGGGTGCAGGTCCCGCTGGTCGTCACGATTCACGACACCGTCCCGTGGACGCATCCGGAGACGTTGAGCCGCCACGGCGCGCGGTGGCACATCCAGATGGCGGAGCGGGCGATCCGCCGAGGGGCGCACCTCACCGTTCCCACCCAGGCGGTGGCGGACTCGCTGAGCGCGGTGGGCCTGGACCTGCCACCCGGTCACGTTCACGTCCTCGGGGCCGGCGTGTCGGCGGCCCTTGCGGTGCCGCCGAGCGCCGCGGAGTCGGCGGAGGTCGTGCGGGAGCTCGACCTGCCCCCTCGCTTCGTCCTCTCGCTGGCAACCTTCGAGCCGCGCAAGGGCCTCGACATCCTGCTGGACGCGCTCGCGGAGCTGGGACCGCGGGCCCCGATCCTGGTGCTCGTGGGCCAGCCCGGTTGGGGCGGACTGGATCCAGAGGCAGAGGCTCGCCGCCGCAACCTGCCGGCCGACCGCGTCCGGGTGCTGCGGTCTTTGCCCGACCGGCAGTTGGCAGTGGTCCTGCGTCGCGCCGAGCTGCTCGTCATGCCGTCCCGGGCCGAGGGGTTCGGTCTGCCCGTTCTCGAGGCGATGGCCGTGGGTACACCGGTCATCTGCAGTGACGATCCCGCGTTATGCGAGGTGGCCGGCGGTGCCGCGCTGGTGGTGGCCCGGGGCGACAGCGGCGCGCTGGCAGGTGCCCTTTCCGAGCTCGGCGGCGATCCGGTGCGACGTCGCGGGCTAAGCCGGCTCGGGTTGGACCGAGCGGCCCATTTCAGCTGGGACGAGGTCAGCCGACGTGCCTGGCGGTTGTACGCGGCGTTGGTCTAAGCGGTCAAACAGCGACTTCTTGCTGGCGCTCTGCGGATTGCCCGGGTTCTTCCGGCGCCCAACCATGGTCGGCCACCAGTTCGTCGCCCGGCTAGAGTCCCATCACGACAGCACCGTCACCCACGACTGACACGCCGACGGCGCTACCCCGGTAAGGTTCAAGCTTCTGACGATTCACCGGTTGGGAGTAGCTGTTGCTGAAGGTTCTCTTCGACGCAACCGCTGTGCCGGCCGATCGCGGTGGCGTAGGCCGCTACATCGACAGCCTGCTGCCTGCGCTCTCGGCCCTTTCCGACGCCCCCGAGCTGCAGGTGGTGTGCCGTCCCGAGGACGTCGGGCACTACAGCGATCTCACCCAGTCCGAGGCCGTCGCCGCGCCCGGCTGGACCGGACGCAGGCCCGCTCGGCTGGTCTGGGAACAGACCGGCCTGGCCTTGCTGGCCCGGCGTAGCGGTGCCGATGTCTTGCACAGCCCGCACTACACGATGCCGGTCGTCGCCGGCCTGCCGACCGTGGTCACACTGCACGATGCGACGTTCTTCTCCGATCCCGACCTGCACCTGCCCGCGAAGCGCTATTTCTTCCGATCGGCAACCAGGCACGCGGTGCGACGCGCGACCGAACTGATCGTGCCATCGGCGGCGACGCGGGACGAACTGCGCCGCCGCGTCTCGCCGCGGGCGGCCCGCGCCACAGTGGCCCACCTGGCCGTCGACCGAGATGTGTTTCACCCGCCGACAACCGACGAGGTAGCGAAGTTGCGCGCCGACCTCGGTCTGTCCGAACGGCCTTTCGTGGCATTTCTGGGCACCGTCGAACCCCGCAAGAACGTCGGAAATCTGATCCGAGGTTGGGTCGCGGCTTGTGCGGATCGAGCCGATCCGCCGGCGCTCGTGCTGGCCGGCGGGCAGGGCTGGGACGAGAGCGTGGACGCCGCCGTCGCAGCGATACCCGCACACCTGAGACTGGTCCGGCCCGGTTACCTGCGCATCGAGGCGCTACGTGCACTGCTCGGGGGCTGCGAGCTGTTCGCCTACCCATCGCTCGGCGAGGGCTTCGGCCTGCCGGTGCTCGAGGCCATGTCCTGCGGTGCGGCCGTGCTGACCACTGACCGGCTGGCGCTGCCCGAGGTGGGCGGTGACGCGGTGGCCTACACCGCGATCGATGCGGCATCGATCGGACGGGCGTTGGCCGGCCTGCTCGACGCCCCCGACCGCAGACGGCAGCTGGCCGAGCTGGGGCGGGTCCGGGCGGCCGAATTCAGCTGGGCGCAGGCGGCCGCCATCCATGCCGAGGTTTACCGGCGGGCGGCCCGGGGCCGATGAGTGCCGCTGTGAATCCCAATGGGAGTTCCACTGTGCCTCCGGCGTCCGTCGCGGTCGTGACGGTGACCTATTCGCCGGGCCCCACTCTGGGCTCGTTCCTCGATTCCCTGCAGAAGGCCAGCGATCTCCCCGTTCCGGTGGTGCTGGCCGACAACGGCTCGCACGACGGTGCGCCGGAGGCCGCTACCGCCCGGGACAACGTGACCCTGCTGCGCACCGGTGCCAATCTCGGTTTCGGCCAGGCAGCCAACCGGGGCGTTGCCGCCACCGGGTCCGAATGGGTGGTCGTCGCCAACCCTGATGTGGTCTGGGCGCCCGGCTCGCTGGACGAGCTACTGGCGGCTGCGCAGCGCTGGCCCCGGGCCGGATCGTTGGGACCCTTGATCCGCACTGAAGCTGGTGAGCTGTATCCGTCGGCGAGAGCCCTGCCGTCACTGGGGCGGGGTATCGGGCACGCCCTGCTCGGCTCGTGGTGGCCCAGTAACCCGTGGAGCGCCGCGTACCGCCGCGACAATGATGCTATCGCCGAACGTCCGGCAGGCTGGCTGTCCGGGTCGTGCCTGTTGATCAGGCGCGCCGCCTTCGACGCCGTCGGCGGCTTCGATCCGGCCTACTTCATGTACTTCGAGGACGTCGATCTCGGTGACCGCCTGGGCCGGGCCGGCTGGCAGAACGTCTACGTGCCGTCGGCGGAGGTCGTTCATCTCGGTGGCCACTCGACGAGCAAGCGCCGCTCGGACATGCTGGCCGAGCATCATCGCAGTGCGTGGACCTATCTCGCCCGCCGCTATCCGGGACCGCGATGGGCGCCGATCCGCTGGTTGCTGTATGCCGGCCTGCAGTTACGGGCGAGGATCTTGAATGCCAAGGGCGGTCAGGGGAAGCGATGACCATCGAGTCGAGCTCAGGGGTAGACGCGATCGTTCTGGTCGGCGGCCAAGGCACCCGGCTACGGCCGCTCACCCTGTCCGCGCCCAAGCCGATGCTGCCCACGGCGGGGGTGCCCTTCCTGACCCACCTGCTGTCGCGGATCAAGGCGGCCGGCATCGATCACGTGGTGCTGGGAACCAGTTACCAGCCCGCCGTGTTCAGCGAGTACTTCGGCGACGGCTCGACGCTGGGCCTCGAGCTGGAATACGTGGTCGAGGACGAACCGCTCGGTACCGGCGGGGCGATCGGTAACGTACGCCACTTGCTCCGCGGTGACACCGCCATGATCTTCAATGGCGATGTGCTGTCCGGCTGTGACCTCGTCGCGCTGTCCCAGCAACACCGCGACACCGCCGCCGATGTGACCCTGCACCTGACCAAGGTCGACGACCCGCGCGCGTACGGATGCGTCCCCACTGATACCGACGGTCGGGTTACCGCGTTTCTGGAGAAGGACCCAGATCCGATCACCGACCAGATCAACGCCGGAACCTACGTGTTCAGTCGCAAGATCCTGGACTCCATACCGGCCCATCGGCCGGTCTCCGTCGAACGCGAGACCTTTCCCGAGCTGCTCGCGGCCGGCGCGAGGGTGTGCGGATTCATCGAGGCCAGTTACTGGCGCGACCTGGGAAAGCCGTCGGACTTCGTTGCTGGATCCGCTGATCTGGTCCGTGGGATCGCGCCCAGTGCGGTTCTGGCCGGCAAAACCGGTGAATTCTTGGTTCTGGACGGTGCCGAGGTCCACCCGAGCGCGGTGCTGATGGGCGGGACGGCAGTGGGAGTGGGTTGCGTGATCGGTGCGGGGGCGGTGGTCGACGGTTCGGTGCTGTTCGATGGCGCGCGGATTGCCGAAGGTGCGATGGTGACCTGCAGCGTCATCGGCGCCGGCGCGTCGGTCGGTGCCCGGACTGTGCTGAGTGACGTCGTGGTGGGGGACCGGGCCGCGCTCGGCGCTGGCATCGAGTTGCTCGCCGGCGCCCGGGTGTGGCCGGATATGGTGCTGGCCGACGGCTCGATCCGGTTCTCGGCGGACTCCTGAGCGGCTGGCGGGGATGCCTGATCAGCCGTCACCCCGAAGTCGCCGGATCCGGCTGGACCGTCCGACAGACCTGCCGCGCACCCTGGGGCTGTTACGTCGGGGGAGCGGCGATCCGACCATGCGGTCCGACGCCCGAGGCGGTTTCTGGCGCGCCACCCGTACGCCCGAGGGCGTCGGCACCCTGCAGTTGAGCGTGGCTGCCGGTGAGCTGCTCGCCCTAGCCTGGGGGCCGGGTGCAAGCTGGCTGCTCGATTCGGTGCCGGAGCTGATCGGACAGTCCGATGACTGGTCCGAGCTGGATGTCTCGGGACATCCGGTGCTGCATTCGGTCCGCCGCCGGTTGCCGGGCTTGCGGTTGTGCCGCACCGGCCTGGTGCTCGACGCGCTGATCCCGGCTGTGCTCGAACAACGGGTCACCGGTGGCGAGGCGTGGCGGGCCTGGCGGATGCTGGTGCGAACCTTCGGCGCGCCGGCGCCCGGACCGGCGCAGCTGAAGCTCTGGGTGGCGCCGGCGCCGGACAGGCTACTGGAGGTGCCCAGCTGGGACTGGCATCGCTACGCCGTTGATGCCAAGCGGTACCGGACGATTCGCGCCGTCGCGACGGTGGCAAGCCGGCTGGAGGAGTCGGTTGCGATAGCTGCTGACGGGCAGTTCGATGTTGCGCTCCAGCGGCTGCAGGTGGTTCCGGGCGTCGGCGAGTGGACCGCAGCCGAGACGGCCCTGCGGGCCTTCGGTGACCCCGATGTGGTCAGCGTGGGCGACTTTCACCTCAAGAATCGGGTCGGCTATGCCCTGACCGGTGCCGCGCGAACCGATGACGCGACGATGTTGGAGCTCCTCGAACCCTGGCGCGGCCAGCGGGCCCGGGTGGTTCGGCTCATCGAATCGAGTGGTATGAGTCCGCCCAAGTACGGTCCGCGCTTCAGCCCGAACGATATCCGAGTCAGCTGAGCTGGTGGGCGCGCAGAGCTGCTGGGCCGGCGAGCTCGACTCAGCCGAATGCGTCGAGTACGGCGTCGGACAGCGCTGGCCAGGCTTTGATCGACCACTCGTCGAAGTCGCGGTCGGCGAGTGCCACCAGGGCCAGGCCGACCTCCGGGTCGACCCAGAACATCGTGCCGCTGCGCCCGAAATGCCCATACGTCGCAGCGGAATTCTGTACCGAGGTCCAATGCGGGACCTTGTGGTCCCGGATCTCGAAGCCCAGGCCCCAGTCGTTGCTGTCCTGGCCGCCGTAGCCGGGCAGCACGCCCCGCAGCCCCGGGTACTGCACGCTTCGCAGCTCCTGCCGGATGCCGGGTGAGAGCAGGCCGCTGGTGCTGAGCAACTCGGTCAGCATCGCGATCAGATCGGTCACGGTGGACACACCGTCCTTGGCCGGGGAACCCTCCAGACGAGAGGACCGCATGCCGAGCGGGACGAAAACCGCCTCCTGCAGGTAGTTCTCGAAGCTCATGTCGGTCGCGCTCACCAGCATGTCTCCGAGCACGTCGAAGCCGGCGTTGGAATAGATGCGGCGGCTGCCGGGCTCGGCGGCTCGCCGCCGCCGTTCCGGGCTGAGGCCGGATGCGTGCGCGAGCAGGTGGCGCACGGTCGCACCGGGCAGCTCGGTGGCGAGGTCGCCGCCGTCGTCGGTACGGCCGGCGATGGGCGCGTCGAGGTCGATGGCCTGCTCCTCCGCCGCGACCAGGAGGGCCAGGGCGGCGAGCGGCTTGGTCACCGACGCAAGCTTGAACTGGTGCTCGAGATCGCCGGCCGTGGCCAATACGCCGGATGGCCCGACCACGGCCGCCGCGGCGCGCTCGACCGGCCAAGACGCGAGCTGGGTCAGCGGATCACCGGCTGGACTCACAGGCTGCTCCGCGAAGCGGCCCGCCGGATCAGCTCCGGCAGCTCCGGGGCGATGTTGTCCGGCAGCGCGTCGAGGTCGAACCAGCGCAGGTCATCGGACTCGGCGCTGATGACCGGCTCCGCGCCCGGCGGTGTCCGTCCGACGAAACGTACATCGAAATGCCGAGTCGGGATACCGAGTGAACAGGTGATCGGATGGATGTCGAGGTCGACGGGGCTGGGATCCAGCTGGATGCCTGCGATGCCGCTTTCTTCGAGGGCTTCACGTGCGGCGGCAGCGACTAGCGACGGATCGCTGTCCTCGCAGTGGCCGCCGAGTTGCAACCAGGCACCGACTCGCGGGTGCAGGGTCAGCAACACCCGACGGCCCTCATGGTCGAGCAGGACGGTGCTCGCGGTCACGTGCCCCGGGGCGCAGGCCCGTCTGGTCGCGTCCGGGCGGGCTGCCAGTAAGGCGTAGAAGCCTTCCCGGACGGCCGCCTGGCCGGTACCGTCGCCGGCATCCAGGGCCATGGCGCTCAGGGTGGCCAGCACGTCGGCGTGCAGCCCGGCAACGCCGGTGCCGTCGCCGTCCGCGGCCTGCACCCGGCCGAGCGCCAGGGCCTCGGCCGTACCCATCCGGAACAGATCATCACCGGAGCCGCGCAGCAGCGTGGTCGATCCCTTGCCATCGTCGGTGTAGGCGAGGCCACGGATCACGGCCACCGGGACGTGGGACAGCTTGCCCTTGATGAGATCGCCCGCTGCGGCCAGTTCGTCGGCGATCGCCACCTCGGTGACAGTGAGGACGTTGCCGTGCCGGTCGGTACTGCCGCGTTCGTCGATCACCGCGGCGATGCCGGCGACTCCGATGGCGACGTCGGAGATACCGTGCCGCCACGGGCGCCCCATCGAGTCCGAGATAACCACCGCGACGTCGGCGCCGATGGTCTCGGCGATGCCGTCGCGCAGGGCCTGGGCGGATCGATCGGGATCCTCGGGCAGCAGGGCGATCTCATCCAGGCCGACGTTGGATGCGTCCACCCCGGCCGCCGCCATGACCAGGCCATGCCTCGTTTCGGCGATGACCAGTGTTCCGCGGCGGGCCACGACTCGGACCGTCTCGTCCGCAATGGCCTGCGAGCGCAGAGCCTCTCGGGCAGCTGGATCGTCGGAAGGGGCCGGGATGAGCCGGCCCTCGGCCTTCGAGACGATCTTCGAGGTCACGACCAGGACGTCGCCGTCCTGCAGCCACGGGGCGTTGCCGGTTATCTCGGCGACGAGATCGGTGCCGGGGCGAAGCTCGCCGATGCCGGTGATCGGCAGGATCTCGATCCGGCTGGACGGCGGCCCGATCGGCGGAGTCGGTGCTGGCTCCACAGCTGGCTCCACTGCCAGCTCGACTGCCGGCTCCAGGGGCGGCTTCACAGGCCGGCCACCTTCAGCGAATCCGCGACCATGCTGGCGGTGACCTCGACACTGGACATCAGCAGGTCCCGGGCGAGCACCGTGGCGCCGTCGAGTTCGGCGACGTCGCCGTCATGGATCAGCCAGCCGTCGAGGACGCCGTCGCCCTGGCGGGAACCATAGAAATGAGCCACCCCGTCGGCCGAGGTTTCGACGCCACGCACCGGCAGGCAGGCGTCGGCCATACCGCGTACCGGGGCGCCGCCGATGATCGGTGACAGGCCCACGACCGGCGCGGATGAGGCTCGCAACGCGTCGCGCACGCCCGCCACGTTGAGGATGGTGTCGACGGAGACGATCGGGTTGGACGGTGCCAGCAGGATCAGATCGGTGTCGGAGACCGCGTCCAGCACGCCGGCGGCGGGCCGCGCCGTGTCGAGGCCGACCTGCACGAAGGCATGCGCCGGCAGGCCGGCGCGATAGCGGACCCACCATTCCTGAAAGTGAATGGCCCGGCGCTGCCCGTCGATCTCGACCACCACGTGCGTCTCGCACCGATCGTCGGTCATCGGGATCAGCCGGATACCGGGCTGCCAGCGTTGACACAGCGCCGCGGTGACATCGGAGAGCGGATAGCCGGCGTCGAGCATCTGGGTCCGCACCAGATGGGTGGCGACGTCGAGGTCCCCGAGGCCGAACCAGGTGGGCTCGGCACCGTACTCGGCCAGCGACTCCTTGATCCGCCAGGTCTCACCGGCCCGGCCCCAGCCGCGCTCGGAGTCGATGACCCCGCCCAGGGTGTACATCACGCTGTCCAGGTCGGGGCAGATCCGCAGGCCGTGCATCGTGACATCGTCGCCGGTGTTGACGATCGCAGTGACCTCGTCCGAGCGACCGTCCGAGGTGGCGAAGTGCCGGACGCCCTGGAGGAATTTCGCTCCGCCGACGCCGCCGGCCAACACAGTGATGCGCACCCTCAAAACCTATGGCATGCCGGTCAGCCGGAAAGCAGCCGGGACCCGGCTCGCCGCCGCATGGCGATCAGCGCGGTACGGACCACCGTGCGCACCGCGTCCTGCTGGGTGTCCGCGCTGAGCCCGGCAGCCACCAGCAGCCGCGCCTCGGGAAGCAACCTATCCATCCGCCGCAGCGCCAGCTTCGGACGTGGTCGGGCGCCCAGCAGACCGGCCCCGACAGCCAGCAAGGCGACGGTGGCGTCGAGGGTGCCGGGCCCGGCACCGAGGATGGCTGGCGGCGAAGCTTGAGCCAGCGCCAGCAGTTCGGCCACCTGGACCGCCTGCGCCGAGGTCAGGTTTGGGTCGTTGTCGACGAAGACGCCGCGGGCCGCACCGGCCTGCCAGGCGCCGGTGCGCTGCAATTGGGCGCCGGCCGCATTGACGTCGGCGCCGACATGGGAGAACCACCGCTTCCACGGCAGCGCACCTCGGGCTGAGACCGCCCGGTGTACCGCGTCGGCCAGCTGGTCCCCGGTCTCGCTCGGGCCGATCGGAACCGGACGCTTGTCACCGGCCAGTCGCCCGTCGAGCAGCAGCTGAGCGAACAGGGCCGCGCGGATCGCGATGCCGGCGTGTCCTCGATGCCGCACCCGCCCCGCGGCGGGATCGAGCGACAGTCGGCAGATCGTGGCCCCCGGGGACTCCACAGCTGGGCTCGTCACCGGCGCACCTCGGCCCGGCGTGCTCGGAGAAGCTCTCCGACGAAATGCATCTGAACCGGGAGCGCGCCCCGCGCGAGCGCGTCCGGCCGCAGATGAGCCGGAAGGTCGTAGTGCCAGCGCCAGGGGTGATCCTGGAAGAAGCGGCGAGGCATGCCCAGCGAGCCGGCCATGGCGTGCAGTTCTGCCGGGTCGTCGGCGAGCAGGTGACAGAAGTCGGTGTGGCGCAACCCTGCCGTGGGGTAACTGCGCACGGTGTCGACGTAGCAAGTCATCTCGATCAGTCAGGGTACGGCCCAGCAGATATCCGCCAGTGAGCCGAACGACAGCCCGTGTCAAACCGTCCGGGCCAACGCCTAGGCTCGAATGGTGAGCGTCGAGCAGCCTTCCGAGTCCGCCCTCCGTCGCGCCCTGCGCCGTGCCCGGGACGGAGCCGCCCTGGATGTCACCGAAACCTCGGTGCTGATGGCTGCCAGGGGCGAACAACTCACCGAGCTCATGTCGCTCGCCGCCGGTGTCCGCGACGCGGGCCTGATCGCCGCCGGGCGGTCGGGCGTCATCACCTATTCGCGCAAGGTCTTCATCCCGCTGACCCGGCTGTGCCGTGACCGATGCCATTACTGCACCTTCGCCACCGTGCCGCACAGGCTTGCGGCCGCGTACCTCGAGATCGACGAGGTGGTGTCCATCGCCGAGCAAGGGGCGGCGTTGGGCTGCAAGGAGGCGTTGTTCACCCTGGGGGACCGCCCGGAGGACCGCTGGTCCCAGGCCAGGGAATGGCTGGATGAGCGTGGTTATGACTCCACGCTGGACTACGTGCGCGCGGCGGCGATCGCGGTACTGGAGCGCACCGGCCTGTTGCCGCACCTCAATCCCGGCGTGCTGAGCTGGACCGAACTGCAGCGGCTCAAGCCGGTCGCACCGAGCATGGGCATGATGCTCGAGACGACGGCCCGGCGGCTGTTCACCGAGCCCGGGGGCCCCCACTACGGCAGCCCGGACAAGGATCCCGACATCCGGCTGCGCGTCCTGACCGATGCGGGCCGGCTCAACGTGCCGTTCACCACCGGGATCCTGGTCGGCATCGGCGAAACGCGGGTCGAACGAGCGGAGTCACTGTTCGCGATCCGCTCGATCGCGCGGGAGTTCGGTGCCATCCAGGAAGTGATCGTCCAGAACTTCCGGGCCAAGGACGACACCGCGATGCGTAACGATCCGGATCTGGATCTCGAGGAGTATCTGGCGACGCTGGCGGTATCCCGGTTGGTCTTCGGACCCAAGCTGCGGGTGCAGGCACCTCCCAATCTGGTCGACCTGACCGAGTGCCTGTTGCTGATCGACGCCGGCGTCGACGACTTCGGTGGTATCTCGCCACTCACGCCCGATCACGTCAATCCCGAACGCCCCTGGCCGGAGCTGGACAAGCTCACCGGCCTGCTGGCCGACCGCGGTTTCGCGCTGAGCGAGCGGCTCACCGCGCAACCTTCCTACGTGCTGGCCGAGGCACCTTGGCTGGACCCGCGGGTGGTGCCGCACGTCCGGGCGCTGGCCGATCCGGCCACCGGCCTGGCGGCCGTGGAACCCGACGGTTCGCCCCGCTCTCCGCACGGCCTGCCCTGGCAGGAGCCCGACGCGGAGTGGGGATCCTCGGGTCGGACCGACCTGCACCGCGCCGTGGACACCGAGGGCAGGACCAACGACCGGCGCAGCGACTTCGACGAGGTCTACGGCGACTGGGCGGCGCTGCGGGACAAGGTGTTCTCACCCGGTCAGACCGCTCTGGACTCCGAAGTGACGGCAGCCCTCCGGGCGGCCGAACGTGACCCGTCGGGCCTGAGCGACGCTCAGGCCTTGACCTTGATGCAGGCCGACGGCGCAGGTCTGGCGGCGGTGGCCGCACTGGCCGACGAGCTTCGCAAGGACGCGGTCGGCGACACGGTGACCTACATCGTCAACCGCAACATCAACTTCACCAATGTCTGTTACACCGGCTGCCGCTTCTGCGCCTTCGCTCAGCGCGCTACCGACGCCGACGCCTACACCCTCTCCACGGAGGAGATCGAGCATCGGGTCACCGAAGCGGCCGCCGACGGGGCCACCGAGATCTGCATGCAGGGTGGTATCGACCCGAAGTTGCCGGCCACTGCGTATTTCGATCTGGCGCGGGCGGTCAAGCGGGCCGTGCCGAGCATGCACCTGCATGCCTTCTCGCCGATGGAAGTGGTCAACGGAGCCTCGCGAGCGAACCTGTCCATCGAGGAGTTCCTGATTGCGGCCAAGGAAGCCGGGGTCGACTCGCTGCCCGGCACCGCCGCCGAGATCCTGGACGACGAGGTCCGCTGGGTGCTGACCAAGGGCAAACTGCCCACCTCGGCCTGGGTCGAGGTCATCAGCACCGCGCACCGCCTCGGTATCCCGACCACCAGCACCATGATGTTCGGTCATGTCGACCACCCCCGGCACTGGGTGGCTCACCTGCGGCTGCTCGGCCGGTTGCAGGACGAGACCGGCGGCTTCACGGAGTTCGTGCCGCTGCCCTTCGTGCACAACCAATCGCCGATCTACTTGGCCGGCCTGGCCCGTGCCGGGGCCTCGCAGCGCGAGATCAAGGCGGTGCACGCGATGGCCCGCATCCTGCTCCACGGCAAGATCGCCAATATCCAGACCAGTTGGGTCAAGTTGGGGGAGGACGGGGCGATCGACATGTTGCGCAGCGGCGTCAACGACCTCGGCGGGACCCTCATGGAGGAGACGATTTCCCGGATGGCCGGTTCGGAGTTCGGCTCGCGTCGCTCCATCTCCGAACTGGAGGCGCTGGCCGCGCGTGCCGGTCGTCCCGCGCGGCAGCGCACCACCCTTTACGCCCCGATATCGCCAAATTTGAACTCCGAGTGAGTTCCCACTGACACCCAGTAACCAAAATCAGGCTCAGAAAGTTGCCCGAATAGCAGGTATCGGCTTGACTTATGGGTAACGACACGAGTGTAATTCGAGGTATGTCATTTCCCGAACGGAAACCACACCTGATGAGTGGCCCCGTCGGGACCTCGACGGGCTCGATCGGCTGACCCCCTGGGCCAGCGCACCACTGCACCACTGCACCACCCGCAGAACTGATCTACCCGCAACCGACCGCCGTAGGAGCCCACCGTGACGGACCTTCCCGTACACCTCGCCGAAGCGGACCTGCCCGATATCTTCGGCCTCCCCGACGAGCAGAGCTGGCAGGAGCGGGCGCTGTGCGCCCAGACCGACCCCGAGGCGTTCTTCCCCGAGAAGGGCGGCTCCACCCGCGAGGCCAAGAAGATCTGCGTCGGCTGCGAAGTCCGGGGCGAGTGCCTGGAGTACGCGCTGCAGAATGACGAACGCTTCGGCATCTGGGGCGGCCTGAGCGAGCGCGAGCGCCGCCGGGTCAAGCGCCGCGCGGTCTGACCGAGGTCGCAGGCGCACCTCGGTCGCATCGAGGTCCCGGGCAGACCTACTCGACGGGTGGGTCTATTTCCTCCGGTGAGGTACCGAGCAGCCGGGCCACCTGTTCGACCACCACGTCGTGGATGAGATCGGCCAGGTCCTCCGGTCGTAGCGCCCGGCTCTCCAGCGGTCGCCGGTAGATCACCACCACCGGACCGGGGATCGGCGCCAACCCGTTGCGGTACAGCCGCGACAGTGGCACCGCGTTGTCGTCCAGCACGTCGGAGTCGTAGTGGAAGTCGGCCGCTCCATGGTGCGTGACGGCCGGCACGTCCTCGACCGCGAACTCGATGTCGGCGAGCTTGTCGCCGAGCCGAGGCTGGAGATGGTCCACGGCGCTGAGCACCATCGCGTCGAAGGTGTCGGATCGGGAGTGGGCGATCGGCAGCCCAGCGGGAGCCAGCCGCCCACGCAGACCTCGACCGCGCCGATCTCGCCGACCTCGACCGATCCCGCCGCGCCTGCCGCCGGTGCCTGCCTTCGAGGACGAGCCGCCGCCGGACTGTTCTCGCGGTGTGGTGCTCATGATCGCCTGAGCCTAGTCCAGACCGGCACTGCCGGGCCGGAGTCCGACACGCGCCCGCCATCCCAGCCAGCTAGCGCGGTTATCCGGCCGGCGACGACTAGTGTCGGCGAATGTGAGGCATGTCCGTCGGTGTACCCGGCCTGGTTGCGTACAAGCCGCCGTTGCCACTTTGACGTACATCTACGGCGAGTCCACCGCGGTGGTAGGTCCACTGGCCGCATTCGCTGAACCGCACTCCTATGACCTGTGCGAGGAACACGCGGTCCGACTGACGGTGCCCAGAGGTTGGGAAGTCGTCCGGCACGCCGGTGAATTTCCGTCCCCGCTGCCGCACGCCGACGACCTGGAGGCCCTCGCCGACGCGGTTCGCGAAGCTGCTCGGGTGGAGGTCAGGCCACCTGAAGGAGGTCGGGATGACAAGAATCCGGTCGGCCGGCGAGGTCACCTGAGGGTCGTGCCGCCTTCGGCGTGACCTCTGCCGAGCCCCGCGCCGCCTTCGCTGTGCCCCTCCTTCGGCTGCCCAAGCGGTCGGAGTCTGTGAGTGTGAGACTGCCCTACGGGGCCGCCGATGTGCACGCCGGTCAGCCCGCTGGCGAGGATCGGTAGGCTGGCGGCCGTTCGACCTTCCACGAAACTAGGAGTCACCGTCGCCATGCTCGACCTCTCCGAGATCGTCAAGGCCTACGACGTTCGCGGAATCGTCCCGGATCAGCTCAACGCCGACGTCGCTCGCGCCATCGGCGCGGCATTCGTCACGGTCACCGGTGCGACGACGATCGCCGCCGGGCACGACATGCGCGAGTCCGGGCCGGAGTTGCTTGCCGCCTTTGCCGAGGGCGCTACCGGCCGGGGCGCGAACGTCATCAGGATCGGCCTGGCCTCGACGGATCTGCTGTACTTCGCCTCCGGGCATCTGGATCTGCCCGGGGCGATGTTCACCGCGAGCCATAACCCGGCGCGCTACAACGGCATCAAGCTGTGCCGAGCCGGTGCGCGGCCGATCGGCCAGGATTCCGGCCTGGTGGACATTCGGAAGACGGCCCAGGCCTATCTCGACAGCGGGTTGCCACCGGTGGTGGATCGGCCCGGCTCGGTGACCGACCTGGATCTGCTGGGCGGCTATGCAGGCTATCTGCGCTCGTTGGTGCCGCTGTCCGGATCGCGACCGCTGAAAGTCGTGGTCGACGCCGGCAATGGGATGGCGGGTTACACGGTTCCAGCGGTGCTCGGCGCGGAGCTCCTGCCGAGTCTGCCGCTGGATATCGTCCCGTTGTACTTTGAGCTCGACGGCAACTTTCCCAACCATGAGGCGAACCCGCTGGAGCCAGCCAACCTGGTTGATCTGCAGAAGGCGGTAGTCGCCGAGAAGGCCGATATCGGACTTGCCTTCGACGGCGACGCCGACCGGTGTTTCTTCGTCGACGCCGACGGCAACGCGGTCTCACCCAGCGCGGTGACGGCCTTGGTCGCGGTCCGGGAACTGGCCAAGTCACCGGGGTCGGCGGTCATCCACAACCTGATCACGTCCCGGGCCGTTGCTGAGGTTATCCGTGAACACGGTGGCCGACCGGTTCGGACCCGCGTCGGGCATTCGTTCATCAAGGCTGAAATGGCCGAGACCGACGCGGTATTCGGTGGCGAGCATTCGGCCCACTATTACTTCCGGGATTTCTGGCGCGCCGATACCGGCATGCTCGCGGCGATGCATGTGCTGGCCGCGCTGGGCGAGCAGGATGGGACGCTGGCCGAGCTGACTGCCGGCTACACCCGCTACAGCGCGTCCGGTGAGATCAATTCCACCGTGGCCGACCAGGCGGCTCGACTGCGTACGGTAGCCGCACATTATCGAGCCCAGGGTGCCACCTTCGACGAGCTGGACGGCCTCACGATCACCCGGCCCGACGGCAGCTGGCTCAATGTCCGGGCATCGAACACCGAACCGCTGCTGCGGTTGAACGTCGAAGCCGGCAGCCCTGAGGAAATGCAGGCCCTGCGCGACGAGGCCCTGGCGATCATTCGGGGCTGAGCCCAGTAGTACACGTCATCACACATCGGGAGCAACTGATGAGCGTCTCCACCGAACTACTGGCGATCCTGGCCTGTCCGAGCGCCGATCACGCCCCGCTGCGGCTGGAAACCAATCCGGCTGCCGCCGACGTCGAGGAGTTGGTGTGCACCGTATGTCAGACGCGGTATCCCGTTCGGGACGGTATTCCGGTGCTGCTCACCGATGACGCCACCGCGGGACCCAACGGCATCGGCGTCCCGGCCACACCGCCCACCGGTGGGTGAGAGCCTCGCTATGAACTCCTTCTCGCCAGCCATGCTGGACGATCCAGCGGCGCTGTCCGCGGCCGATCGGGCCGGACTGCTGCGCGCCCTCGCGTCGGCGGGGGCACAGGTCCGACGCGCGCTGTCGACCGCCGAGGACTACGGCGTCAATTCGTTGGCCGGCTCGATGACGCCACGAGCCGTGCTGGTGGCGCCGGACGCCAACGCGCCCTACCTGTCGAGCCTGCTCGCCGCGCTGGGTTCGCAGCACGCCCCGATCGTCGACTGGCGTCAGCCATTCCTGCCCCGGTGGGCCGGTCCAGCCGACGCCCTCATCGTCGTCTCGACGGACGGGCGCCATCCCAGACTTGCTGAACTGGTCGAGCAGGCCGATCGGCGCGGCCTTGCTCTTGCCGTCGCCGCCCCGGCCGGCTCGCCGGTGGGAGCCGCGGCGCACCGGCATCCGATCGCCGATGTTGGTTACCTGGCGGCGGTGCCGACCCGCGCCGTCTGGTGGGCGTTGGCCACGCCGGCGCTGCAGGCCCTGAGCGCGCTCGGCCTGGCCGATATCGGCTCAAGTTTCGAGGCACTGGCCGATGCCTTGGACGAGGCGGCGGAAGCTAACCGGCCCGATTCCCCCTCGTTCACCGGCCCTGCGAAGGGTCTGGCCATCGATCTGGCCGAGGCGGTGCCGGTCATCGCCGGTGCCGGTCCGGGAGCGACCGTAGCGGCGCGCCGGGTGGCCGGGGCAATTCAACTCATCGGCGGGTCCACCGCCATGGCCGCGTCGCTGCCTGACGACGTGGCCCGGGTGGGCTCGTTGTTGGAATTCGCGGCGGCCGAGAATGACTTCTTCGCCGACCGGGTCACCGAGCCGGCCGTGTTACCCCGCCTGGTGCTGATCGGTGACGACGAGCCGTACTGGCCGCAGGGTCAGGATCGCCCGGACGAGATCGCATCCTTGGACAGCCTCGGCGCCGAAGCCGCGCGCCGTGCCGGCTCGGCCCTGGCTGACCTCGCCTCCAGCCGGGGTATCGGGTGCTCACGGATCGAGGTTCCGCAAGCACCGCCCCTGATCCGCTTCGCGGTCGCTTCCGCGGTCGGTGATTTTGCCGCGAGCTATCTCGCCCTCGGACGAGGGATCGATCCGTCCGCGCCGCGACTGGGGGAGTTGACCCATTGAAGCGCCTTGTCTCG
>JAVEEN010000080.1 GCA_030840445.1 Pseudonocardiales bacterium
CGACCGGCGCATCGCGGCGGCTTTCGACGCCCAAGTCGCGGCTCTCGACCTCAATGCGGCCGTGCCCTAACGAGGGGGTAATCGCGGTGTCTAGGGGGCAACCGAGAGCTCCGAGATCCCCGTAGACGCTCGCCAAGCCATAGGCGAAAAGGGCTAAAAATGAGCCTCCTATTTGCCTTCCAAACTGATTGTGCGGGTTCGATTCCCGTCGCCCGCTCCAATTACCTATTCCAGCCAGACGACTACCGGTGGCCGACGCTACGTTGATGCGCGACGATGGCAGCATGTTCGAGCTGGCCCGGATGGTCGTGCAATGGCGGACCGAAAGCCGGCCGGTCTGGTTGGCCCGGCTTCTGGACACCGAAGGCTTCAGCTCACGGGACCCGGCCGCGACCATCGCGTGGACGCCCGGCGAGCGGCTGGTCGGTTCGATCTTGTCCGGGGCGGCCGACCAGCAGCTCGTCGAGTTGCTGGCGCACCACGCAGGCCCGGCGCACCGCGTCGAGTCGATCTCGGTGGCCGACCGCGAGGCCCGGGCAGCGGGCCTCAGCTGCGGAGGCAGAGCCCGAATCCTGATCCACTCCGCCGACGACATCCCCGAAGCCGGGTGGCAGCGATTGGCTCGCGGCGAGGCCAGTTGCATAGTCACCTCGGTAGCGAACTCGGCGACACAGGCCAGCGCGCTTGTGTACGCGCCGGGGGACATCGATGCGCCGGACACCGATCCCGAGGTTGCGCGTGTCTTCCGGCGCGGCATTACCAGCACGTCGATCATCAGAAGTAGTTCCGCCGGCGCTGACGGACTGCTGGTCACCGCTCTGTGGCCGATACCCACGCTGCTCATCGTCGGCACCGGCTCCATCGCGGACGCGCTGGTTGCCATCGCCGGGCCGTTGGGCTGGCGGTGCAGCGCTGCCGATAGCGCCGAAACGGTGGGGCCGATCGCCGGTGGACTGCAGTCCGGCGACGGCCTCGTGGTGCTCAGTCACGATCTGGCCGTGGCCGGACCCGCCTTGAAGTCAGCCCTGAGCACAACCGTGAGCTATCTGGGTGCGCTCGGATCCCGGCACACCCAGTCGGCTCGCGCCGAATGGCTGCGCCGGGAGGGACTGACGGACGAGGCGTTGTCCCGCCTCCACGGCCCCGCCGGTCTCGATATCGGGGCGCAAAGCCCGGCCGAGATTGCGGTGGCGATAATCGCGGAGATGTGCGCAGTGCGGACCGGTCATACCGGCGGGTTCTTGAGCAGCCGGGGCGGCGTCATTCATTGATGCGCGATTCATTGATGCGCGGCGTGTCCGAGCAGCCCCGAGCGGCCCCCCAGCGTGACCGGGTCCGGTCAGCTCGAGGTGACAGATCGCTTCCCGGGCAACCGGTCCACTTCGCTGTCGGTGGTAACTGCCGACACTGCTAGCGGGTCCCGACGGATCATCACCACCGTGCGATCGTCGTCATGGTTGGTGGGAACACGCTCGATGAGGTGCCGGGCAGCTCCCTGCCAGGTGTCCCGGGCCGCGAGCAGTTCGACGGTGTCCTTGAGTCGCTGGGTTCCGGCGTCGATGTCGCGAGTGCGGTCCTCGACCACGCCGTCGGTGTAGAGGAACAGCGCCTCGCCGTGCCGCAGGACGTTGGAGTCCGAGACACCGGTCAGGGTCGGCAGCACCCCGAGCACGGTCCCCGTAGCGGGCGAGGTCCGCCACGGCGGGGCCTGGATGGGCCGGAAATGTACGGCTGGCGGATGCCCCGCAACCCGGATCTGGTACGCCGCCGTGGTCAAATCCAGGCGCACGTAGATGGCGGACGCGAAGCCGAGGGACCAATGCTGGCGGGACAGGTAGTCGTTGGCGGCGGTGAGGAACTGATCCGGTTCGACGGACCCGAGCAGGCCGCCAACCGCACCGGACAGCAACAGCGCCCGCGGACCGGCCGCGATACCGTTTCCGGACACGTCGATGACGGCAAGGTGGAGCACCTGTCCGCCGTCAGGCGTGCACACCAGCCGGTTGGACACGAAATCGCCGGCAATCGCCGCGCCGTCGGCCGGCCGCTGCTGGATCTCCACCGTCCACCCATCGGGCACCACCGGCAGCTGAGCTTGCACAAGGAGGCGGTCGCGGATCAGGGCGATCACCTTCTCCGCGCTCATCTGCCGCAGTCCGAGACGATCCCGGCGCCGGGCCTGGATGACGGCGACAGCCAGTGCCGTGCCGATCATCACGAACCCGGAGACCGACAGCTGACCGGAGTTGAGACCATGCACCTTGAACACCACGGCCAGGCAGATGATGATGGCCGCCGACAAGATCCACATCGCCCGGCTGGAGAAGATGAGGGACGCGATGACGATGACGATGATCATCACGCCGGCCACTTTGATCTGATGGTTGTTGTCGATGATCGACCAGGTCGTACCGCCTATGAGGATAGACAGGCACAACAACAGCTCGACGCGTTCGGTGGGGCGTTCGCGCCGGGCACGGAGCCGGCGCAGGTTTCGCCGGATACTGGCGGTGTTCATGTCCCGCCAACGGTACGGGACGGTGTACGCGGCGCGTTCACTGAACGTATGCAACCGTTATGAACGCCAGCAACGCACGGGGCACGCCGGTAGGGCACCATGGCCTCGTGGTCAGTCCATCCGAGAACCCGGCAGGACGACGTCGGCGACGGCGCCCGGCCAAACGGCCGGCCGGCTCACCCCGTCCGGCCGCTGCCGACGCGATGGCCGCCGATACAGTGGCCGAAACGACGCCCGAGAAGCGTCGTCCGAAGCCGGATTCGAGCCGGGAACAGACCCGGGGTAACAACCGGGAGCCCGACCGCGAGGTCGACCGCAACTGGCGCGATCTGACCGGCAGCGCGCCATCGCAAGTGGGCGTCGGGGGCGCGCTTCGGGCGCGCGATGTGGCTCGTCCGGATGAAGCGGACTTGGCGAGCGCCGAACGGGAGGTCGTCATCGTCCGCCGCCAGTGGCAACCACCGGACGGCGGACTCCCGATCGGCAAGCACTGAGCTAACGAGCCGGGCCAGCTCCCTCTCAGGTGGGGATTTTGCCGGTCTGCTCGTACTCCGCAACCATCTCGATCCGGCGGATGTGGCGGGGATCCTGGGAGAACGGCGTATCGAGGAAGGTGTCGACAATCGCGAACGCCTCAGCCTGGGTGTGCATCCGGGCCCCGAGCCCGAGAACGTTCGCGTCGTTGTGCTGGCGGCCCAGCCTGGCGGTCTCGAGGTCGTAGGCGAGGGCGGCGCGGATGCCACGGACCTTGTTCGCCGCGATCTGTTCGCCGTTGCCGGAGCCACCGATGACGATGCCCAGGCTGCCCGGGTCCGCGACCACCCGCAACGCCGCGGCGATGCAGTGGGTCGGGTAATCGTCGGTGGCCACGTACTCGCTCGGACCGCAGTCAACGGCCTCGTGCCCGGACTCGGTCAGCCGCGCGATCAGTGCGCCTTTGAGCTCGAAGCCGGCGTGGTCACTTCCCAGGTAGACGCGCATGGGGGAATGGTGCCAGTCCGGCAGCGGAGCACAATGCGGGGGTGTCGTTCCTCGAGGTCCAGCCCGTCCTGTTGATCGGATGCCTCGCCGCACTGTTCTGGTACGTCAGAGGACTGCGAGCACTTCGCGGGGAGTCGCGATGGCCGAGGCACCGGACGCTTTCGTTCGTGGCAGGGTTGGTTCTGGTGCTCGCAGTGACCGACGGGGGGCTCGCGGCGGAAACCCACCGGCTGTTCTGGGTCTGGCTTAGTCAGGCGCTGCTGCTGTTGCTGGTGCTGCCGATACCGCTGCTCGCCGGTCAACCGATCGAGCTTGCCCGCAGCGCACCGGGGCGCCTGCGGCTAGCTCGACTTGCCGATTCCAGTATCGGACGCCTGTTTTCCTCGCCCGTGGTCGGCGCGGCTCTGATTCCCCTGGCGTGCGTGGTGTTCCTGTTCGGACCGGTGCCGGGTTGGGCAATAAGTGATACACCGGCCGGCTGGCTGATCCAGACCGCGATGCTGATCGTCGGATTGTTGATCGTCTTGCCACTCATCATTACGGACGTCACGAGCAGCTCACTCGCCATCGGGGCCGCGATCGCCGTCGGCTTCGTCGAACTGCTCGTCGATGCCATCCCCGGGATCGTGATGCGGCTCTCCACCCACCCGGTGACCTCGTACTTCGACCTGCGCACACCAGCGCTGGACATCCCGAACTGGTTGCACGATCAGCAGTTCGCCGGCGGGATCCTGTGGTGCGTAGCCGAATTACTCGACCTGCCGTTCCTGATCCTGATCTTCCGTCGCTGGGTCCAGGCCGATGCGCGGGAGGCAGCCATGGCCGACGCCGGTCAGGGCGGTCAGGCCGGTCAGGGCGGTCGCACCGGGGGCGCCGGCGCTTCCGAAGAACCGTGGTTCCTGACCGATCCGCAGCTTCGCGACCGGTTCGGCCGCCGCTGAGGCTGATCAGCCAAAGCTCAGCGCTCCCCCGGCCGAGCGGCTGAGACTGTACTCGGCCACGGCGGCGGCGGTCGGGATCGCGCCATAGACGTGCGGAAAGACTTCCCCCATGCCGTACAAATCCTCGTCGACGACCGGTTCTCCCAACAGCGCCGGGTCGACCTCGATCACGATGAGATCCTGGCGATCGCGATAGAGGTTGTTGGCGGTACCCGCCACCTGGTGGCGGTAGGAGAAGTGGACGAAACCGTCCGAGGCCAGCGACTCCGGCGCATACCGTCCCACCTCGCATGCCGCACGCCATTCGGCTGCACCGACAAGGTGGAAGATCTGGGCCATCGGATCAGTCGAAACGGGGCGATTCGGTCCGGGTGCGCTTGAGCTCGAAGAAGTAGGGGTAAGCCGCCAGCAGGCGGCTGCCGTCCCATACCTGCAAAGCTTCCTCGCCACGCGGGATCCGAGTCAGCACGGGTCCGAAGAACGCCACGCCGTCCACATGCAGCACAGGCGTGCCCACGTCCATGCCGACCGCATCCATGCCCTCGTGATGGGACTTATCAAGCGCCTCGTCGTACTCGTCGGAGTCAGCCGCATCGGCCAGTTCGATCGGCAGTCCGACCTCCGTCAAGGCCTCGATGATGGCGGCACGATCCAGCTCGCGGCCCTCGTTGTGACGCTTGGTCCCCAACGCGGTGTACAGGTCACGCAACACGGCGGTGCCAGAGTGCTGTTCGGCGGCGATGGCCACTCGAACCGGGCCCTTGGCCTTGACCATGAGGTCCTGGTACTCCTCGGGGAGCTCACGGCCCTCATTGAGGACGGACAACGACATCACGCGGAAACTCAGGTCGAGGTCCCGTTGCTTCTCGACCTCCAGGATCCACCGGGAGGTCACCCACGCGAACGGACAGGCCGGATCGAACCAGAGTTCGACCTTGGCTCGGTCGGTGTGGACGGCACCTCGGTCGGTGGCAGCGATCATGTCTGACTCCCAAGTATCGAACGGATCGTGAAAGAATAACTATCGATCAGAACCAACAAACCACCGAGGAGCGTCATTCCGTGCCCGATGATGTGCGCGCTGAACGGCTCGACGGAAACACCGTCCGGGTCCCCAATCTGACCCGCGAGGACGCCCGGCTGCGGGCCGACCTGCTTCGCGTCGAATCCTATGACGTAGTGCTCGATCTCACCAACGCCGATGGCGGCCCGAGCGATCACTCGTTCCGTTCGCGAACCACGGTCACGTTCACAGCGTCCCGCCCGGGCGACTCGACGTTCATCGATGTGGTGGCCGAGCGATTCCACGAGGTGAACCTCAACGGCAAGCCGGTGGACGTCAGCAACTATGAGCCTGACGGCGGCATCGTGCTGCCCGACCTGGCTGCCGAGAACGTGCTGGTCGTCGATGCGGACCTGCTCTACACCACGATCGGTCAGGGATTGCACCGCTTCACCGACCCGGTCGATGACGAGGTGTACCTCTACACCCAGTTCGAGACGACTGACTCCAAGCGGATGTACGCGTGTTTCGACCAGCCCGACATCAAGGGCACCTTCTCGTTGCACGTCACCGCGCCCGCGCACTGGACCGTCGTATCCAACGGCGCCGTTACCGAGGTCGAGGACGACGACGAGACCAAGACCGTGCACTTCGCGACAACGCCGCGAATGAGCACCTACATCACTGCCCTCGTCGCCGGCCCATACTTCGAAGCCCGTGATCATCACGACGGCATCGATCTGGGCCTGTACTGCCGCAGGTCGCTGGCAGAGTTCTTCGACAGCGCTGAACTGTTCGACATCACCAAGCGGGGTTTCGACTGGTATCACGCCAACTTCGGCGTGCGTTACGCGTTCGGCAAGTACGACCAGCTGTTCGTGCCGGAATTCAACGCCGGGGCGATGGAGAACGCCGGCTGCGTGACCTTCCTCGAGGACTATGTGTTCCGCAGCCGGGTCACCGACGCCAGGTACGAGCGGCGCGCCGGCACGATCCTGCACGAGATGGCGCACATGTGGTTTGGCGACCTGGTCACGATGAGGTGGTTCGACGACCTGTGGCTGAACGAGTCCTTCGCCGACTGGGCCGCCACCATCTCACAGTCGCAGGCAACCCGATGGACCGACGCCTGGACGACTTTCACCAACGTGGACAAGACCTGGGCGTACCGGCAGGACCAGCTGCCCTCCACACACCCGATCGCCTGCGATATCCCCGATGCCGAAGCGGTTGAGGTGAATTTCGACGGGATCACCTACGCCAAGGGTGCCAGCGTCCTCAAACAACTCACGGCCTATGTGGGTATCGAGGAATTCCTTGCCGGTGTCAGGCAATACTTCGCCGACAACGCCTACGGCAACACCACCCTTTCCGACTTCCTGGCTGCTCTCGACGCGGCGTCGGGGCGCGAACTGTCGGACTGGTCGAAGGTCTGGCTGGAGACGTCCGGGCTGAACACGATCACTCCCGAGTACAGCCTTGACGAGCACGGCAACTTCACCTCCTTCGCGCTGATCCAGGACGCCCCGACGGTCACCGCAAAGGACAACGTCCTGCGGCCGCACCGGCTGGCGGTCGGGCTCTATTCCTATGACGAAGAGGGCCGGCTGGTTCGCACCAAGCGGATCGAGCTGGATGTGGACGGTGAGCGCACCGAGGTCGACGAGCTGATCGGGGTGCCGAGAGGTGACCTCATCATCGCCAACGACGACGACCTCACCTACTGCAAGCTGCGGCTGGACGCACACAGCTTGCAGACCCTGCGGTCCGGTGGTCTGGGCGCCCTGACCGACTCGCTGACCCGTGCGGTGTGCTGGGTAGCTGCGTGGGACATGGTTCGCGACGGTGAATTCGCGGCCCGAGACTACTTGGATCTGGTCATTGCGGGCGCACCGAGCGAGTCCCGGATCGGCGTCGTCCAGTCGGCACACCGGCAGCTGTTGCGGGCCCTGGAGATCTACGCCGAACCCGGCTGGGCACCGACTGGCCGAGCCCGCTTCGCCGACGTCGCCATCGAGGCTGCGCGTTCAGCGCAGACGGGCTCTGACCACCAGCTGGCCTGGGTGCATGCCGCCATCTCAGCCGCCAGCACTGCCGAACAGGCGGCGTTCGGAGCGCGCCTGCTCGACGGCTCTGAGACCCTCGAGGGATTGGCCCTCGACACCGACCTGCGGTGGGCGATCGTGCAGTCGTTGGTGGCGCGAGGCATTCTGGGTAACGAGGCGATCGAGGCTGAAGGTGAGCGGGACCGGACCTCGGCGGGTATCCGGGCCGCGGCGACCGCGCGGGCGTTGATCCCCACGCCCGAGGCCAAGGCGGCGGCCTGGCACGCCGCGTTCTATGACGACAACCTGAGCAACGCCGTCATGCGAGCCACCATCATCGGTTTTTCACATCCGCTACAAGGGCATTTGCTGGTCGACTATCCGGCGAAATACTTCGCTGGTGCGGCCGAAGTCTGGCACCGACGCAGTTCGGAGATGGCCCAGGACGTCATCGTCGGATTGTTCCCGAGCTGGTCGACAGCCATCAATGCCGAGACCGTTCGGTTGGCCGATGAGTTCCTGGCCGACCCGTCGCATCCAGCCCCGTTACGCCGGCTGGTATCCGAGGGTCGCGCGGATGTGGTCCGCGCCCTGAAGGCGCGCGAGACGGACTCAGCCGCGGGCGGCTAGCCTGCGGCTGAGAACG
>JAVEEN010000214.1 GCA_030840445.1 Pseudonocardiales bacterium
AACGCGTCGTCCTGCCAGGAGCGCTCGATGACCCGATGCCGCAGGCGGTGCAGGCCCAGCGCCCGCCAGGCCGGATCCACCGGCTTGCCGTGTTGACCGCGGTCGTTGTCCGTCGTCGCCCGCCACAGATCCAGGCGCGGCCCGTCGACGGCTATCCCACCGATCATGCTCAGCCGCCCGGTCGCGGGATCGAACAGCTGCCGGTCCGGTGCGCCGCGGCCGGCCAGCCAGGTCGGCGCGGCACGTTGTGACAGGTGTCCCTGGCCAGTGGCGATGACGTGCCCGGCGGGCGCCCAGTTCATGTCCTTGGCCAGCACCGCCGACACCGTCAGCCAGGTTTCAGCCTCGGTGACCGGGAGGTCGGCCAGGCTGATCGTGCGGGATTCTCCCGGCTCTATCGGGCTCACCTCGAGTTCACCATCCGCGACCGGCTCGGCACCGGCCGTGACCTCCCAGCGAAATCGGAGGTAGCCGGAGTCGATCGCCTCATGTTTGTTGGTGATGGTGATGGAGGCCGATCGCGCGGACCCGACCGGCTCGATACCGATACCGATCGGGGCGATCACCGCTTTGTATTCGATCAAGCCGGGCGACGGTGTCCGGTCCGGAAACACCAATCCGTCGGCGACGAAGTTGCCGTCGTGGAGCGGCTCACCGAAATCTCCGCCGTAGGCGAAGTATTCGACGCCGGCGTCGTCGACCTGGCGGATTCCGTGGTCGATCCATTCCCATACGAAGCCGCCCTGGCAGCGGGGGTACTTCTCGAACAGCTGCTGATACTCAAGCAGCCCGCCGGGTCCGTTGCCCATTGCATGGGCGTATTCGCATTGCAGGAAGGGGATGTTACGTCGGTGTGCGTCCAGGGCCGGATCCACGGTGACCGGCTCGGCGTAACGGCCGATCGCGTCGACTTCCTCGTGGGTGGCGTACATCCGGCTGTACAGGTCGACGTAGCCGCTGTCCCAGTCACCCTCGTAGTGCACCGGGCGCGACGGGTCACGGTCATGGGTCCACTGCGACATGGCGGCCAGATTCGTCCCGTGACCGCTCTCGTTGCCCAGCGACCAGATGATCACCGAGGGGTGGTTCTTGTCCCGCTCGACAGTCCGCCGCATCCGATCGAGCATCGCGGGCAGCCACTGCGGATCGTCACTGGGATTGCGGCGCCACTCGGTGAAGAAGAAGCCGTGGGTCTCCAGGTCACATTCGTCGATGACGTAAAGGCCGTACTCGTCGCAGAGAGCGAGGAAATCCGGGTGCGGCGGGTAGTGGCTGGTTCGTACCGCGTTGATGTTGTGCCGCTTCATGATCAGGACATCGCTCAGCATGTCCTCGGCCGTGACGGCCCGGCCGCGATCGGGGTTCCACTCATGCCGGTTGACCCCCCGGATGAGGACGGCTCGCCCGTTGACCGTCAGCAGGCCGTCCGTGACGGCCACCGTCCGAAAACCGATACGCAGCGCGATCTGCTCACCACCTGCACTGAGCACACCGTTGTACAGGCGAGGTGTTTCGGCTGACCATGGCTGGACGGAGAGCAACTCGTGCGGCCCGGCAGCGTCGACATCAACCAGCCCGAGTTCGGGCACCGACAGCCGGGCCGCGACATCTGTGTGGACACGCAGGGTCGCGGAGCCGTCGAGGTGGTGGTACTCGGCGTGCACGAAGTAGTCGTCGATGGCGCCGGACGGCCTGGCGATCAGGCTGACATCGCGAAAGATGCCGGACAGCCACCACATGTCCTGGTCCTCGAGATAGCTGGCCGGCGACCACTGGTGCACGCGAACGGCCAGCACATTGCCGCGCTCCTGCAGCAGCGGGCCGACGTCGAACTCGGTGGTCAGCCGGCTGCCGGTGGACCAGCCGAGCTCGGCGCCGTTGAGCCAGACGGTGAACAGCGAGTCGACGCCCAGGAAGCGCAGGACGGCTGGACCGCCAGGCCAATCGGTCGGCAGGTCGAACACCCGACGGTACCGACCGGTCGGGTTTTCGTCGGGTACGAACGGGGGATCCACCGGAAACGGGTAGCGGACGTTGGTGTAGGCGGGCCGGCCATGTCCCTGCAGCTGCCAATGGCCGGGCACCTCGATCTGGCCCCAGTCGCGGTCATCGAACTCGGGCTCGGCGAAGCCGCCGTCGGGGAAGTCGGCGCCGGCGGGACCGTCCGGATCCTGACCGGGAGTGGGCTGGTCGGCCCGGTCGGCCAGGGCGAACTGCCACGTTCCACCGAGCTCCAGCCGGGCCGTGTCGGAGAGGGTGTGGGCCCGGGGCTCCCGGCGCCCGGCCCCGGGAGCAACAGAACGCAGTACATCGGGCCTGGTGGCGGTCATCGAGATCTCCTCGTGCGTAGCGGCGGTGCCAACAGCCTAGGACGCGGTCTCCAAGGCGGCCGCGGCGGCAGCCGCCGCTCGGAGTCGATTGCGGCGGGGCAGCATACCCAGAAAGGCCTGTGCGGTGAGGCTGATTGCGTCGGCACCCGGCACCGCAACCGATACCTGCCAGCTCTCGGCCGATCCGGTCCGCAACGGTATCGCCGGCAGCTTAGCGGCTTTCTTGGCGGCGATCGGCGCCGGCACCAGCGCGACACCCATGCCGTGCGCGACCAGGTCGAGCAGGGTGTGCACGTCGTTGACCTCCAGCGTCACCGGATGCTCGACGCCGGCGGCCGCGAAGGCATGATCGCTGATCACCCGCGCACCCCATTCGGCTTGGAAGTCGACGAAGGTCTCGTCAGCCAATTCGGTCACCGCGACCTGCTTGCGACCGGCCAGGCGGTGGCCAGGATGGCACACCAGGACCATCGGCTCGCTGGCCATCGGCAGCAGCTCCACGCCGTCCACCGCGCGCCCCGACGTGGCGACGAACGCGACATCGAGGCGACCGGCCGCAACCTGGTCGAGCAGCCACACCGAACCGGCCTGGCGCAGCACGATCTCCACTCCCGGGTGGGTCGCGCGGAAGCGCGCCAACAGGGCCGGAACGTCCACGACGCCGATGCATTGCTCGGCCCCGACCGAGAGGCTCCCCCGGAACAGGCCCTGGACGGCCGCCACAGCGTCCTTGGCGGCGTCCGCACTGGCCAGCGTCCGGCGGGATTCGGACAGCAGGGCCCGGCCTGCCTCGGTCAGCTCGACCCGTCGGGTGTTGCGGACGAACAGAGCGGCGTGCAGTTCGCGCTCCAGTGCTCGGATGGAGGCAGACAGCCCGGATTGAGAGATCGACAAGGCCTCGGCGGCCCGGGTGAAATGCCGTTGGTCGGCGACGGCGACGAAATGTTCGAGTTGGCGGAGCTCCATGATTCAGAAGTCTAGGCGCTGAGTGTGAACGACATCCGGAGTTGGACAGCTGACTGCGCGCGTTGCAAGCTGGAAGTCATGCAGTTCACCTCTCTCGGCCGTTCAGGCCTATCAGTCAGCCGCCTGTGTCTGGGCACCATGAACTTCGGTCCGCAGACCAGCGAGCCGGATTCCCACTCCATCATGGATTCGGCCCACGAACGAGGCATCAACTTCTTCGACACCGCAAACATGTACGGGCGTGATCCCGATACGGGCGAGGGTCGCGGACGCACCGAGGAGATCCTCGGCCGGTACTTCGCCAAGGGTGGCGGGCGTCGCGAGCGCACCGTGCTGGCCACCAAGCTCTACGGCGATATGGGGGACTGGCCCAACGAGGGCAAGCTCTCGGCGCTGAACATCAGGCGGGCCCTGGACGCCAGCCTGGCCCGCCTGCAGACCGACTACATCGACCTCTACCAGTTCCATCACATCGATCGGGCCACGCCGTGGGACGAGATCTGGCAGGCGATCGACGTTGCCGTGCACCAGGGCAAGATCCTCTACGTCGGCAGCAGCAACTTCGCCGGGTGGCATATCGCCCAAGCCCAGTCCGCCGCAGCGGAGCGCCATTTCACCGGCCTGGTCAGTGAGCAGTCCATCTATAACCTGGCCACCCGGCAGATCGAGCTCGAGGTGATTCCCGCGGCGCAGCACTACGGCGTCGGGATCATTCCGTGGTCGCCCCTGCACGGTGGCCTGCTGGGCGGCGTGCTACGCAAGGACCGTGAGGGTAAGCGGCGGTTGGAAGGGCGGGCGGCCGAGGCCGTGCAACAGAAGCGCGCTCAGATCGAGGCCTACGAGGACTTCGCGGCCGAGCTCGGCCACGAGCCGGGCGACGTGGCACTGGCGTGGCTGCTGCACCAACCAGCCGTTACCGCGCCGATCATCGGCCCGCGCACCCAGGACCAACTCGATGCGGCCGTCCGGGCCCTGGACCTCCAGCTCGACGACAAGGCGCTCGCTCGACTGGACGAGATCTTCCCCGGCCACCGCACCGCGCCCGAGGACTATGCCTGGTAGACGGGGCCTGGTATACGGGGCCTGGTATACGAGGTCTGGTAGACGGGCCTGACAAATGGGACTGGTAGGCGGACTCGCTGTTTGCGTACCACCGAGTAGCCATCAATGAATGAATCAGGAGAATCCATATGAAGTACCGTCAGATCGGCGACGTCGAGGTCAGCGCCATCGGGCTCGGCGGGATGCCGATGTCCATCGAGGGCCGACCCGACGAGCAGCGATCGGTGAGCACGATCCACGCTGCGTTGGCGGCCGGGATCACCTTCTTCGACACCGCGGACGCCTACCACCTGCACGCCGACGACGTCGGTCACAACGAGTCGCTCTTCGCGCAAGCCATTGCCAGCTATGGCGGTGACACCTCCGCGGTGCTGGTGGCGACCAAGGGTGGCCATCTGCGTCCGGGGGACGGCTCCTGGACCGTCAACGGCGACCCGGAATACCTCAAGCAGGCGGCCGAGGCGTCCCTCAAACGGCTCGGCGTCGACGCCATCGGGTTGTACCAGTTCCACCGCCCCGATCCGAAGGTGCCTTACGCCGATTCGGTCGGCGCGATCCGCGATCTGCTCGACGAGGGCAAGATCCGGATGGCCGGTATCTCGAACGCCAATCCGGAGCAGATCCGGCTGTCCCAGGAGATCCTCGGTGGCCGGCTGGTGTCGGTGCAGAACCAGTTCTCGCCCGCGTTCCGCAGCAGCGAGCCCGAACTGGAACTGTGCGACCAACTGGGTATCGCCTTCCTGCCGTGGAGCCCGCTCGGCGGCATCTCCGCCGCGGGCGGCCTCGGCGAGAACCACTCGGCCTTCCAGGAGATCGCGGCCACCCACGGCGTCAGCCCACAGCAAATCTGCCTGGCGTGGTTACTGGCCAAGTCCCGGCAGGTAGTGCCCATTCCGGGATCGTCGCGTCCGGAGACGATCACCGACTCGGCTCAGGCCGTGGACGTCGAACTGACCGCCGAGGAGTTCAGCCGGCTCGACGCACGCTAGGACGGCCGCTCCAACTGCTGGGTGCTCCCGCTGGCCGCCGCCGCCCTGGCGCCGGCCAGCGAGGGACCGGTGATGGCGCACTGCGTCACGTCCAGGGGTCGCTCCCGATCCTCGGGTAAGGCTGCGGTGTTCCGGATGGTTGCGGCGGCCAGGGCAGCTGCCAGCACCAGCAGCCCGGCACAGGTGATCAGCACGATCCGGAACCCGTGTTGAAAGGATCTGGCGCTGTCATAAGCGGTCCCGGACAGTCCGGCGACCGCGGGCAGCGCTGCCACCGCTATCAGTCCGGCGGCGCGCGCGACGGCGTTGTTCACGCCTGAGGCGACTCCCGCGTGCTGGACGTCGACCGCGGCGAGCACCGTGGCGGTCAGCGGAGCGACCAGCAGGGCCAGACCGAAACCGAGAACCAGCACCGCCGGTACCACCTCGGTGAGATAACCGGCGCCCGGCCCGATGCGCAGCATCAACAACACCGCACCGGCGCAGATCAGTGGCCCGAGGGTCATCGGCAGCCGGGGACCGATGCGCTGCGCCAGTTGACCGCCGCGCGAGGACAACAACAGCATCACCACGGTTACCGGCAGCAACGCGGTGCCGGCGGCAATCGGTGAGAACCCGGCGACGACCTGAAGTTCCACCACGAGCAGGAAGAACACCCCGCCGAACGCGCCGTACACCAGGAACGTGACGGCATTGGCCGCGCTGAACTGGGCGGAGCCGAAGATCGTCAACGGCAGCATGGGATTGCGTTGCCGGGCCTCGGCGAGCCCGAACGCGACCAGGCACAGCAACCCGATTGTTCCGGTCACGAGCACGGCGATCGAGCCCAGGCCGCGCGCCGGTGTCTCGATGATGGCGTAGGTGACGCCGCCGAGCCCGACCACGCCGAGGACCGCTCCGAGCACGTCGACCCGTCCGGTCGCTGTCGGATCACGGGACTCAGGCACGTGCCTGATGGCAACCAGTACCACGACGACGGCCAGCGGGACGTTGATCAGAAACACCCATCGCCAGGACGCGACCTGGATCAGCCAGCCTCCCAGGAAAGGCCCGATGGCCGTGGCCACGCCACCGAAGGCCGACCAGGCGCCGATCGCGCGGGCCCGGTCCTCGCGGGCGAAGGAGGCCTGGATCATGGCCAGGCTGCCGGGTGTCAACAGCGCGCCGCCCACGCCCTGCAGTGCCCGGGCTCCGATCAGCCAGGGCGCACCGGGGGCCAGTCCGCATAGCAATGAGGCAACCGCGAACCACACCACCCCGATCAGGAAGACCCGTCGCCGCCCGTACCGGTCGCCCAGTGCGCCGGCTAGCAGGATGAGGGAGGCCAGCGTCAGCGTGTAGGCCGTGATCGTCCATTGCAACGCGGCGAAGTCGACCTTGAAATCGCGGCCGATCACGGGAAGGGCCACGTTGACCACCGTGGCGTCGATACCGGCCAGGCCCGAACCGAGGATTGAGGCGAGCAGTACCCATCGGCCGCGCGCCGACCCGAACCGGATCGCCGGCCCCGACTCCTTGGTACCGCGCGCTCCGGTCATCGCAACTTCCATCCCTGACGCAATGGCGCAGCGTATCGGTGGTTTGCTCGGGCGATCAGTAGTCCCGCACGTCGAGAAGTACCTTGCCCACCACGGCATTCTCTACCGCATCGTGCGCCGCCGCGGCTTGCTCGAGCGGGAAATGGTGAAGCGGCAGCCCGGCTTGCGCACCGACCCGCACGGCCCCCTCGGCAACCGCGCCGGCAATATCCGCCACGGCGCGAACCTTGGCATCGTGCGGGGCGGTGTAGACGAGGACGAACTGCCACCGGGCGTTGGGAATCATCAGCGCGCGCACCGGCAGGCTCAGGGGCTTGCCGCCGTCGTCGGCGTAAACGGCCACCGAACCGTGTCTGGCCAGTATCGCGGTGTCGATCCCGGCGTTGGCGGCGGCGGCCACCTCCACGATGGTGTTCACGCCGCCCGGCACCAGCTTGTGCACCTCCGTGACCACATCTTGGACCTGGTAGTCGATCACGTGATCGGCACCGGCAGCCGCGGCAAGCTGTGCTTTCTGGGGGCTGCTGACGGTGCTGATGACCGTCGCGTCCGACCACCGGGCAAGCTGGATCGCCGCGTTGCCGACCGCCCCTGCCCCACCGGCGACCAGCACGGTACGTCCGGCCAGCGTTCCCGGACCGAGCGCCAGCGGTCCGTCCTCGGTTACCGTCAACGCCCGGTGGGCAGTCAGGAAGGGGATGCCGAGACTCGCGCCCAAGTCGAAGGAAGCCGAGTCGGGAAGCGGAACGACCTGACGCGCCGGCACGATCGCGTATTCCTGAGCTGTTCCCTGAGGTCGCTGATAGGCCGATTCCCATACCCAGACGCGTCGGTCCTGGAGCTCGGCATCGACGCCGGTGCCGACACGGTCGACGACACCGGCGCCGTCCTGTCCAGGCACCTGGGCCGGTTCGACCGGGCTGGCGTCGTCCTTGCCGCGGCGGGCCTTCCAATCACTCGGATTCACTCCGGATCGGTGGATCCGCACCCGCACCTCGCCCGGTCCGGGTTCCGGCATCGGCTTGTCGGTCACCGTGAGAACGTCGGGACCACCCGTTCGGGCGTATTCAATGGCTTTCACGCCTCGACCGTAGTCCCGGCGGCTGAGCAGGTAGGTGGGGGAGTAATCGCGGTCCGGGATTGACGCGGTCCGGGATTCAGTTGCCGCTGGTAGTCCCCGGCGCAGTCCGTGCCCGCTGCGCCGGCCTGATGTTGTCGCCCGCGCGGCTGTCGAGCCCGCGTGCCTCGAGTACCGCCAGGCCGGTTAAGGCAGCGATGGCTAGGAACGCGAACCGGAACGGCGCCGTACCGGATGCGCCGCTGGAGCCGCCGGCGGCGAACCAGGGCAATACCGAGCCCGCCTGAACGGACATGGCGGCCACCGCCACCCCGAAGCCGGCCGCGAGCTGTTGCAGCGTCGAGGCCACGGTGTTCGCGGCCGTCATCCTCGACTGCGGCACGTCGGAGAACGCGATGGTGTTGTAGCCGGTGAACCCCACCGACCGTGCAGCTCCGCTCACGGTGATCAGCGCAATGGTCAGCCACAGCGGGGTAGCTGAGCTCAGAAAGGCGGCTCCGAGCATGGTTATCAACACCATCGACGTGGCCCCGAGCAGGACGGTCCGGAATCCGAACCGGCGCAGCAGCGGGGTAGTCAGCGGCTTGATCGCGAGGTTGCCGACGAACACGAACAACGCGACGGAGCCGGCTCGCACGGCCGACCAGCCGAACACATCCTGGAACATCAGCGGCAGCAGGAACGGCACGGCGCTGACTGTCATGCGGAACACGCCACCGCCGGCGTGCGCAAGTCGCATGGTCGGAATCCGCAGCACGCTGAGGTCCAGCAGCGGGTGCGCGGTATTTCTCAGATGACGCACGGCGGCCACCAGGATCATCACCCCGCCACCGCCGGTGAGCACCGCCAGCGGCCAGTTCGGTGATCTCGAGGACAGCAGCGAACTCGCCCCGACCATCGAGCCGAGACCCACCCCGACCAGCACCAGGCCGGTGACGTCCAGGGCCTGTGGCCGGAGCGGCCGTTCGTGATCGAGCAGCCGGTAGCCGGCACCGAAGGCGAGCACGCCCAGCGGCAGGTTGATCAGGAAGATCCAGCGCCAGCTCGCGTAGGTGGCCAGTACGCCACCCAGCAGCGGCGCGATGACCGGGGCGACCAGCGCCGGCCAGGTCAGCAGCGCGATCGCACGCACCAGCTCATCCTTGCTGGTACCCCGCAGTACCGTCAGCCGCCCGACCGGCACCATCATCGCGCCGCCGATACCCTGCAGCACCCGGAAGCTTGCCAGCTCGACCAGCGTGGAACTGGCTGCGCACAACGCCGAGGCCAGCGTGAACAGGACGATCGCGCTGAGGAAGACCCGGCGCGATCCGTACCGCTCGGTCAGCCAGCCGCTCAATGGGATCAGTACCGCGACCGAGACCAGGTAGGCGGTAACGGTAATCGCCACCGAGGCCGAGTCGACGCCGAGGCTGATACCGATCGACGGTGCCGCGGTCGCGATGATGGTGGCGTCGAGGTTCTCCATGAAGAAGGTGCCGGCCACCAGCAGCGCCACCGAGCGTCGATAACCGGGTTCTACGATGACGGGCTTTCCTTTCACAGGCAAATTCCCCGGGCTCCCGCAGCTGCAGGGCTCCCGGTAGCTTTCCGGGCCTCGGTGGCTTAGCTGTCCCGCCAGCTGTGCTCAGGCTCGTAGCCCAGTACCCGCCGAGCCTTGTCGATGGACAGCAGCGTCTCGTTCGGACCGACGTCCCGCTTCACCGCGACATCCGGGAAGACCTCGGCCAGCAGCTCGGAGTTCGGCCGGGTCATCACACCGTCGGCGTTGGCGATGATGAAGACGTCCGTCCCGGCCGCCTGGTGTTCCAACGCCTTACGGACGGCCTGGGCGCCGTCGCGGCCGTCGATGTAGGCCCACAGGTTCCATTTGCGTAGCTGGGCATCATGATCAAAGGACGGGAAGTCCCGGTAGTCCTCGGCATCCATCACGTTGGAGAACCGCAGGCCGATCATCTTGAGCTCCGGATCCCATCGGCAGAACTGCCGGGCCATTTCCTCCTCCATCGTCTTGACCAGCGAATAGGTGCTGTTCGGGCGCGGCGGGTACTCCTCGTCGACCGGGACGTACGGCGGCGGCTCGTCAAAAGGCAGGCCGAGAACCGTTTCGCTCGACGCCCACACCACGTTCTTGATGCCGGCCCGCTGCGCCGCCGCGAAGACGTTGTATGTCGCGTTCATGTTGTTGTGAAAGGTCGCGGAGTTGCTGCGCAGTCCCGGAGCCGGGATCGCGGCCAGGTGCACCACAGCGTCCACCCCGTCGTGTCGATCGTCGATGCCGGTCAGGGCCTCGAGGGTCTGCCCGAAATCGGTGAGGTCGATGCGGCTCGAGGTCACCCCGGGATTCGGGCTCGGCGCCGAGTCGAGGGCGACGACATCCCAGTCGTGCTCGAGCAGGTGCCGCACCACATGCCGACCTAGCTTCCCGCTGCTTCCGGTGACCGCTACTCGCGCCATTGATCTCTCCTCGACCGTTCGACAGTGTCGCGAACAACTCTACGAGGAGGCCGGAAACGGGGTTGGCGCGGTTACCAGCGCATGCCCGCTGAGACCAGCTCGGCTTCCAGGCTCAACCGGTCGAGCGAGTGCAGTGGCGGAGTCAGACCAGGACTCAAACCGAGGTCCTCGGCGGCCAGCAGCAAGGTCTGGTCGTAGGCCGTGCATGCCGCCCGCAGTTGCAGGCCGCGGTGCGTCCGGCGCGGGTTGCTCAGCGTCGAGATGCGACGGGTGAGGCGGGTCAGCGTGGCCGCATGATGCGCCAGCCGTACATACCGCTCGAGGTCATCGTCGAATTTGCGGGTGGCTTCATGCAGGTGCAGGGCGCCCAGCATCGAACTCATGGGTCGGCGGCGACCCGGCCGCAGCTGGTCCTGTCTCACGATTACCACGATCCGCGTGAGCCCGGGCGATGTCCAGACCGAATTGCGGCTTCCCTGCGACGCCGGTCCGAATCCAGGCCGGCCGCATGGCGATTTGCTCCGTTGTGCCCGCCGTGACAATGTCAGAGTGGTTCTTAGAGGCAATCAACCGCAGGCAGAACATAACTGAAGACGACGGTGGTGCGATGCGCAAGCCAACTCGCCTGCCCCCCGACTCGAGGGTGGGCCAGGCGTGACTACGGACACCACGACCGACCGGCAGGCCGCCGACGGCGCGGGCCTGAGCCACCGCCAGATCATGGTGATCATGTCCGGGCTCATGCTCGGCATGTTCCTGGCCTCGCTCGATCAGACGATCGTGTCCACCGCGTTGCCGACCATCGTGGGTGACTTCCATCGCAGCGACCTGCTGTCCTGGGTCATCACGGCTTACCTCCTGGCGAGCACCGCATCCACGCCGCTATGGGGTAAGGCTGGCGACCTGTACGGCCGAAAACGGGTCTTCCAACTCGCCATCGTGGTCTTCCTGGCCGGCAGCGTGCTGTGCGGGGCCTCGCAGAACATGTACGAGTTGATCGCCTTCCGGGGCGTGCAGGGTATCGGCGGCGGTGGTCTCATCTCGCTGGTCTTCGCCATCATCGGCGACGTCATTCCGCCCCGGTCCCGGGGGCGCTATCAGGGCTACTTCGGAGCCGTGTTCGGGGTCTCCAGCGTGGTCGGTCCGTTGGCCGGCGGGTTCGCGGTCGACAGCCTGAGCTGGCGCTACATCTTCTATATCAACCTGCCGTTGGGTATCGCAGCCCTGGTCGTGACCAACCGGGTCCTGAAGCTGCCGGTCCGTACCCGAGCGGTCAAGATCGACTGGTGGGGGGCACTGCTGCTGGTCGCCGGCGTCTCGAGCATCCTGCTGGCCACCCAATCCGGCGGAAATGACTACCCGTGGTCGTCCTGGCAGATCGTCGGGCTCTTTGCCCTCGGGGCCGTCCTGCTGATCGGGTTCGTGCTGCGCGAGCGGCTGGCCCCCGAGCCGATTTTGCCCCTGGGACTGTTCCGGATGCGGATCTTCACGGTGTCCAACATCATCGCCTTCGTCAGCGGTGTGGCCATGTTCGGTGCATTGGCATTTCTGCCGCAGTATCTGCAGTTGGTCCATGGCGTGTCGGCAACGATGTCGGGACTGCTGTTGCTGCCGCTGCTGGTCGGCGTCCTCACCATGAGCATCGGCTCGGGCCGCTACATCTCCCGGACCGGCAATTACCGATGGTTCCCGCTGGTCGGTACCGTGTTGGTCACGATAGGCCTGGTGCTGCTGAGCCGGATCGGCGCACACACCTCGCTGTTCGTGGTGGGTGTGGACATCCTGGTCTTCGGCGCCGGCCTCGGCTTGTTCATGCAGGTGTTGACCCTGGTCGTGCAGAACGCCGTGCCGATGCGGCAAATGGGCGTCGCGACCTCGTCGGTGACCTTCTTCCGATCCATGGGCGGCGCGATCGGTGCCTCTGCGCTCGGAGCAGTGCTGACGGCCCGGATCGCTGCAGAGTTCCCGCGTTTCCTGCCGCCCTCGGCGCTCGCCGGTGGCGGGGACAAGGTCTCTCAACTGGTGGAAGCCCCGCAGACGCTGAATGCTCTGAAGCGCAGCGATCCGGCCCTGCACGAGGGCATCATCCAGGCTTACTCGCATGCGATCGACCGAGTGTTCTTGGTGGCAGTGCCGGTCTCGGTGATCAGCATCGTCGCCGCGCTGTTCATCAGGCAGGTCCAATTGCGGTCCAGCAACACCGGGCCGGCCGATCCGGCCGGTTCGCCCGAGCAGGACCGGTCGGACAAGTCGCAGAACGGCGTCGGGCCCGGTGCTTCCGTCGCTCCCGGCCAGATCCACTGAACTCAGGTGGAGAAGGGACATCGCATGCTGGGCATCACAATCTCGGCCGGCTACGGCGCCGGTGGAAGCGTGGTCGCACCTCAGGTCGCCCGGCTGCTCGGGCTGCCGCTGCTGGATCGGGCGATCAGCTCGGCCGTCGCGAACCAGCTGCAGGTGTCGGTGACCGAAGCCGAAACCGGCACAGTGACCCGTTCGCTGGCCGACCGCTTCCTGTCGCTGCTGGTCCCGTTGGCGGGGGGAGTGCTCGGCGCCGGCACCGATGCGGCCCCGCCCGATGCGGCCCCGCTGGCTGATGACGCCGCCGCGTTCCGCGAGCAGGCAGAACGGATCATGCGCAACTCGATGGCGGCCGGCGCGGTCATTCTCGGACGTGCTGGAGCCGCCGCCTTCCGGGATGATCCCGGTGTGCTGCGGGTCCGGCTGTTCGGCCCGGTCGAGGCGCGGATCGCCCAGGCGGCTCGGGTGACGGGCATCGACACCGAAACCGCTCGGCAGCGGCAGCCCGAGGTCGACCAGGCTCGCGAGCAGTACGTCCGCAGGCTGTATCGGGTGAGCGTGGACGACCCGGCGCTGTTTCACCTGCAGTTCGACAGCACGGCACTTCCGCTGGATACCTGCGCCGAACTGATCGTCCGGGCCTATCAGGCCTTCGCCCCGTCCTAGCCGGTCCCCGTCCCAGCCAGTCTGGGGTCCCAGCCAGTCTGGGCTACCGGTTAACCAGCACCAGAGCTACCGCGCCGGCAACGACGCAGTACCAGGCGAACGGCCGAAGGGAACGGCTCTCGAAGTACCGGCTGAGGAACCGCACGCTGACATAGGCGGCCAGCCCGGACAGCACGCTGCCGAAGACGACCTGGCCACGGATGCCGTTGCCCAGCGGACCCATCAGGTCAGGGATCTTCAACACGCCGGCAGCGAGGATGACGGGCGTGGCCAGCAGGAAGGAGAACCGGGCGGCCGACACGTGCGATAGACCCCGGTTCAGGCCGGCCGCCATGGCCGCACCGGAGCGGCTGAACCCCGGTGCCAGCGCGATGATCTGGGCGGTGCCGATCAGTACGGCGCGCTTGATCGGCATCCGGCTCAGCTCGGCATCCACCTCGATACCGGAGTGGTTGGCCACGGTGATGACCGAGTCGCCCGAGGGGTGTCCGCCGGCTACCGCCGCGGACGCCGGGCTCGCCGAGGTCGTGGCGGACGCCGAGGTCGTGGCTTCCTGCCGGCGGCGCAGCCATTCGGCACCGAAGAGGATCACGCCGTTGAGCATCAGGAAGATCGCGGTCGGTGAGGGCTTGGCGAGGACGGTGCGAAAGGTGTGTTCGAGCAGCAGCCCCGTGATACCCACCGGGATGGTGGCCAGGATCAGCATCCATGCCAGTCGCTCGTCCGGGGTCCGCACCTGCCGGTACCTGATCGAGGTGAACAACCCGCCGATGATGCGCAGCCAGTCACGCCAGAAATAGATGATCAGCGCGATCGCCGTCGCCACATGCAGGCCGACGATGAATGCCAGGTACGGCGATTCCGGGGCGCTCACGTTCAGCTCCCGGGCCCAGCTGCCGCCGATGACCGCCGGGATCAACACGCTGTGCCCGAGACTGCTGACCGGGAACAGTTCGGTGACGCCCTGCAGCAAGCCGATGACACCGGCCTCCAGCCAGCCGAGATGAGAATGCACCTGACACGTCCTTACTGTTACCGGTGATATTGCCAGCCATGCTCGCCCGATGAACATGTGAACAACGTGTACGAATGATGCTGGTCACCGCTGCCCGGCGGCGCTGTGTACAGTCTGCGGCGTTGACATCTCATTCACATGTGCGGGTTCTTAGGGTGCCCAGCATGAGGATGTACAAGTGAGGGGCGACCGATGAGAATCCTAGTCGCCGAGGACGATGTGCGGATGGCCAGCATGCTGCGCCGTGGACTGGCCGAGGACGGCTACGCCGTGGACATCGTCGGCGACGGCCTCGATGCGGTGTGGCAGGCCACCGAGGTGGACTACGACGCCATCGTGCTGGATCTGATGCTGCCGGGAGCGGATGGTTTCGAGGTGTGCCGACGATTGCGGGCGGCCAACCGGTGGTCGCCGGTGCTGTTGCTGACCGCGCGAACCGAACTGCGGGACCGGGTCCAGGGTTTGGACAGCGGAGCAGATGATTACCTGGCCAAGCCGTTCAGCTTCAGCGAGCTCTCGGCGCGGCTGCGCGCGCTCATCCGCCGGGGCGCGCCGCGCCGGCCGGTGATATTGCAGGCCGGCAACCTCAAGCTGGATCCGGCCACCCGGATGGCGTGGCGGGCAGACACTGTGCTGGACCTATCGGCCAAAGAATTCTCCCTGCTCGAGTTGTTCCTGCGCCATCCCGGCGAGGTACTGACCCGGACCCGGATCCTCGAACACGTCTGGGATTTCGCCTACGACGGCGTGAGCAACGTCGTCGATCAGTATGTGGCCTACCTTCGGCGCAAGATCGATCGGCCGTTCGACCTGGAACAACTCGAAACCGTCCGAGGGGCCGGCTACCGCCTGCTCGCCGAGCCCCGGGGCAATCCGGCGCAGTCGAACGCCTGAGCAGTGCGTATCCGGCTCAAGCTCGCGATCCTGTTCACCGCAGCAACCCTGGTGTTGCTCGCCGGTGCGGGCCTGGTCTTTCTCACGACGTTGCATTCGGGCCTGCAGAACAGTATTGACAACTCGCTGCGCAGCCGGGTCGACGAAGCCGTGTCCCAGTACTACGGCGAGAGCGACAACCAACCGCCGCCGTCCCTCAAATTCGCCAATAACAGCTACGGCCAGGTCCTCAGCACTGCCGGTGTCGTGCTCGCCCACACCGACGATGCCCTCGCCGAACCGTTGCTCACGCCCGAACAGGCCAAAGCCGCCGCCAGCCAGGAGCATTTCACCGATCACGTGGTCTCGATAACCGGCCCGGCCGGCGGCGCGCCGGCGACCCGAACCGAGGTACGGGTGCTGGCCGCGCCCTCGGGCCATCCGGGGACGGTTGTGGCGGTCGCCACCAATCGGGACGTCGCCGACGAAGCCCTGGAGCGGGCAGCCAAGCAACTCATCTTCCTCGGGGCAGCCGTGCTGCTGGTTGCGGGTCCGGGGTCCTGGCTGCTGGCTCGGGGGGCGCTGCGCCCGGTCGACCGGATGCGGGCACAGGCCGCCGAACTCGGCGCCCGTGATGCCGGAGCTGGGCTCACGGTGCCCGGTACCCGGGACGAGATCGCCCGGCTGGCCGACACGCTGAACGGATTGCTCGGCCGGTTGCATCAGGCCTACCAGCGGGAGCGGGCCTTCGTCGCCGATGCCGGTCATGAGTTGCGTACGCCGCTCACCGTCCTGCGCGGTGAGCTGGAGCTGGCGCAGCGTCCGGGACGGACCCGCGCGGAACTGGCCGAGACGGTGGAGGTTGCCGCGGCCGAGACCGAACGCCTGATCAAGCTGGCCGAGGACCTGCTGGTGTTGGCGCGTGACGACAGCGAGATTCCGACCCGGATCCGGACGTTCGACCTCGCCGAGGTGTTGGAATCGGCCGCCAGCACTTTGTCAAACTGGGCCCACGAACGAGACATCACGATTAGCCTTTCCGCGGTGCAGGTTTCAGCGATCCATGGCGACCCCGACCGGATCAGGCAGGCGGTGGAGAACGTGCTGGCGAATGCTGTGCGGTTCTCACCGACCGGCGGCGAGATCGTGGTCGAGGCCGGCCGGACCGCCGAGGTGGTCGACATCGAGATCAGCGATTGCGGACCGGGGTTCTCGCCGGAGTTCCTGCCGGTGGCCTTCGAGCGCTTCCGCCGGGGTGATTCGGCGCGGGCCCGGCCGGCGCTCGGCGGCCAGCGTGCCCCGGGTGAGACCGGGCACACCTCCGGAGTCGATGACGGTGGCAGCGGGCTCGGCCTGGCCATCGTGGCCAGCATTATGCGAGCGCACCGGGGCACCGCGACGGCCGCGAACCGGACCGGTGCAATAGAAGGTGGCGCAGTTGCTGCGCAACCCGGCTGCTCGGGGGCCCGGGTCCGGCTTTCCTGGCCGGTCGGGCCGCTCGGGCCTGTCGGGCCGCCGGTTACGCCCGGGTCCGAGCCATCGGGCGCAACCGGGGCGGCAGGCTCCCCGACGGACGCCCCGTACCGAGCCGGGTGACTGCGGTGCACATCGGCTGGCTGGTCATTACTCTCACGCTGGGTTCCGCGTTCGCCTTCGGCGCGTCCACCGCTTTGAAACACTCCAGCGCATCGGACGTTCCCGAGATGCATGCCATGCAAGCGGGCGCGGTGATGCGATTCATCCGGGGCACGATCAGCCATCCGCGCTGGTTGGCCGGGATCGTCATGGACGTCGTCGGCGTGGGTCTGCAGGTGTGGGCGCTGCACCTCGGCGCGCTGTCCATCGTGCAACCGTTGCTGGTCAGCGGGCTGTTGTTCTCGTTGTTGCTGCGCAGTCGCGACGGACGCGGGATCCGCGCCATAACGGTGGCCGAGATGGCCTGGGCCGGTGTCCTCTGCGCGACGCTGATCGGTTTCTACTTCCTCAGTGGAGCGGGGCGCGGTACGCCGAGCCGCGAGCTCCCGGACCGGATGCCCGCCCTGCTGAGCGCGGTGGCTGGGCTGATCATCGCGGTCGGGTGCATCGTCATCGCCCGTCGGCACGGTTCGACCCGGTTCGGCCCTGCGTTGCTGGGTGCCGCAGTGGGCGTGACCTACGCGGCGACGGCGGCCTTGATCAAGGGCGTCACGGACATCGCGGTCCGCAGTCGCTGGGACTGCCTGACCAGTTGGCAGTTGTACGC
Source organism: Pseudonocardiales bacterium (assembly GCA_030840445.1). GTDB lineage: Bacteria > Actinomycetota > Actinomycetes > Mycobacteriales > Jatrophihabitantaceae > Jatrophihabitans_A. The sequence goes on from JAVEEN010000214.1 coordinate 17,518, forward strand.
CCTGCTGGTGGTCGGCGGCTGCGGGCTGTTCCTCAGCCAGTTCGCGTTCCAATCCGGCCCACTCACCGCAAGCCTGCCGGCGACCGCCACCGTCGACCCGCTGTTGAGCATTGTCGTGGGGGTCGTCGTCTACGACGAGCACGTCCGGCACGGACCGTTCTCAGGCGCCGGCCTGCTGGCCCTGCTCGTGGTGCTCGGGGTGGCGGTGATCCAGTTGTGCCGGTTGGAGGCGCCGAAGCTGCAGCCGGATCCCGATCGTGCCGGTGCTACAGCCGCAACAGCGGTTAGTCCGCGCCTGGAGCCTGACCGTAGGCGTTCTCGACATCCACGGTGAGCACTTGCCGCCGGTCGCGCACCATCGCGGCCCGGTACTCATCCCAGTCCGGATGTTCGCCGTTGATGGCCCGGTACAGGTCGACCAGCTCCGCCACCGCGTCGTCATCGGGATCGGTCGCGACGTCGGACAGGCTGGCGTGGCCGTCCAGCGCGGCCCACGACCAGAAATCGGGGCTGGACACGTGCAGTGTGACTCGGGGATCCCGCAGCGCGTTACGGGTCTTGGCTCGATCTGCCGTCACCGAGATCCGGGCTCGGTGCTGGTCCGGGTCGAAGGTGTAGATGATGTTGGACAGCTGCGGGCGGCCGTCCTGCTTGATCGTCACGAGGACGCCTTTGCGAGATTCCGCGGCGAATGCCAGCAACCGCTGCTGTCGTTCGGTGGGTTCGAAGGCCATCCACCGATCTTCCCACCGGATCCGGATGTTCTCCTCCCGGCGGAGGCTTGGAATATCTGCGGCATCGGGTCGCCCTTCAGGCGATGGCGCCGTCCTGCAACGCGGTACCGATGGCCTCCGGCGAGTGGCCCAGTTCGGCCAGGATCTCCGCGGTGTGTTCGCCGGGCCAGGCCGGCGGCCGGTCCAGGGCGTTCTCGGTCCGGCTGAATCGTGGGGCCGGCGCAGCCTGATCGACACCGTCCCGGGTGACAAGGGTCTGCCGAGCCGCTAGCTGCGGGTGAGCCGGCGCTTCGTCGAGTGAGAGCACCGGGGCTGCGCAGGCGTCCCGATACTGGAGCAGTTCGGCCCATTCATCGCGGCTGCGGGTCGCGAACAGCGCGGCCCATTTCTGGTGGCCGATCGGCCAGGTGGCCGGGTCGTCACGGCGTTCGGGGGAGACTTCGTTGCCTTCGACACCGGTGAGGCGGACCAACTCTTCGTAGAACTGCGGCTCCAGAGCGCCGATGGCGATCTCTCGTCCGTCCGAGCATCGGTAGACGTCGTAGAAGGGAGCACCGGTGTCGAGAAGATTCTCGCCGGGCGGTCCTGGCCACAGTCCCATCGACCGGAACCCGCGGATGAAATTCAGCAAGCTCGCGGTGCCATCCACGATGGCAGCATCGACCACCTGACCGCGTCCGGACTGGCGCGCCTCGAGGACCGCGGCCACTACGCCGAGTGCCAGGTACAGGGCCCCGCCCCCGAGGTCGCCGAGCAGGTTCATCGGGGGGACGGGCAGCTGCCCACGGCGGCGGCTGCCGTCCAGGGCACCGGTGATCGCGATGTAGCCCAGGTCGTGGCCGGCGG
>JAVEEN010000272.1 GCA_030840445.1 Pseudonocardiales bacterium
CGCGGCGAGGACCTGCTGCTGCGGATCGATCTGCCCGGCCTGGCCCCGGAGAGCCTGAACGTCACCATCGAAGGGCGCACGTTGACGATCGAGGCGACCCGTGCGAAGGACGAGCTCGACGGCGACGTCGTGTATCTGCGCGGCCGCGGCTGCGGAACCGTCCGCCAGCAGATCACACTGCCCGACAACCTCGACGCCGAACGGGTCCAGGCCAGCTATGACAACGGTGTGCTGACCATCCAGATCCCCGTAGCCGAGCACGCCAAACCCCGCCGGATCGAGATCCAGAACGGCCTGACCGGCAACAAGCAAATCACCACCGGCACCGACTGATCCGGCACCTCGACGGGCCGGGTGCCACCCTGGCGCCCAGCCCGTCACCCCAATCGCCGGGTGCGCTTGGAGGAGAGCGAGATGACACAGGGTTGGACTTTCGCGGGCGAACCCGCACGGGTCAGCGGTGCCACGGTCACCCTCTTGGAGGGATCGTCCTTCTGCCTGTGCGAGCAGTCCGGCGACGTGAACCCGGGTTCCGCGCACGGGCTGTTCTTCCGCGACACCAGGATCTTGTCGGCATGGCAGCTCCGCCTCGACGACGAGGCTGTCGAGCCGCTCGCCGTGATGGCGGAGCAGCCCTACCGAGCAACCTTCGTCGGTCGGGCACGGCCACGCGCCGGACTGGCCGACAGCACCCTACTGGTGGAGCGGCAGCGTTTCGTCGGCGCCGGCATGCGTGAGGACATCGTGCTGCGCAACCTGGGCAGGGAGGCCGCGGCGTGCACGCTGACCATCCGGGTAGAGGCAGACTTCGCCGACCTGTTCGAGGTCAAAGAGGGCAGGATCCGCAGCCGCGGACTGCACAGCGTGGAACACAACGACGGCGAGCTGCGGCTAGCGCGACGCTGGCAAGAGCAGCAGCGCGCAGTGCGGATCACCGCCGAAGACGGCGCCGTCACCCCGAATCTGCTGACCTTCCGCGTCGTCGTGCCGGCTCACGGCAGGTGGCAAACTACCGTGCAGATATCGCCGGTCATCGACGGACAGCAGCCGGCGGCGTCGTTCCCTCAGAACCGGCCGGTGGACGAGGCAGGTCCCGCGGTACGCACGAGCACCTGGCGGACCGAGGGTCCGAGTGTCTTCGCCGATGATGAAGTTCTGCAGCACACTCTCCGGCGGAGCAGCCAGGATTTGGGTGCCCTTCGGATCTTCGATCCCGAGCTGCCCGACCGGCCGGCCGTCGCCGCGGGCGCCCCGTGGTTCATGGCCCTGTTCGGACGGGACTCAATCATCACGTCCCTCATGACCCTCGGCCTGGACCCGACGCTGGCCTTAGGCACCGCGCAGACCCTCGCGCACTACCAGGGCCGGCGAATCGACCCGGTCACCGAGGAGGAACCGGGTCGCATCCCACACGAGCTGCGTTTCGGCGTCGACTCATCACTCGCACTGGGCGGCAACATCTACTACGGCACCGCGGATGCGACACCCCTGTTCGTGATGCTCGTCGGGGAGTTACTCCGCTGGGGTGTCGACCGTCAGCAGGTACAGGCATTGCTGCCGAACGTCGATCGTGCGCTGGGGTGGATCGAGAAATACGGCGACCGAGACGGCGACGGATTCGTCGAATACCAACGAACCACCGACCGCGGCCTGGTCAACCAGGGTTGGAAGGACTCCTGGGACGGGATCACCTTCACCGACGGCCGGAGCGCCCAGCCCCCCATTGCGCTCTGCGAGGTACAGGGCTACGTCTACGCCGCGTACCTGGCCCGCGCGCTGCTCGCCGAGGATGCCGCGGACCCAGCAGGCGCCAAGCACTGGCGAGAAAAGGCCGCCCGACTCAAGCGGCTCTTCAACGAGCGGTTCTGGCTACCCGACCGTGGCTGGTTCGCACTCGGCCTGGATCGCGACAAGCTTCCGATCGATGCGCTGGCCTCCAACGTCGGCCACTGCCTTTGGACCGGCATCGTGGACGAGGACAAGGCCGCGGTGGTAGCCGAACGCTTGCTGTCGCCGGAAATGTTCAGCGGCTGGGGAATCCGCACTCTTGCCACCGACATGGGTGCCTACAACCCGATGAGTTACCACAACGGGTCGGTGTGGCCGCACGACAACGCGCTGATCGCCGCCGGCCTGATGCGCTACGGCTTCGTGAGCCACGCCCAACGGGTGGCCAATGCCGTGCTGGACAGCGCGGCCGAATTCGATGGTCGGCTTCCCGAGTTGATGTGCGGCTTCGACCGGTCCGAGTACTCGCGTCCGGTGCCCTACCCGACGGCCTGTTCGCCGCAGGCCTGGGCCTCGGCCGCTCCGGTGGAGCTGGTACGGATGCTACTGCGTGCCGAGCCCTGTGTACCACACGGCCGGCTGCGACTCGATCCCGCGTTGCCGGCGAAGCTCGACCCCCTGCTGCTGCGTGACGTGCCCTTCGCGGGGTCCCGCGTCAGCATCGAGATCAAAGATGGAGCGGCTCAGGTCGAGGGCTTGCCCGCGGACCTCGTCGTGACCCGCGAGCCGTGCCCCTGTTTCAAAGGAGGAGAACATGACTGACCAAGCCCTTCGTATCGCCGTGGTCGCGCCACCGTGGTTCGAGCTGCCCCCGCAGGGTTACGGGGGCATCGAAGCCGTTTGCGCCGACCTGATCGACGCGCTGATCGCTCGCGGCCATGAGGTGACCCTCGTTGGCGCAGGACACAACGGAACCCAGGCGCGCTTCGTACAGACCTACGACACCGCACAAGGCGCTCGGATCGGAGAGCCGTTACCGGAACTGGTGCACGCCGCGGCGGTCGGCGAGATCCTGGAGGATCTCGACGTCGATCTCGTCCACGACCACACGCTCGCCGGTCCGCTGCTGGCCCGCGGCCGCGACGTGCCCACAGTGCACACCACGCACGGTGTGGTCACCGGCGAGCCTGGCGAGTACTACCGGCGCCTGGGCACGAGCGTGCAGTTGGTGGCCATCTCGGATGCGCAGCGGGCCACCGCGCCGGACCTGAACTGGACAGCGACGGTGCACAACGCCGTTCACGTCGACGACTTCCCATTCCGCGAGGACAAGGAGGACTGGGTCCTCTTCCTCGGCCGGGCCACTCCCGACAAGGGCATGCATCTCGCGATCGACGCCGCGCGCGACGCCGGCCTGCCGATCAAGCTGGCCGCGAAATGCACCGAGCCCGCCGAGCGCGCGTACTTCGAGGCCGAGATCCGGCCACGGTTGGGCGCCGGTGTGGACTGGCTCGGCGAGGTCGGTGGCGAAATGAAGAAGGAGTTGCTCGCCGCAGCCCGCTGCCTGCTGTTCCCGGTCCGCTGGGAGGAGCCGTTCGGCATGGTCATGATCGAGGCGATGGCCTGCGGTACCCCGGTGGTAGCGCTACGCCGCGGCTCCGTGCCCGAGGTGGTAACCCACGGCGCTACCGGCCTGATCTGCGACCACCCACGCGAGCTGCCCGATGCGCTCGACGCGGTACGCGGAATCGAGCCGGCCCAGTGCCGCAAGAATGTCCTCACCCGATTCCACCCCGACGCGATGGCGGCCGGCTACGAGAACGCCTACCTGCAGGCGCTCGCCCGCAGCGCCCGACCACGCGACCTAGCCAACCCGAGGACCCGGTGGCCTCGCTCGGCAGCCGCCTAGGCGACCTCGCGTATCGGGCGGATGTGGTCGAGCCTCAGCCGCCGGGGCCGCAGACTGCGGCGGCGACCAAGTCCGGCGCGAAGTGTTGCACTCACTGGTAACCCGTCACGTGATCGAACCGATAGCGAGCGGGCGCGGACGACCAACCGGGCGTGACATCAGCTCAGTCTCCCTCGGCCGGCACATGCCCAACGCAAGAGCGCCCCGTTCAAAAGCAATTCGACATTCGCTGGCGTCCGTTGCGGGCATGGCAGGTCCGTTGTTCTTGCCTCCGTTCGGCGAGTGTGGCCTTTGCCGTCATGCAGCGACGCAGCGCGGCTATCTGGCGACCGGGCTTGGCCGGCCGTTGCCCGTGACTATCTGGAGTCCGCTGCCAGATCGGGTCTATGCCGGCTGGACGTCCGGAGATTTGCGTCCGGAGTTCCTACCGGCGGC
>JAVEEN010000283.1 GCA_030840445.1 Pseudonocardiales bacterium
CAGTCACCTTCAGGGACCCGGCTTCCGGACGGCTGGGATCGTCGTCGACCCGCAGGATCTGGTCGGTGCCGACGGTCAGTGTGTCCGGCAGGGCAGTCCAGGTGATCTGAACACCGCGCTGGCGGAACTGCACCTGGCTGACCCCGGCGACTCCGGTACAAGCCTGCACGGCTGTCAGCAGGGCGGACGATTCAAGGGGCGCGCCGAAATCCCAGCGGCTGTGGTCGAAGAACCCGACCGCACCTCCGGGTAGCGCCCCGGGCAGTAGCGCTACCAGCACCGCCGCCTCTACGTCGGCGGCGAAATAGGTTGGGTCGGCGCACAGGGTGATGCACAGGTCGACGGACATGTACCGCGGGGCAAACACGTAGCTCTCGTAGCCGGCGAGGCGGCGCCGGTTGAGCAGATCGGTGAGCCCTCCGACTTCATCGGGTGTCGGCTGCTCGCTGGTTACCGGGTCCGCGGCGCTCATCACGGTGAGCCAGCTACCGGTCCAGCGGAAGGTGGTGCCTGCCTGCTGCACCCAGGGCAACGATTCAGCGGCAGCCGCATAGTCCGCGGGGCGCACCACGCGTAATGGCTTGGCGGCGAACGCTTGTGGTGCCCGGTCCCGAATCTGCTGCGGCGTCTCGGCGTCGGTGCCGCCGGTCGCCGGGAAGGGATTCGTGCAGCTGAGGACGCCAGCGCTGGCGCTGTCGGGGACCACGATCGTGATCGCGTCCGCCGCGACGTTGCCGACCGGTCCGCCGCCCACCCGGTAGAGAACCTGAAAGGTCTGCCCGGGTGTCGGTAGGGCGCCGAATGTACCGTCCCCGAACCGGATCGTCGTTCCGTTGCCGCCGTCGTAGTCGAACCAGGTGTGACGTGCCGTTTTTCGGGTCGTCTCGTCGTAGCGCGACGCGGTCAGCACCGGTGAGTACTGCTCAGGGGTGAGGGTAAATGCGGGTGCACCCGCGTCGGCGTCGAGTAACCAGCGCAGCCACGTCCAGGTGGTGTCCTGTTGCGTCAGCACGATCTCCGGCGCGGCCGGTTGTTCGGTGTCGGCGTCATCGGCGGTGTCACCGAGCCAGGCGAGAGGGCCGTAGTTGAGGCAGTAGAAGCAGTCGGGGGTCGGGTCTTGGGGTGTCCAGTTGGCGCCGAGGCGCACGAGCGCGGTTTGGGGCCCGTCACCGATCGCGGGGATGGTGAAGGTTTCCGTGGTGCGCAGGCCCTGGGTGGCGGGCACCAGGTTTCCGGCGTAGACGGTGCTGGCCAGGTCGTGGTCTGCCGTGGTCGGTGCCGCGAGCAGGACCCTGGTGAGGTCCACATTGAAGACCGGGTCCGTGATCTCGGCGGGAGCCAGTCCGGTGCTCACGATTTCGCGCACCGGCGGATCAGCAGTGGTGGGTCCGGCGGTGTCGATGAGCAGCTGTTGGCCGGGACCCAACGCGTAACCGTGGCCGTAGATGTAGAAGCAGGTCGAGCCGACCGGCAGACAGCGTTGCGATTCGTCCCACCAGTAGGGCTGCAGGTTGGTGGTGCCGTCGGCGCGGTACCGGTTCCACGTGGCGGCCACCGGGTAGTTGATGGTCGCCAGCTCGCCGGTCGGCGGGTCCGCCAGGCCGTGGCCGACTTCGAAGTCGATCAGCCCACCGCCCGCTGCGGCCGCCTGGCAGTGCACGGGTGCCGTGATCGCGGGCGTGGCGGCGGTGACGTCGAGCTGGAGCAGCACGGAAGCTGTTGTGGCAGGGGCCGGTTCGTAGTCGACCAGCCGAGCCGCGTGCAGTAACGAGAGCGGCTGCGTTGCCGTGCCCAACGTTGATTCACCCGCGATACGGTCCTGGTAGTAGCTCAATTCGTCGCCCATCGCGGCGATGAGTTCCATGACCACCATGCCGACGTCGGCTTCGCTGCGCTCCAGCCAGGCGGGGTAACGCAGAGTCGAGAACTCCGACAGCGCCTGCACAAGGCTGCTGAAGTCCTTGGCCAGATAGTCGATCGGCACGTCCAGCGTCTCGGGGGTCGGGCATTGGGCGGCAGACGGTTGGCAGTCAAAGTCGCTGGGGCAGTTGGCTTTGAATGAGAACCGCACCATATCGAAGTACGGGTCCAGGTTGTCGCTGACCATGCGCAGCTGGTAGGTGGAGAAGTCGCCGGGAGCGTTGACCCGGATGGTGAGCACCGGCCGGGCTTGGTCATCCGTGCTCCAGTCGGTTGCTTCGTCGATCGGCAATACCGGCACTGAGGTGATCACCTCGCCGCCGCTGATGGTGACCGGGGGCGCGGTGCCCGCCGCCGGTGGCGAACTCGGTGGCGAGCCCGATCCCGTCCCCAGCATGACGGTCACTGTGTTGAGGAAGTGCACCCGCAGCGTCGTCTGGTCCGGCGAAGCCACCTCGACGTAATCGATGCCGTTCCAGGTGTCGACCAGGCCGAGCAGGTGCTGGCGCCGGTCGAGGTACTCCCCGCCGCGCGTCATGGAAGCACCACCGTGGTCATGGCCGACGATTGGGTTTCCACCACGGTGTAGGTCAGGCTGACCTGCAGTGTCCCGGGCTGTAGGGCAGCATCGTCGTTGCTGGTCACCACGGCCACCTGGACGGCGGTGACGATGCCCGCGAGCCATTGGTTGACCGCCTGCAGGACCCGCAGTTGCACGGTGGCGGACAGCGCGTCGGACATCGGGGCGAACACCAATTGCATTAGACCGCAACCGAACTGCGGTAGGTCGACGCGCTCGCCCGGTGAGGTGAGCAGCAGCTGGCGCACCATCTGCTGGACGTGGGCGAGGTAGGTGGCCTGTGCGGTCTGCTGGGAGCTGCTGTCGACCCGGATCGGGTAGGCGAAGTCCTGCCGCGGCGGGAGCAGGGGCGCGCTCATGCCTGCACCTCCAGTGCCGAGTCGTTGACCGAAACGCTGGAGTCGCTGATCACCACGGTGCAGCCGCCCCTGCTCAGGGTGATGCCCGAGCCGTCCATCGTGACCGTATTGCCGTTCGGGTCGGTGATGGTCAGCGAACCCGCGTTGTCGTCGAACTTCAGCTCGGTCGGCGCCTTGGTGGCGATCACTTTGACTGCCGCTCCCACATCAGCGGGCACCTCGCCTTCGCGCCAGTAGCCGCCGACCCAGACGGGGTACGACACGTCGCCGCCCTCGAACTCGATCCACACCCCGCTGCCGGTCTCCGGCAAAAAGGCGATGCCGACGTTCGGACCGGCGTAGGGCACGCATGGCAGGCACCAGCCGGTCTCGGCGTCCCCGAAGACGGCTGGGACCTTCGCCTTGATCCGGCAGGTCGCCGCGTCGACGTCGGAGACGATCCCGCGGTACTTGCCGTAGAACCGGCCGCGAAGGCGCTCGAGCAGGTCCTCGAGCGCCCGGTCGTCGACGGCTGTCACAGCGCGCCGCCGATCGACGCGACCAGGCCGCCGGCTGCGGACGGCGCTGAGCCAACGCCGTTGCGCACCAAGGTGAATTGCATCTTGAAGGCGTTGAGGCCGAACTTGTGTCGCACCGTCCACACCAGCCAGTTGCCCGAATGGACGGCCCCGGCGCCTTCGATCGTCACCACGTCACCGGCCCGCAGCACCGCGCCGAGGCGGTCCGCGTCGGCCTCGCCGGTGCAGCGGGTAAAGAAGCCGGATTCGGTCAGTGCGGCGCCGGTGCGCTGTGGCAGTTCGGTAACGTCCGCGGGCGTGGTGAGTAGCAGGGTCGACGACCGGCCGGTGTAGGTGACCAGGTCGCGGGCAGCCAGGGTGGTCAGTCCGCTAGAGGTGGTGTCGGTCTCGGTGCCGTCATCGGATGCCTGGGTCAGGTCGACCTGGCTGGCGTCGACCTCGCTGGGGCGCATGACATCCCAGTCGAAGTCCAGTGTGTCGACCGTCCACTTGTCAGGGTCGACGAGCGAGATGGTCGCGGTGGGCTGTGCGTCGACGGACGGACGGATGAAGTAGCCGGTGCGGTGGCCTGGGGTGTCGGTGCACGCGACCCGGCAGATCTTGCCGGCGCGGCGGGCCAGCCCCTTGAGGAACTGCAGATCGGTCGCTCGCTGGAACAAGCTGTGGCCGTCCGGGTCGTGCGGTGGGGAGTCGTCGTCGGTGTTGGCGTCGGCAGGGGTGAACCCGTAGCTGTCGAAGATGGCGTTGGCCACCTCACCGTCGGTCAGGCCTGGCCACTCTTTGGCGGTGTCGTCGATGTTCATCAGCCAGGAGGCGTCCTGGGCCGCCACGTCGAGCGTCGACGACGACGTCGTCCGGTCGAGGTGCAGCTGCCAGGACAGCGCGTAGCCGTCGAAGACACACTGGGCGCTCCGGCCGGACGGGGTGACCGTCATGGTGATTCCGGTGTACGGCTCAAACGTGCCGTCACCTACGTATTGCAGGTCACCGGCTGAGGTGCGGTTCACCGGTACCCGCAGCACCAGCAGGTCCGGACCTTCGCAGCTTTCCTCGACTTCCAAACTCTCGATCGCCGAGTAGAACGGTTGGGGTACGGGTGTGCCGTTGAGTGCGAGCTGGACGGTGACCGTCATGTCGTCACCCCCGGGGCGTTGGCGGGGATCCCGATGAGCGTGCGGGCACCCAGTGCCCCGGCCAGCGGAATGTTGTTGGCGTCGCACAGCTGCCAAAAACCGGTGGGGGCGTTGAGGAAGCGGGTCGCGACCAGGTCGAGCCGCTCACTGTCCGGGCGTGGGTAGTAGCCGACGATGGTCGCGGTGCGCGGCGCCGGAATCTTCACGGCGGCGGTCACCCGGCCACCGGGCAGGGTGACGGTATAGGTGGCGGCGCTGGCGTAGCGGCTGTCGGCGGTGAACATGGCTCTCCTGGCGTTAGTGGGGGATCATCCCGATGATCGATTCGGCTGCATTGGCCAAGTTCGCCAAGGCCAGCGCCTCGCGCAGGCCCAGGGTGTACGTGTAGGCGACGCTGGCCAGCGTCGCCAGCGGATCTGGGTCCTTGCCAGCCCATGCCAACTCCGTTGGGGTCAGGACCCGAAGGGACAGTTGCGCTTCGGCGTGGGTGGGGCTGAGCGTTCCGTTGTAGAGCTTTTCGGTGATGGTCAGGCCGGTGACCCGGACCGGGACGATGCGTCCGGGGCCCCAGATGAACAGCACCACCGGAATGGTCGAGACCGGCACCTGCGTGGTCGGGCCGGATGAGGTGCCGCTCGTCAGGCTGGCGGCAGCGGCGGACACGGCGCCCAACAGTCCTCCGCCCCCGGGCATCGTCGGGTAGAGCAGCATTTCGATGGCGGCCAGCCGGCTGTACACGCCGCTGACTTCGGCGATCGCCGCGGTGGGGGCGCTGCCATCGGCGATCTCGTCGTTGGCGTCGACGGCGATGGTGAACGAGAACGACTCGCCCGGCATCCCTTTGACCGCCATCGGGTTGTTGGCACTGGAGTCGGCCGCCGCGGTGGCCGCCTCCGGCTGGGTCCAGGTGTGGGTCATGGTCTCCGGGTTGTATTGAAAGACAATGACATTCGGTAATGGCAGCAGGAACGCGGGATTGAATGAGACCAGCGCTCCCTTGAGCAGCACGTTCACGGGGCCACCTCCTCGGCGGCGAGGGCCCGGCCGACAGCGTCAATGATGCGTCGCGACAACGCTTCTGGGGTCTCGCCGGCGTTCGCTGTCACCTCGATCCGCAGAGTGTCGATGGCAGCAGTGTCGGTCGACAGTTGCAGCGATGGCGCCAATCCCTGGCCCACCAAGGTGGCCAGGCGCCGGGCAGCGCCGTCGTCCAACCCGGTGGCGCGCAACCGCAGCCGGTCGATCGTCAGCCGCGGGCCCGCGGCACCGGGGGAGTTGGTCGCAATGGGGCGGCTCATGACGCTGCCCTCCGACCGGGTCGCATGATCTCGCCCTGCTTTTCGAGTTCGCGGCGAGTGGCGGCCAGCACGTGCCGCATCTCGATCGGCGTCCCGTCGGTGCGGGCCAGGAACGCGGCGGCGAGCGCGGCCGACTTTATGCCTGCTCCGGTCAGGTCGAATTCGTGGGCCAGCGCGTGCCAGTCGAGGATGCCCAGAAGGTCGGAGCCGGAGGGGTGCGTAGCTCCATCAAACGCCAACCGCCACAAGCGTTCTCGCTCATAGACGTTCGGCGCTGCGAAGTCGACGATGAAGG
>JAVEEN010000310.1 GCA_030840445.1 Pseudonocardiales bacterium
CGGCGGCGGCCGGATCGCGACCGGCCGCGGTCCTTACCGGGGACACCATCCTCGGACGCGGCACCACGGTGGTTGCCCATCCGGATGGGGTGCTCGCCGACTATCTGGCGTCGCTTCGCCGGCTGTCCACGTTGAGCGGGGTGATCGTGCTGCCGGGTCATGGTCCGGAGCTACCGGACGCGGGGATGGCGGCTCAGGCATACCTCGCGCACCGCGAGCAACGATTGCAACAGGTTCGGGAAGTGGTGTCTGCGGGCGGTGCCGACCTCACGCCGCGCGACGTGGTAGAGCGGGTCTACGCCGACGTCGATGCCGCCCTGTGGCCGGCCGCCGAGCTGTCGGTCCGCGCCCAGCTGGCCTATCTCCGCGCGGACCGCCCCTGAAGGCGACCGCTTCCGAAGGCGACCGCTTCCGAAGGCCGAGAAGTGTCAGCCGTGATGGCCGCGAATCGTCCGGCCGTGATAGCCGCGAAACTCAGCGGGCTCGGCGGGCCAGCCGTTCCCGGTCGAGGATGACCACGCTCTTGCCCTCCAGGCGCAGCCAGCCGCGCTGAGCGAAGTCGGCCAGCGCCTTGTTCACGGTCTCCCGAGACGCGCCGACAAGTTGGGCCAGCTCCTCCTGGGTCAGATCGTGGGTGACGCGCAGCTGGCCGCCGTCGACGGAGCCGAAACGCTGGGCCAACTGCAGCAGCTGCTTGGCCACCCGGCCCGGGACGTCCACGAAGATCAGGTCGGCCAGCATGGTGTTGGTTCGCCGTAGCCGGCGGGCAACCACCCGTAGCAGTTGCAGGCCGATCTGCGGACGGTCGATGACCCATTGGGTCAACGCCGGTTTCGGCAGCCGGGCCACCCGCGCATCGGTAACGACCACCGCGGTGGCCGTCCGGGGCCCGGGGTCGAACAGCGACAGTTCGCCGAACTGGTCGGCCGGTCCCATGACGGCGACGAGGTTCTCCCGGCCGTCCGAGGACTTGCGGCCGAGCTTCACTTTTCCGGAGAGCACGATGTACAGACTGTCGCCCGGCTCGCCTTCGTTGAACAGGGTGGTGCCACGCGGCGCGTCGAAAATCTCGAACTGGCTGCCCAATGCCTCAACGTCTGCGGGGTCGACACCTTGGAACAACCCGGCCCTGCGTAGCACCTCGTCCACGCCAGCTCCTTTTTCTCACGTTTCAGTTGCCTGCTGATGCTGTCGTCTCGTGCCGACGGTTGCACGCCGTGATCGGCCCGTGTACCACGGTCGAAGTCCATCCCGACCGGGCACGGATCGTGTCACGCTCTGATCAGCTACTTGCCCTAATGCGGGATTGTAGGGGGGCGGCCAACACCGGGTGTTCGGCGACCCGCTGGTTTCGCAGATGGATCGGTGGTCCGGCTCGACCACCTTAGGCGTCCATGACGTCGCTGCGGGAGGGCCCGCTGCCTCGATGCCGACGATGTCGATCTCAGTTGCCCCGGTTTAGCCAACCGGAGCCCGGCAGCCGAAGCCGGGTCCGAAAGCGCTTCAATGCGGAGTCGGTGCCCTCGCGGAAGAACGTGTCCAACTCATCGGAATTGGCGTGATCCAAAAAGTCCTCGACGTCCCGTTCGGTTGCGCTACGGGTCAACGGCGTCTCGATGCGCTCCATGATGAGCATGAATGCCATCAGCAGGAGCGGGAACAGCAAGACGAGGAATCCGATCATGATGAACCCATTGTGCCCCACTGCCGGGCTGTGATGTCGCGGCCGCACCATAAGCTGACTTCGTGCCCAGAGCAGACCCGACCAAAGCTGATGTCTCGAGAACCGACCTGAGCGGAGCAGACCCGACCAGCGCGGAGACGTCTCTGGCGTTGACGCGGCGAGCCCGGCGGATCAACAAGGAGCTGGCCGCGCTCTACCCCCATGCTCATTGCGAGCTCGACTTCACCAGCCCGCTCGAACTGTCGGTGGCCACGATCCTGTCCGCCCAGTGCACCGACAAGAAGGTCAACGAGGTGACTCCGGCGGTGTTCGCCCGGTATCGGGACGCTGCCGGGTACGCCGGGGCGGATCGGGCCGAGCTCGAGGACCTGATCCATGCGACCGGTTTCTTCCGTGCCAAGTCGAACACCCTGATCAAGCTCGGTCAGCAGCTGTTGGAACGATTCGACGGTGAGGTGCCCTCGACCCTCGAGGAGCTGGTCACGCTGCCCGGCTTCGGACGCAAGACCGCCAACGTGGTGCTCGGCAATGCGTTCGACACGCCGGGTATCACCGTCGACACCCACATGCTCCGGCTTTCCCAGCGGTGGCGGTGGACGGCCAACACCGATCCGGTGAAGGTCGAGTTCGATATCGCGGCCCTCATCCCGCGCAAGGACTGGACCATGATGTCGCATCGCGTCATCTGGCACGGTCGCCGGATGTGCCACGCCCGCAAGCCGGCGTGCGGCGTATGCCCGATCGCGCGGCTGTGCCCGTCCGCTGGGATCGGTGAGACAAACCCGGTCGCCGCGGCGAAACTCGTCAAGAGCCCGTCCCAGATGCACCCAGAACTCACTGGATGACCAGACGCGACGCCCCGCCGGTCACCCCGGCCTGGCTGCAACCATTGGTCTCGGCCTGCGAAGAGGTCGAGGCTGGGGGGCTGTCCTGGTTCGTCCCGCCGCAGGACGGCAGCGGTCGGCATTCGGCAGTGCTGATGCTGTTCGCGTCGGAGTCCGAGGCCGCCGATGACGGTGACGTCCTGCTCCTGTTGAGATCGTCCACGTTACGCAGTCATGCCGGTCAGGTGGCCTTTCCGGGCGGCGCCACCGATCCCGAGGACGCCTCATCCACCGCGACCGCGTTGCGGGAGGCCGAAGAGGAGGTAGGGCTGCGTTCCGACACGGTGGAGGTGCTCACCGAGCTGCCCGCCGTGTACCTGCCGCCGTCCGGCTTTGTGGTGACGCCGGTACTGGCGCACTGGCGTGAGCCGCATCCGGTCGGCGTGGTGGATCCGGTCGAGGTCGCGGGCGTGGAACGGGTGGCTATCTCCGATCTCACCGATCCGGCGAACCGTTTCATGGTGCGGCACCCGTCCGGATTCACCGGTCCGGGTTTCGCCGCAAATGGCTTGTTCATCTGGGGCTTCACCGCCGGGCTGCTGGACCGGCTACTACGGCTCGCCGGCTGGGAACTGCCTTGGGACCACGAGGTGGTACGGGAGCTGCCTGCGTGATGACCGGCCGCACAATCGCGCCAGGTACCGTCCATCAGGTGCCCGCCCGCCCTACCCCAGCTCCTGCAGCGGCAGTCTTCGCGCCGCAACGCCGACCAGCGCCCGTTCGGTCAGCGCCGGCTCGACTCCCCTTGGGCCGGGCTGTCGGTATCACGGGCGCAGCTGTCGCGGTCGCGGTTGCGCTCACCGGGTGTCAGACCCAATCGGCGATCAATCGGGGACCGCACCCCGGAACAGTCACGGCCAGCTTGGTCAATGGTGTGCAGGACGTCGTCCTGACGACCGATCAGAGGTACCGCTTCACCCCGTCCACGGTTACCGTGCATCCCGGCAAGGTGCGGATCACGCTCAAGCATGTGGGCACCGGAGGCGCACCACATGATTGGCAGCTGCAGGGCTTCCCGGCAGACAGCGTTCCGCTGACCCAGGCCGGCCAGACGAGGTCGATCGAATTCATCGCGCCCGCGCCGGGAACCTATAAATTCGTGTGCAGCATTCACGTGACCCAGGGGCAGACCGGCACTCTCGTCGTGCTCCCATGAGCCCCGATGTCCTCGACCTGACCCTGGTCGTCGCGGCCGCAGCGTACGCAATCGGTGGCTTCCGTAACGGCGCCTTGGTCGGCGGTCTCTCGTTCGCCGGCTTCTTCGGCGGTGCCGCGCTCGGTGCGCAGTTGGCGAAACCGCTCGGCAAGTCACTGGCCAACGGCTCATCCCAGGTGCCGGTGGCGATCGTGTGTGTGCTCTTCTTCGCGATGCTAGGTCAGCTGACCGCGGTGTGGATCGCCGGCCGGCTGAGGTCCCGGCTGACCTGGCGCCCGGCCCGGCACCTGGACAGCGTGATCGGATCGCTGTTCTCGATCCTGGCCGTGCTGCTGGTCGCCTGGATGGTGGCGGTCCCGATTGCCTCGTCGCCGTTTCCTACCCTGGCCGGCCAGGTGCGCCGCTCGGTGGTGATCCGGACGGTTGACAATGCGTTGCCCAACAGCGTTCGCAATCTGTACAGCTCGCTTCGGCTGTTCATCGACCGCAGCGGTTTCCCGCAGGTCTTCGGGGCGTTGCAGCCGACCCGGATCATCGATGTGCCACCGGCCAACCCGGCGCTGCTCAACTCGCCGGCGGTAGCCGCGTCCAAGCCGTCGGTACTCAAGGTCAAGGGGATCGCGCTGTCGTGTGATCGCGCCATTGAGGGCTCGTCCTTCGTCTATTCCGACGAACACGTGTTGACCAACGCCCACGTGGTGGCCGGCACCAACCAGGTCACGGTGCAGAGTGCGCAGGGAAACCTGCCGGCCCGGGTGGTGGTGTTCGATCCGGCGCGTGACATCGCGGTGCTGTACGTACCCGGGTTGAAGGCGAAGCCCCTTGCCTTGGCGAACAAAGCCGCCGTCACCGGACAGGATGCCATCGTGTTGGGCTACCCGCAGGACGGCCCGTTCGACGCGCGTCCGGCACGTGTCCGGGATCGAGAGAAGATCTCGGGCCACGACATCTACGGCCGGCAGTCGGTCGTCCGCGATATCTACACGATCCGTTCTGTAGTGCGGGCCGGTAATTCCGGGGGTCCACTGGTGGCCACCGACGGTACGGTGCTGGGCATCGTGTTCGCGTCCGCGCTGGATTCGCCGGACACCGGTTTCGTCCTTACCACGCAGGAGGCGGCCTCGGACGTGGCGGCCGGCCGCAACGCGACCGCCTCCGTCTCGACGGGTTCCTGCGACTGACGCGTGTTTCACGTGACCGCCGATTCCCGTGATCCACTCGCGTTTTGGGGGCCTGGGCGCGGGTTATGGCGAGATGATCACCGCGCTCTGCGGCCCGCGATCAGAACTGGGCGGCGACCGGGATGACGCGCTCGGCCATGAGTTCCAGGGGCGTGATGGAGGCGACGTCGGGAATCATGCCGTGTGCGTGCGTGACGCCGAGGGCGGCGAGACTCCGCAGCTGTTCGAGGATCCGGTCGATGTTCTCGCCGTCCCGGCCGGGATCCAGCGGAAGCATCACAGTCTTCTCGATATCGTCGTAGTCACGGCCTACCTCCTGGCAATGTCCGCGGAGTACCTCAAGCTTGTGTTCGAGCTCCGGACTCGGGAACAGGTTGCAGGCCTGGGCATACTGGGCCACCAGACGCAGGGTCTTCTTCTCGCCGCCACCGCCGATGAGGATAGGCGGATGCGGGCGGGTCAATGCCTGGGGCGAGTTCAGCGTGCGCTCGAGGGTGTAATGCTTGCCGGCATACGGGCTTTCATCGTCGCTCCACATCTGTAGGCAGATCTGCAGCGCCTCCTCGAGCCGCTCGAAACGCTCAGCTGTGGGTGGGAACGGCAGCCCCAGGCCGCGAGCCTCCTGCTCGTTCCAGGCCGCGCCGATGCCGAGCCACGCCCGGCCCTCGGATAGCACATCCAGGGTCGTGACGATCTTGGCGAGTAGCCCCGGTTCCCGGTACACGACCGCGGTCACCCACGACACCAGTTCGATGCGGGACGTACGCG
Source organism: Pseudonocardiales bacterium (assembly GCA_030840445.1). Classification (GTDB taxonomy): domain Bacteria; phylum Actinomycetota; class Actinomycetes; order Mycobacteriales; family Jatrophihabitantaceae; genus Jatrophihabitans_A. The sequence goes on from JAVEEN010000310.1 coordinate 5,674, forward strand.
CCGCCAGATAGCCCAGCGTGGTGTAGGCCTCCAGCATCTCGTGCTCGGGCGGCCCGATCACGCCGATCTGCCAGACATGGTCCATCACACTGAGCCGGGCGAAACCGGCGTCCTCCGCCGCTACGGCCACCCGGGTCAGATCCTGGGCCAGGCTCTGCGGTCCGTTGGGCCAAGTGAAATCAGCAACATGCAACCCGAGTTTCATGAACGTTCTTCCCTTCGGTGTGCTCCATGCCCACGCTAGTCCGCCGGGATGGGCTGATAATGAGGCGGTGACTGTGGAGCAGTGGTTCCTGAGTGCCGAAGAGCGTGGAAACGACTGGACCCGACTGGACCGGGACCATCCCGCACAGCTGGCGTGGACGTCGGGCAACGATGTCGAACCGCTCATCCACGGCGCCCGGTACCTGCCCGAACTGCTGCGAGCCATCAGCCAGCTGCGGGCGAATGACCTGCTGCTCTTCACCGATTGGCGCGGTGACCCGGACCAGCGGTTGGACGGTCCGGACACCGAGGTTTCCCGGGTCCTGTCCGACGCGGCCGAGCGAGGCGTGCTCGTGAAGGGCCTGGTCTGGCGGTCACATCTGGACCGGTTGGCCTTCAGCGAGCAGCAGAACCGGCATCTGGGCGAGGAGATCAACCGCGCGGGCGGCGAGGTAATTCGGGACATGCGGGTGCGTCCGGGAGGTTCGCACCACCAGAAATTCGTGGTGCTCCGCCATCCTGGACGACCGGAACTCGACGTGGCCTTCGTCGGCGGAATCGACCTGTGCCACAGCAGGCTGGATGACGACCGGCACCGCGGCGACACCCAACGCCAACCCATGGCCAAGATCTATGGCGAGCGGCCGCCGTGGCACGACATCCAGGTGGCGGTACGCGGACCTGCGGTCGGTGATGTCGAGACGGTCTTCCGGGAGCGATGGCAGGACCCCGCTCCGCCCAATCGCAACCCGCTGAGCAACCTGGCTGATCGGCTGCGTGGCGAGGACGTCTCGGCCGGCCGGCTACCCAGGCAGGCTCCGCCGCCGGAGCCTCGGGGCACCAAACACGTCCAACTGCTGCGGACCTACCCCCAAAAGCGACCGGCGTTTCCCTTTGCTCCCGAAGGTGAACGCAGCGTGGCGCGCGGCTACCAGAAGGTCATCTCGCTGGCCCGCAGCCTCATCTACATCGAGGACCAGTATTTCTGGAACGCCGAGGTGGTGGCCAGCTTCACCGATGCGCTGGCTCGCACGCCGTCATTGCGACTGATCGTCGTACTGCCACGCTATCCGGATCAGGACGGACGGCTGTCCGAGCCACCGAACCTGGTGGGTCGGCAGGAAGCCATCGACGCGGTCCGGCAGGCCGGCGGTTCCCGCGTCGCGTTCTACGGCATCGAAAACCTGGCCGGCATTCCGGTGTACGTCCACGCCAAGGTCGGCATCGTCGACGACGTGTGGGCTTGCGTCGGATCGGACAACATCAATCGACGGTCCTGGACCCACGACTCCGAGCTGGCCTGCGCAGTGCTGGATGACACTCCGGACCACCGGGAGCCCAAGGTCCTCGACCGCATCGGCACCGGCGCGCGCCGTTTCGCCCGGGAGCTGCGACTCGAACTGGCGGCCGAACACCTGGACCGTCCGGCGGCCTCGACCGATGAGCTCTGCGACCCCGAGGTTGCCTTCGATGCCTTCGCCGACTGCGCGTCCCGGCTGGAGCACTGGCACGACAACGGTGGTATCGGGCCTCGCCCTCCCGGCCGGCTCCGCCCGTACCCGGCGCCGCAGCTGTCGCGGGCCACGCTGGCCTGGGCCAAGCCGCTGTACCTGACGATGTATGACCCGGATGGACGAGGACGTAATCTGCGGCGCGCGCACGCCTTCTGACGTCAATCCAGCCGGGCCCAGCGAATGAGTTCCTCCGACACCTGTTCCGGCGCCTCCTGCTGCGGAAAATGGCCGACCCCGGTCAACAGCCGCCACTGGTAGTCATCGGCGACGTAGGACGCGGATCCCTGCGCAGTCTGCGGTAGGACGCAGCCGTCGAAGTCACCGTGCAACTGCAGTACCGGTCGCTCGATGGGGTCAGCCATCGATGCTGCGTAGGCGCGTCCGTCCGGCCTGGGCAGCGATCGAACCGACCAGCGGAAGAATTCCAGCGAACAATGCGCTACCGGATGGATGCGGATGGCCTGGGCGTAGCGGCGCACTGCATCCTGGTAGCCGGGGGTGCCACGCCAGCGCGGGCCCGACCAGGTGTCGAACAGGCTGCGAAGAAAGACATCGTCTCGGGTCAGCAGCCGTTCGCCGTAACGGGGCAACTGGAACTTGCCGAGGACGTACGCCGAGGCGTGTCGCTGGCCGGTGCGATCGGAGAAGATGGCGCTTCGCATCCGGAGCGGGTGGGCCGCCCCGAGCACGGCGATCCGCCGGACGACCTCAGGCGCCTGCGCCGCGACTGTCCAGGCCAGCTGGCCGCCGACATCATTGCCGACGATCATGGCGTCCTGCTCACCCAAAGCGGCGACCAACTGGGCGATATCTGCGGCCAGCGTCGTGGCGTCGTAGCCGCGGGGCGGCTTGTCGGAGGCCCCGTAGCCCCGCAGATCCACTGCGACGGCATGGAATCCAGCATCGGCGAGCGCGATCAGCTGCTGGGACCAGGTCCACCAGAAGGTCGGCATCCCGTGCAGCAGCAGGACGAGCGGACCGGAGCCCAGCTCGGCCACGTGCAGGGCGACCCCGTTCGCCCTGACCATGCGGTGTTTCCAGGGACCATCGGTCAGGACGAGCGAATCGTCGGGTTCGGTCACGATTTGCTGGTGGCCTGCTTCAACGCGGTGACCGTGTCCTTGGTGGTCGCGATGGTCTGCCTCGGCGCCTTCACCCGCTTCACCTTTCGGATCCCGATGAAGACGAACAGGCCGGCGAGGAGGACGAGAATGCCGAAGACGATGAGGTAGGCCACCCACCGCCACAGGTGGAGCGCGACCAGACCTTCGGCCAATGCGATCAGACCGAAGGTCAACGAGAAGATCAGCAGGACCGCGGCCACGGCGAACATGCCCGCTCCGGTGCCGGCGTTCTTGACCGAGGATTTGACCTCGAGCTTCGCCAGTTCGATCTCACCGTGCAGCAGAGTCGAGAAGCTGGTGTGCGCGTCGGCCACCAGACTGCCCAACGACGGCTCGGCGCGGTGGCTCGCGACATCACCCTTGGCCGCGGTGCGCGACCTCTGGCGATCAGGGTCATCGGGCAGAACTGCGTCAGTGCGGTTCGCGCTCACTCGAGCATCCCTTCCTACGTCGTCGCGGATTCGCCGCAGCGGCACGGTTCCGGCCGCGTTCTTTGGTGCCTATCATGCCGGACCGGCAGGCCGCGTGCGGTGCGGGTCGATTCGGCGGCACGGCGCCTGACCGGACGGCGTCGGCCCGGCTGCGCCTGGCTAGGCCTCGCTGGTCAGTCCTCCGCCTTTCCGGACGACATCCCCTGGGAGATCAGGTTCATCACGGACGAGTCCGCCAGCGTGGTGACGTCACCGATGGATCGGTTCTCGGCGACATCGCGCAGTAAACGGCGCATGATCTTGCCCGAGCGGGTCTTGGGCAGTTCCGCCACCACCAGGATCTGCCGCGGCTTGGCGATCGCCCCGATTTCCTTGGCGACATGGTTGCGCAGTTCGGTCACGATCTGCTCGCCACCGGCAGCCTGTTCTTCGGTGGCCGAGCCCCGCAGGATGACGAACGCCACGATGGCCTGACCGGTGGTCGGATCGGTGGCCCCGACCACCGCGGCTTCGGCCACCGCTGGGTGGGACACCAGCGCCGACTCCACCTCCGTGGTCGAGATGCGGTGGCCGGAGATGTTCATGACGTCATCAACTCGCCCCAGTAGCCACAGGTCACCGTCCTCGTCCTTCTTGGCGCCGTCGCCGGCGAAGTAGAAGCCCTGTTCTGCGAACCGTGACCAGTAGGTTTCGACGAAACGCTCGTCGTCGCGCCAGATGCCACGCAGCATGGACGGCCACGGCTCGGTCAGCACTAGCAGACCGCCACCACCGTTGGGCACCGGCTGGGCCTGATCGTCCACCACATCCGCCGAAATCCCGGGCAGTGCGCGCATGGCCGACCCCGGCTTGGCCGCGGTGACGCCGGGCAACGGGCTGATCATGATCGCGCCGGTCTCGGTCTGCCACCAGGTGTCCACGACGGGGCAGCGGTCGCCGCCGATGACCTGGCGGTACCACATCCAGGCCTCAGGGTTGATCGGTTCGCCGACCGATCCGAGAAGCCGCAACGAAGATAGGTCGAACTTGGCCGGGATCTCGGCACCCCACTTCATGAACGTGCGAATGGCCGTCGGCGCGGTGTACAAGATGGTGATGCCGTACTTCTGTACGAGCTCCCAGAACCGCCCCTGGTGAGGGGTGTCCGGCGTGCCCTCGTAGATGACCTGAGTCGCTCCGTTGGCCAGGGGCCCGTACACGATGTAGGAATGGCCGGTAACCCAACCGATGTCTGCCGTGCACCAGTAGACATCCGTCTCGGGCTTGAGGTCGAATGCCGCGTGATGGGTGTAGGCCACCTGGGTCAGATACCCGCCCGTGGTGTGCAGGATTCCCTTTGGTTTACCAGTGGTTCCCGAGGTGTAGAGGATGAACAAGGGGTTCTCGGCGTCGAAGAATTCGGGTTCGTGCTGCTTGGATTGCTTGTCCACGACCTCGGACCACCACAGGTCGCGGCCCTCGGTGAACGCCACCTCGTTGTCGCCCCGTTTGACGACGAGCACATGGGCGACCGGCGATTCGCCCCGTCCGAACTTCTCCAGCGCCTCGTCCACCACGGGCTTGAGCGGGAAGACCTTGCCGCGGCGCCAGCCACCGTCGGAAGTGATGACCAGCTTGGCCCCTGCGTCGACCACCCGGTCATAGACGGCCTGAGCAGAGAATCCCCCGAAGATCACCGAGTGGGCCGCGCCGATCCGGGCACAGGCCAGCATCGAGACCACCGCCTCGGGAATCATCGGCAGGTAGATGGCCACTCGGTCACCGGCCCGGACGCCCAGCTCGGTCAGCGCGTGCGCCGCCTGCGCCACCAGATCGGCCAGTTCCGCGTACGTGATCGAGCGGGTGTCACCCGGTTCGCCTTCGAAGTGGATGGCCACCTTGTCTCCGCGGCCGGCCGCGACGTGCCGGTCCACACAGTTCACCGACGCGTTCAGGGTGCCGCCGACGAACCATTTTGCGAAGGGTGCGGCCGACCAGTCGAGGGTCTCAGTCCATTCCCGGTGCCAGTCCAGCCGGCGCGCCTGGGTATCCCAGAAAGCGAGCCGGTCCTTGGCCGCGGATCCGTAGGCATCCGCCGAGTAGTTCGCCGCCGCGGCGAATTCCGGTGTCGGTGGAAACCGGCGTTCCTCGTGCAACAGGTTGGACAGGCCACTCTGACTGCTCGCCTCGGTCATTTCGCTCCTTCGTTCGCCCGCGTTCGGTACCCACGACGCGGTGACGGTCTGCTGCGCGTGGTTGTCTCGAACCTAGTGCGCAATCCATCGCTGGGAGAAGGCGGCCGAGACGCGGCGTACATCTTGGCCGGGCCCGGCACCGGCGCCGGGCGGCGTTGGTTACCGTTCGGTACGTGACGATCGACGGCGGACAGACCAGTGGTAGGGGCACCAGCGGAAACTCCAACGCGCTCGGCGCCGGCGACCCGTTGGCGCCATTGCTGGAACTACCAGGCATCTCCGACGGTGTGGCCGGCAGTCGTCGGGCGGTGGACGGACTCCTTGGCAACCGGGTTCTCCGGCGTCGTTCGGCCGATGTGTCTGCCGAATCATTGCTGCGCGGTGCGTGGGCCTCGGCCGTCCTGGCCGGCTCGCCCGCGACGCTCGAAGAGGTGCGAGCCGGGCAGGGCAGCGACCCGATCGTCCAAGGCGCGTTGCGGGTGTCGGTCGAACTGGCGGCGCTGGCTGACATCTGGGGCGGCGCGCATCGGCAGGTGCTGGCCAGGCTGCACGCGCTGGCGGCAGCCGACCTGGCCGAAACCGCTGACCTCGGCCGTCCCCGGCCGGATCGGGAGGTGGCACACCGGCTGGACGTGCTTGCCGACGTATTGGCGCGGACCTCGGCCCCCGCGGTGGTGGTGGCCGCGATCGTCCAGGCCGAGGTGCTGTCGCTGGATGCCTTCGCGCCGGCTTCCGGAGTAGTGGCCCGGGCCGCCGCCCGCCTCACCCTGATCGAGCGGGGCCTGGATCTTAAATCGCTGGTGCCATTCGAGGTCGGACATCTGGAGTTGCGCCAGGAGATGGAAACGGCGCTCGAGGGCTACCGGCGTGGGGACGAAGCCGGCGTGCTGGGCTGGATCCGGCATTGCTGCGGGGCGGTCGAACTCGGTGTACGCGAATCACTGGCCATCTGCGAGGCGATCCAGCGCGGCTGACCCCGGGCGCGTGATCCGTCGGTGACAAGGCCGAGGGCACCGGGCCGGAGCGCGGTGCCCTCGTGCGGGCAATCGGGTTACCATGCGTGCACCTGAAAGGTCAGGCGCGGGCCGGTAGGTCCGCGTCGACAGCCTTTAGCGTGGCTTCATCGCCGCGTGGGTGCCCGTTTGTCCACTGGCGGAGTCCACGACCGGTGGGGGCTGGACCGCCATAGCCGATCGAAGATCCCGTGCCCCTATTGGTACTCCTGTCGGCTTGGCGAAGCAATAGAGTCCCCTTGTTTACGGGCGAGTACTCATTGATTCAGTCGCGGCCGGCCCGCCGGCTGTGGCTGTACCAGGCCAGCACCGCGGCACCCGCCAGGGCGCCGGCGACGGCCGCGGTCGTACCGGCCCGCGGCGGTTTCAAGCCGGACAGCCGCTCTCGCAGCGGGACGGCATTCGTGAAGGCGAGGATCGACCAGCCCTTTTCCACCGCCAACTTGCGAAGGGCTTTGTCGGGGTTGACTGCAAACGGATGACCGACCGCTTCGAGCATCGGCGCGTCGGTGATGGAATCGGAGTAGGCGTAGCTTGCGGCCAGGTCGTAGCCCCGCTCTTCGGCCAGCGCCCGCAGACCCTGGGCCTTGTGGGGACCATAGGCGTAGTACTCGATCTCTCCGGTGTACTTGCCGTCGGCCACGACCATCCGAGTGGCGATGACGTGATCAGCGCCCACCATCTCGCCGATCGGGCGCACCACCTCGTCGCCGGAGGAGGAGATGATCACGACATCGCGCCCGGCGGCCTTGTGATCGGCAATCAACTCGACCGCTTCGTTGTAGACCAGCGGGTCGATGATCTCGTGCAGGGTCTCATTGACGATGTCGCGGATCTGCTGGACATCCCAACCGCTGCACATCGCCGTGAGGTAGTCGCGCATCCGATCCATCTGATCTTCATCGGCGCCGGCCAGGGCGAAGACGAACTGCGCGTAGGCACTGCGCAGCACAGCACGACGGTTGATCAAGCCGCCTTGGTAGAAGGGTCTACCGAAGGCAAGGGTGCTCGACTTGGCGATGATCGTCTTGTCGAGATCGAAGAATGCCGCTGCACTGGCCACCCGCCGAGGATAGCCACCCGCTGGACGCCAAGGTGTCCACATCGCGCGGAGTTATCCACAGATCGTCCAGGGGCTGCTGGCCGAGGGTCTTCGCGAGCCACTCTCGATGCATGGCGTCTGGACAGGTGATCGGGGTGTTGTCGGGCTGCGGCGGCGCTGGGGCCAGCGTGCTGGCGGCAGTCTTGGCCGGTTGCGCGGGTGAGCCGGGCGGTCTCGGTGCCGGTGTCACCCCCGGTCCGGTCTTCCTGCTCGATTGCGATTCGATGGGCGGTGGCATCGACGTGCTCTTGGGCTGTGAGCAGGTGCCCGGGCCGCGATGGCGTCAAGTGCACTTGCGAGGCGGGACGCTCGATCCGACGGTGCTGCTGGAAAGCCTGCCCCGATGGAACCGGGTGTCCTTCCTGGCGGCTGACTCGGCGGCTGATTTGCTGCCCGACGCGGTCGATCGGGTGATCGGTGCGGCAAGCCAAGCCGGGACGGTCGTGGTGGATCTACCCCGGTGGCCTTCTCCGGTACGGGCGATCGCGTTGGAACGCTGTCATCGAGTCGTGCTGGTCGTTCCCGCCGAGGTTCGCGCCGTCACCGCCGGTGCGCTGATCGCAGCCGGCCTGGATGCCTCGAAGAGCACCGTCGCGGTGCGCGGAACCTGCCGGAACCTGCCTGCTCAACGGATCGGTCACCTGCTGGGCTTGCCGGTGATCGGTGAAATCCCCTACGACCCAGCAAGCTTGCGGCCCTCAGGGCTGAACATGTCACGGCTTCGCCGGGGCAGCCGACAGTTGGCGCGAGCCGTCCTGGCCACCGGGCCGAGCGGTTGCGAGGCAGCGGCGTGAACCGCGGGATGGTGATGCCGCCGCCCCTGCTGGAGCGGGTGCGGCTGCGGATGGCCGCGGACTCGGCGTCGCCCGACCTGGGAGCCCTGACCCGGCGGGAATCCGAGCTCGTCGTCGACTCTGGTGCTCTCGCCGAGCTGTCCGGGCAGCTCTCAGCCGAGCTTCGGGGTGCTGGGCCGCTAGAGGAGTTGCTGGCCTTACCTGGTGTCACGGACGTTCTGGTCAACGCTCCGGAGGAGATCTGGTTCGACCGCGGCGCCGGCTTCGAGCGGTCCACCGTGCAATTCGCCTCGGACTCAGCGGTGCGAGTGCTCGCCGTCCGGCTCGCCGCACAGGCCGGGCGTCGGTTGGACGACGCTGCACCGTTCGTCGATGCTTCGCTGCCCGACGGCACCAGGCTGCATGCGATCCTGCCACCGCTGGTGGATCATCCGACACTGTCCTTGCGGGTGCTGAGCCGTCGCCGGTTGACAATGGACGATCTGGTCCGGGCCGGGCTGCTGTCCGCGGCGATGGCCGAAGTGCTGCAGGCCCTGGTGAGCGCGCGGATGACCCTGCTGATCAGCGGTGGTACCGGGGCGGGAAAGACCACCTTGCTCGCAGCGTTGCTCGCGACGGTTACGCCGAGGGAGCGGATCGTAACGATCGAGGACGCCCCGGAGCTGGCCATCGATCACCCGCACGTAGTCGGGCTGCATGCCCGATCCGCCAACATCGAGCAGGCGGGAGCGGTGGGACTGCGGGAGCTGGTCCGGCAGTCCCTTCGGATGCGAGCTGATCGGCTGGTGGTCGGCGAGTTTCGGGGTGCGGAGATCGTGGAATTGTTGGCGGCCCTGAATACCGGTCACGCCGGGGGTGCTGCCACCGTGCACGCGAACTCGATGGCCGATGTGCCGGCCCGGCTCGTGGCGCTTGCGGCGTTGGGCGGGATGTCTGCTGAGGTACTTGGCGCCCAGGCCCGAAGCGGCCTCGACGTGGTGATCCAGTTGGGGCGTGATCGCAGCGGAGTCCGACAGCTGACCGAGATCGGGCTGTGGAGCCGGTCCGACCGGGCGGCCGGGCCGGACACGGTGTGGAGCTGGACAGGCGGGCTGGGCCCGGCGGCCGCTGAGCTGGCCGGTCGGATCGAAATGGCAGGCATCGCGGTGCCGGAGCTGTTGACCGACGCCCGAACCGGACCTGACCGGGCCGACGAGGAGGCCGGGTGCCGGAGATGACCGCACTCGTGTTCGGCCTGCTGGGTGCGGGGCTGATGCTGCTGCGCCCGCCGGATCCCACTCG
>JAVEEN010000340.1 GCA_030840445.1 Pseudonocardiales bacterium
AACCGCCTATAGAAGCGACCGCACCTACACCTGTACTAGCGGCAACCGTGCTGGCGCCAATCAGCATTCCGGCTATGATTGCTTCATCGGCCATCGCTTGCACAAGATTCCCGAGTTGATCCGCAAACTGCCACGCACCCTTTGCTGCTTGGTGATAGCTCTGCTCGCTGTCAAATATTGGCATCTGCTGACTGCTGACTGCCGATGCAAAGTTGGAGAAGTACAGGTAAGCGGCATCGCTGGCGTTTCCATCCCACGACTGTTCGAGCGTCAGCATTCCCTGTTGAATCTCGACGCCGAATTCCTGCATGAACCGCGCGAGATTGCCCATTGCTTCGCCGAATTCCCAGATTGCTCCCCAGTCGCCGGCCAGGAAACTGGTGATCTGTCCGAGTGGATCCCAGCCCGTAAGTTCTTGGACAATTGCTAGGAGCCATGCGGACGGACTCACATAGTTGAAGAAATCAAGCGGATTCCCAAAGCCATTCGACATGCTCTCGTCCGGCGCGGCTGGCAACGTCAGGTAATCGGTGGGATCACTCATCCCCCGTTCCTCTCGCTTGGTGGGTTGCGTGCTCCATCACCAAACTAGTTTGGTGGAGGGTCCGGACGGTATTGCCTATCATCCCACGGGTCTCAAATTTTGGTGGGACGGCACAGTCTCGGGGTAGGTTGCGTCCAACGCTTCGGCCGAATGCTTATCGGTACGGTCGTAAGTATCACCAATCTCTTTCAAGCTGTCCGCAGATGCGTCCGTAACCCTGACGAGATGCTCCAACATCTGGTTCAGTGCTTCCACGTAGGAACGGTGACTGCCGACGATATAACCGAGAAGGCCACCCTCGTTTAAGCTGAGGTTTCCATTGTTATTGACGTATCGTCGGGCCGTATCGGCTGCCACCATAAGCGCGGAGAGCTGGAGTGAATACACCCGCAATGCCGTCGGATCAACCTTGAGCGTCAATGTGCGTTACCCCCCCTTCTGAACCTGGACTAGGGCAATGACGGATCCGACGCCAACCACGAAGCCAGCCACGCCGAACAAAGCAGACTTAACCCACAACTCTTTGATTCGGTCTATATCCGGCGCACGCAGGAGCCGAAGGCTCACAAAGGCTCCGGGGACCAACGCGCATCCCGGCAACAGCAACGTGCCCCAGTTGATCAATGGGATCTTCGGCCCTCCGCCGTTGACAGCGGCAACCGCGACCGCGAACAGCATGGCGAGCCAGACGCCTGCGAAGAGCAGGACGAACTTCCCGACGACCTTTCGCAGGGTAACCGCAGGGTCTTCCGCCATCGCCGAGTCCTCTCAAGATAGCGGGGTGTCGTGTGACCATACCAAAGTGGTCGGTACCCAGCGCTCTCGATGGACTGATAGATATCAATCGGACACAAGTTGCTTCCGTGCCCCGCTACACCCATACGCAAGCGCCGTATTGCCTGTCCTGGCACGCAGAGAGGCCGTGCTGATCGCCGGACGCTGGCCGATAATGCTGCAATGAGAACCGGATGGCGCAGGTACCGTCTCGCCCCCGTCGAGCCGGTGACGGCTCGGTCATGACCGAGCGCACCGAGCGGACCGAGGGCCAGGAGGGCATGACACCGAAGGTTCGGTCGTGACCGGCCTGCGAGTAGTGCTGGCCGAGGACGACATCCTGCTCCGGGCGGGCCTGGCCAGCCTGCTCGATCGCTCGGGCTTCGAAGTCGTCGGGCAGGCCGGCGACGGCGCGCAACTGCTCCCGCTGGTCCGAGACACGGCGCCCGACCTGGTGGTGGTCGACATCCGGATGCCGCCGACGCATACCGTCGAAGGGCTGGACGCGGCCCGGGTGATCCGCAGCGAATTCCCCGAGACCGGCATCATGGTCCTGTCGGCCCACGCTGACATCGAGCACGCGATGGAGCTGCTGGCCAGCGGGCAGGGTATCGGCTACCTGCTCAAGAGCCGGATCACCAACGTTGCGGAGTTCCTCGACACGCTCGGGCGGATCGCCAATGGCGGATCGGTCGTGGACCCGGCGCTGGTCCAGGAGCTGATAAGTGCCCGCCGCCGGGACGATCCGCTGGCGACGCTGAGCGCGCGGGAAAAGGAGGTGCTGGCATTGATGGCGGAGGGGCGCTCCAACGGCGGCATCGCCCGTCGTCTGTGGGTCACCGAGGGGACGATCGAGAAACACGTACGCAGCATCCTCGCCAAGCTGAGCCTTCCCGAGACCGACGACGACCACCGCCGCGTCCTCGCGGTGGTCACGTTTCTCGAGGCTCGCTGACCGCAGCGCCGGGCAGCTCGTGGTCGAGCTCGCCGTTGAGCAGCGTACGAATGGCGGCGGCCGACAGGGCCGACTTGGCCAGAAACCCGAGCGCCGGGCTCGCCGCGATCAAATCGGCGTAGTCCTGTTCGTCGTGCGTCGAGATCAAGATCATCCGAGGTGCCGGCTGCCCCGTGTCGTGCTCGAGTCGCCGCGCCACCTCAAAGCCGCTCTCGCCACCGAGGTCCAGGTCCACCAAAGTGACGTCCGGTCGCAGCTCCTCGACCTGGCGCAACGCCTCCACGCCGGTCGACGCCACACCGACAACAGCCATCCCCTGGCTCTCCAGCAAGCCACGGGCGACCTCCAGAAACCGTCGGCTATCGTCGACGATCAGGCAGCGCAGCATCTTCCCAGCATGGCAGGGCGGGCCGCCGGTCCACATTCCAGCTAGCCGGATACTCCCGTCACGGCAGCCTGGAAGGTCGGCCGGGATGCTCCTGAAGCGGTAGGGCTAGCCGGTACGCCAGATGCTGGCTGGCCGCGATGCCGGGCGGGGAGTCCGCCAAGGATCCTTGGTTCATGACGGCTTACCCCGCTGCGCCGCAGCCACACGTCCGGCACCGCCTACCCCCCTGGGCCCGGGTCCTGCTCGGCGGCTTGGGTCTGTGGGTGGCGACCGTGGTCATCACGTTCGCCACCAGCAACGCCAACCTTGTGCCGACGATCATCCTGCTCGGCAGCTTCCTGATCCCGGTGACGTTCGTGGTGTACGCATTCGCGCGCGCCGACGAGGTGCTGACCGCCCAGCGGATCTTCATGGCGTTCATTTGTGGTGGCGTGCTCGGTGTGCTGGGCGCCACGGTCCTCGAGGCGGCGCTGCTGCGGCAGCCGTCCGGCCTGTCGTACGTCGGCGTCGGGTTGATCGAGGAGGCGGTCAAGTTGGGCACGCTGTGGCTACTGGCCCGGCGCCTGCCCCGCTACACCCCGCGCGACGGAATGGTGCTCGGCGCGGCGGTCGGCTTCGGCTTCGCTGCCCTGGAAAGCGCCGGCTATGCGTTCACTGCGCTGTTCGGCTCGAGCGGCCTGTCGTTGCTCAACCTCGTGGAGACCGAGGCCCTGCGCGGAATCCTGACGCCGTTCGGGCACGGACTGTGGACCGCGATCCTAGGCGGCGCACTGTTTGCGACCGCCGCGCGGTCCCGCCGAGGCCGGCCCCGGCTGGTCGGTTCACTGGTCGGCTGGTACGTGCTGATGGCGATGCTGCACGCGCTCTGGGACGCTTCCGGCTCGGTCGCCTACTGGCTGACGCTGCTGCTCACCGGAACACCGATGCAGTGGACGCTGATCGGACAAGGCGAGGCGCCGGCCGCGACGCAAACCCAGGTGCACGTGTACACCGTCGTGAACTGGTCGCTGTTGCTGCTGGACGCCGTGATCGGCGTGGCGATTCTGGTCGTCCGCTGGCGTCGGGCCACCGTCGTCCGCCCGCAGCCTGCGCCGGCCGTGACAGACTCGCCAGCACCCGCAGATTCCGCGGCCGCGTTGTCCGGGACGGCCGTTTCCGTGCCGAGGGTTTGAGCACGTTATCGCGAGCTGCCCGACGTGCAACAGCCTGCCACGACGCCCCGGGACTGATCGAACGGAAGTGAGCGGTCACCGGTTAGGGCGGCTCGCGAAACGCCAGCTGTGGAGGTGAACCGCGTGATCGCCACCCTACGCGATGCAGTGCGCACCGTGGTGCCGGACATGAACGACCGCCACGGGCCGCTACCGCCGCTGATGATCCTGCTCACGGTGGTCACCGGCCTGGTGGATGCCTTCAGCTACCTGCTCCTCGGTCATGTCTTCGTCGCCAATATGACCGGCAACGTAGTCTTCGCCGGCTTCGCGCTCGCCGGCGCTCCCGGATTCTCGATCACAGCCACCGGGGTGGCCGTGGCCGCGTTCGCCGCCGGAGCGTTCGTCGGCGGCCGTATCGTCAGTTCCTTCCGGTCGCACAGAGCCCGTCTACTGCAGGTGGCCCTGGTTGTGGAGACCCTCCTGGTGACCGCCGCCTTCCTGGTGGCCGAGGTGTCCGGCGGGCCGATCGGAGCCGGCCGGCGCTACCTGCTGATCGCGCTGCTCGGCCTCGGGATGGGCGTGCAGAACGCCGCAGCCCGAGCGCTAGCGGTACCCGACCTCACCACCACGGTACTGACCCTCACGATCACCGGCATGGCCGCAGACAGCCGCCTTGCCGGCGGCGCCGGCGCCAAGGCCGGACGGCGCCTGCTGTCGACGGCGGCAATGTTCCTCGGCGGCCTCGTCGGCGCGCTCGTCATCCGCCATGGGCACCCGGAACTACCCTTGCTGTTCGCCGCTGCTGCACTGGCCACCTCTTGCGGTATCGCCTGGTGGCTGACCCGGTCCGACGCCCTGTGGACCCGACCCCTCGAAAAATCCGGGCCGACCGCCTCACCCCGCACACTCTGACCGGCTGCTAGCCGGCGCTGGCTCACGGGGACCTAGCCGGCGCTGGCTCACGGGGACCCAGCCGGCGCTGGCTCACGGGGACCCAGCCGCGCCCGAAGCCTGCGGATTTCCCAGTGCCAAGCGGGCGGCGCTGATGTCCTGGCGGCCGTGCCCGGCCGCGACGGCTGCGTGCCATTGGGTGGAGAGCGCAGCCAGCAGGGGCGGGGTGTCGCCAGCTGCGGCGTCGATGGCGAGGTCCACATCCTTGAGGGCCCACTCGAGCGGAAACTCGGCGGCGAAATCGCGCTGGTCCATCTTGTGGAGCTTGGCGTCGGCGATCGGCGCGTCAAGTGGTCCACCCTCGATGACCTCCGCGAGCTGCTGGTGACCGATGTCGAGGCGGTCGGCGATTTCCATGGTCTCGGCCACACCCTCGATGAGGATGGACATGTAGGCGTTGACGACCAACTTCATCTGGCTGCCTTTGCCGGCCGCGCCGAGCCACACAGTCTTGCGACCGAGGACGCCGAACACCCGGCGCAGCGCGTCTGCCGCGCCACCGGGTCCCGAGGCCAAGATCAACAGTTGGCCCTGCTGCGCCGGTCCCTTGCTGCCCGACACCGGGGCGTCTACGAACATGACGTCACGCCGCAGCGCGGCCAGCCGATCTCTCGTACGCAGAGTCGCCTCAACGCCGATCGTGCCCATCTGAGCCCACACGGCTCCATCCGCGAACGCACCGGCCACCGCACCGTCGAAGATCACCGAATCCAGCACGTCGGCGGTGGGCAGCATCGTGATCACCACTCCGGCATCCTTGACCGCATCGAGCGCCGACGCCGCGACCACCGCACCGGCCGCCGCGAGCGGGCCGGTCGCCGACGCGGACCGATCCCACACCCTGGTTTCCATACCGGCGGCGACCAGGTTCCGGGCCATCGCTGAGCCCATGATGCCGGCGCCGATCACTGCGACTGCTATCCGGGCGTCGCCGCCGTTCACCTCTGCCATAACGGTTCCCTTCTCCTATGCTCTTGATTCGGCGAAGCCACCAGTGGTTTTGAGCTCTCCTGTGCTCTTGATTCGGCGAAGCCACCAGTGGTTTCAGCATTGCCGTGCGGCCCCGTAGCCGCATTGCAGCTAGCCGTGATCCAGCCGGTGCCGCTACCCGGGGGCCTGGGTAGCGATCCCGGCCGGGTTGGCCCGGTCACCGGTCGCCCGATTCAGCTCGGCGCTGGCAGCGGTCCCCACCACGTGCCTGAGGGGATGGGCCCAGCCTCGGCTGGCGGCTAGCATGTGGAGCGACAGGACGGGACCGGCCAAATGCCCACTAATCCCTGGATCGCGATCGACGCGACGGGCTTGGGCCAGCCTTGCGTGTAGCTATTGACTGACGATCGGGAGCTCGACGCGCAACGATGTGCCCTTGCCCGGCTGGCTCGTGATCGCGATCGTGCCGCCGAGCGCCGAGACCCGGTCCGCCAGCCCGGTCAGCCCGGACCCCCGCGCGGGATCGGCTCCGCCGACGCCGTCGTCGCCAATCGTCAGCTGGAGCCTGCCGTCTCGCACGTGGGCGGTGACCTCGACGTTCGAGGCCCGCGCGTGCTTCGCCGCGTTGGTCAGCGCTTCGGACACCACGTAGTACGTCCCAACCTCAACCTGGTCGGCGAGCCGCTCGCCAACCGAGAGACGCAGCTCGACCGGGACCGGTGAGCGCCGCGCGAGCGCCTTCAGTGCGGGGACCAGACCGCCCTCGGAAAGAATCGCCGGGTGGATGCCGCGCGACAGCTCCCGCAGGTCGTCGAGCGCTCCCGTGAGGCCCTGTCGGACGTGCCCCAGCCGGGCGGCGAGCTCCGCGTTCTCCCGCGGCGCGACCGCCTCCGCGAGGTTCAGCTCCAGCGCAAGCGACACAAGTCGCTGCTGGATGCCGTCGTGGAGGTCACGCTCGAAGCGGCGCCGCGCCTCGTCGGACGCGGCGACCAGGCGTGCGCGAGAGGCGATCAGCTCGGTCCGCGCATCGGTGTTCGAGATCGCCGTCGCGACGAGCCCGGCAAAGTCTGTCAACCGGCGTTCCGTGTCGCCAGGCAGCAGACCGCTCATCGACCAGGCGATCATCACACCCCAAACGCGACCCTCGACGACCACCGGAGCACCCACCACCGACTTCAGATCCGAGACACGAGCGGAGCGGGCTCTGACCACAATGTCCTGATAGTTATCGATGCGGACCGCGCGCCCGGTGCCGAGCACCTCGGCAGACACATTCATCCCTTCGAGCCCGGCGCGATCGTAGGAGGAGGGAGGATCGTGTCCGGGCTCGCTCCATTCGGCGACGTGCACGAGCTCTGTGTCGTCCTCATATCGGGCGATGCGGATGCCGTGCACGTCGAGCAGGGTGCCGGCCTCTGTGGCTACCGCGGCGAACAGCTCACCGGCGGCCACACCCCGGGCAACCAGGGTCGCAACTCGGCGCAGGGCGGCCTGCTCGTCGGCGATTTCACCCCGGGCACGCTCGGCGGCCGCTGCGCGCTCGACGGCATGCGCAGACAGCACCCCCAACAGGACCGCTCCTGCCAGGTAAATGATGAGATCCACCAGGTTGGCAGAGTCCGGGAACTCGAGCGGGTGCGTCGGAGCGAGATAGAACCAGTCGAAAGCGAGCAATCCCGCCATCCCCACCGGGACCGCGTACGCGACGCTTGCGAACCGGGCGATCGCGATCACGGCGAGGAGGAAGGCAGCGCCCAGGAACGCCGCGACGATCACGCTGTCAATGTCCGCGAAAGCCACCGCTGCCGTAGCAAAGGCTCCAGCGCCTGCCGCCGACGCCAGCGCGATCTCCGCCGCGACCGGGAGCCGACCGACCCGCTCCCCTGCAGCCACGAAGTCAGGCTACTACCGCAGCACGCGGCTGCCATCCCGTCACATCGTCCCCTTGTGACTACACGATCCGAGACTTGCTATGCAGTCATCAAAGGAAAGAAGACAATCTAGAACGGAGGAAATGGTATTTTCACCGCGAGAGGGACGATAATGATCACTACTGAACAGATCATCCAGTCATCGGGTACGCCGGTCGTCGATCTGGAAGACCTGGCGACCACGATCGACGCGCTGATGGCGCTGGAACGGGACGCTTCGGCGTGCGCGGTGGCCATGGTCGCTGGCGACGAGCACTGCACGATGGGAGTGGCCACGCGGGCCGCGCTCGACTGTGCCGACACCGCCTCGACGGCGCACCGGGTGCTGTCGCGGGTGGCGGCGGCCGATGTGACAGTGATGCGTGCCGTCGTCGAGGCGGCGGCCGTCGCTGCGGACCGGTGCGCCAAGGAGTGTGGGGGTTCCTCGCACGCGCATTGCCAGATCCATGTCGAGAGTTCTCGGCGGGCGGCCGGCGCGTGCTGGGCGTTGCTCAAGCGGCTGCCTGCGGTCTGATCCATCGGTTCGTGCGGCTGGGCCGTACCGCGGTGAGCCGAAATAGGCTCCGCGCGGTATGGGCCTGCACTGGTCACATCCTCGCCAGGACGGCCAGACCCATGCCTGCGCTAATCAGGCCGTGTACCAACGCCCGCCAACGTCGCGCCCTGGCAGCACATACAACGGATGCTGGGCCAGCGTAAGAATGAATATGGTGCAGTCACGAGCAAGCCTGGGCAGCTACGCTCCACACTGGTCCCCAGCCATATCTTGCCGACGCTTCGCTGTAGCGCCTCCGGCGAGGGCGCCGACGCCTTCGACGGCGGCGAACATGCCGTAGGCGGTGGCCCGCCGGTGGCGCGGGACGAGGTCTGCGACCAACGCCTTGACCGTGGAGTCCTGCACCCCGGGTGGCGGCGCCCCAGAGCAGAATCCCGGACACCACCGTGACCAGGCTGGAGCCGAAGGCGAGGACCGGTACGGCGGCAACCATGATCGGCAGGACGCGTACGCCAGCACGAAGAAGCTGACCAGCCGATGCCGGGCGACCCACCCGCCGACCCCGGTCCGGGCGTCCCCCGCACCGGCGGGTCGGCGGGCTGATCCTGAATGATGCGCGTCTTTCACGGCTGCTCCTCGCGACGAGAGATGGGCGATCACGTTCACCCATCACGCTCGCAGCGAGCCGCCGCCCGGATAAGCCGGTGCGCTGGCGGGCGAGCAGGTCCGGTGTGGTCGCGTTGACGCCGCGTACCCGGGGGCGGTTTTCTGGTGTGTCGGCCGGCGTCGCCGCCGCTGGTCAGGCCGGGAAGGCAGCCGCGGCGCCGTGGTGGAAGGCGCGGACCTGGTCCTCGACGCGGGCGCGGAGGGCGAGGAAGCCGGGGTCGCGTTTCACCGTGAGGTCGCGGTCGGCCGGGAGATCCACGGGCAGGTCGGCGGCGACGCGGCCGGGGTCGCAGGCCAGCACCACCACCCGCTGCCCGAGGAAGACGGCCTCCTCGACGTCGTGGGTGACCATCACCACGGTCGTCCCGGTGTCGCGCCACACCTGGCGGATGAACAGCTGCATGTCCTCCTTGGTCTGCACGTCCAAGGCGCCGAACGGCTCGTCCAGCAGGAGCACCTCCGGCTCGCATGCCAGCGCCCGCGCGATCGCCACCCGTTGCCGCTGCCCGCCGGACAGCTGGCGGGGCAACGCGTGGCGCAGCCCGGTGAGCCCGGTCTCGGCGAGGTACCAGGCGACCCGGCGGTCCCGCTCGGCGCGCGGGATCGGCAGGAGCTCCAGCCCGAACGCCACATTGCGCTCGACGGTCCGCCACGGGTATACGGCGCCG
>JAVEEN010000120.1 GCA_030840445.1 Pseudonocardiales bacterium
GTCACCTCGACTCGTGGATCATTGCTGAACCGATTGCGCAACTGGGCGAGCCGGGCCGGGTCGATCTCACTGGTGGTGATCTTCGGGACGCCCGCATCGAGCCATGCCTGCGCGTAGTCGCCGAGCCCGCTGCCCAGCTCGATAGGCGAGTCTCCGAGGTGAGGCAGGGCCAGCGAGGTCAGCCAGTTGTTGTAATTGACAGCAGAGGCCAATGATTCGAGCGTCTCTGACTGGAGAATGGTGTCTCCCAGCACCTCGGGAACTTCTGAGCTGTCGGGCAGGTCGGTGCCATCGGAGGCAGCCTGATCAGGGTTGGCCATAGGGGCACTCTACGGAGACGCGGGATCGTCGCCGGGAACCTCCCACTGCCGAGCCGCTTCGCCAGCGATACTGTTACGCCGGCCAAGGGCTCCGTTCGAACCGCAGGATGTGAGGACATCAATGACAGACCGCAGAATTCTAGTGACTGGCGGCGCCGGATTCATCGGTTCGCATCTCGTTCGCAGGCTGCTCGCCGAAGGCCACGAGGTCCTGGTGGTCGACAACTTCTATTCGGGCGCCCGGCAGAACCTCGCTGATGTGATCCACGATCCGCGTCTGGAGATCATGCGGCACGATGTGACGTTCCCGCTCTACGTTGAGGTCGACGAGATATACCACCTCGCATGCCCAGCATCGCCGGTGTTCTACCAGCGTGATCCGGTGCAAACCACGAAGACGGCGGTGGTGGGCTCGATCAACATGCTGGGCCTGGCGAAGCGAACCAAAGCGCGAATCCTGCTCTCCTCGACCTCGGAGGTGTATGGCGATCCCCAGGTCCATCCGCAGGACGAGAGCTACTGGGGCAACGTGAATCCGATCGGGGTACGGTCATGCTACGACGAGGGAAAGCGTTGTGCGGAGACCCTCTTCTTCGATTACCGACGCCAACACGACCTGCCGATCAAGGTTGCGCGAATCTTCAACACCTACGGCCCACGTATGCGGCCCGACGACGGTCGGGTCGTGTCGAATTTCATCGTCGCCGCGCTGCGTGGCCTGCCCATCACGATTTTCGGCGACGGGACCCAGACCCGTTCTTTCTGCTTCGTCGACGACATGGTGGACGGGTTGATGAGACTCATGAACACCGGACATGAAGTCACTGGCCCGATAAATCTCGGCAACCCGACCGAGTTCACCATGTCGCAGTTGGCCGAGAAGGTGCTACGGATGGTCGGCGGGTCCAGCGAGCTGGTGTTCCGGCCACTTCCTCAGGACGACCCGACGCAGCGTCAGCCCGTCATCGAGCAAGCCAGAAACGCCCTCGGTTGGACGCCGTTGGTCGACCTCGAGGAGGGACTTTCCCGCACGATCGAGTACTTCCAGCAGCACTTGAAGGTGCTTTCCGCGGAATAAGGCGTCATCAGCGTGGCCACAGGACTCGCCCTGGCGGGCCTCTCCGCCCCCGCTGCTTGACCGCTGAACGCGATCACACCAGCTTGCCGTTGAAGAAGTTCGGCGCCATCCGCCACGCTACATAGACGCCGGCCGCGAGCGGGATGATGAGCAGCCACCACGGCACCCGACGCAACAACGGAACACTGAGGACGACGAAGGCCTCGGACCGGTAGGTGCTGGCGCCGCCGCCGGCGACATAGGGGACGAGCCAGGTCCCCACGGCCATCATCAGCAACGCCAGGTCCATCGCCGGAAGAACCCGCGCTACCCGATCCAGGCGCGATCGGCCGGCCGGCCGATCTGGGGGTCCTTCGGCGGTCAGCTCCGGTCCGGTGCGCAGGAACCCGATTGCGAACCAGGAAGCCACCGTGACGAGCGTGCCCGCGGCGACCAGGCAGAGCGCCAGCATGGTCTGTTGCGCCTCAATGTGTAGGAGGTACCTCTCGGGTGGTACGTAAGTCCACATCGGGCGCAGGTGGTCTCGCAGCGATTGCAGCGGCGAGTGGGGCGCGATGCCGTACTTCTTGGCACTGATGAAGTAGGCGTTCCAGATTCCGACGCTGATCTGCATGGTCAGGAGAACACCGCCGAAGCCCACCAGCGGAGCCAGCCCACATGCCAGGGCACGTAGCCGGCGGCGTCCGCGGAGGCTGATGAGAGCGGCCACGATGATCGCCGGGCCAGTGACCACGGCGGTGAAGTAACTGAAGCCGGCTACCAGGCCGCCTAGCACGCCCAGGACGAGCGCGGTTCTGGAGGTTGTCCGGAAGGCGGCGTAACTGCATCCCAAGATGCCGGCGATGCAGATAGAGATCGGGAACAGTGCTGCGAAGTAGACCTGC
This sequence comes from Pseudonocardiales bacterium, assembly GCA_030840445.1. GTDB lineage: Bacteria > Actinomycetota > Actinomycetes > Mycobacteriales > Jatrophihabitantaceae > Jatrophihabitans_A. Next base: position 2,283 of record JAVEEN010000120.1, read on the forward strand.
GCGGGGGCGAACGTGGCGACGGCCAGACAGACCCGGCGGGTCCACACCGAACGGGCGTCGGCCAGCAACCGCCACATCAGCACGAGCACAAGGAACCAGCCCACCCAGGCGATGGCCAGCAGAGCCGCCCCGACGGTGACGCCGGGCAGCCAGCTGATCAGCCGGCCGAGCGCCGGATAGCCGGGAAACCAGCCGATGGTCCCGCACAGGTAGTTTCCAGGCGGCAGGTGTGGTGGCAGGGAATGCCCGCTGCAGTGCCACGAGGCGGTATAGCCGTCCTGGGCGATCCTCGCGTAGTGACCGCTGTCCCAGCGCCCCCAGCTCGCGGGCCGGAAGAGATCAATGCCGCTGTACGGGGAACGGTAGGCCAGTACCGCCCAGCCGGCGAGCAAGGCGATCAGCGGTGCACCGAGCGCCTCCCGGGCCTTGTAGGCCAGTGACTCACCACCGGAATCACCAACCCCGGGTGCGGCCAGATCCCGCCCTTCAGTTCGTGTCGCCAATTGATCCCTCTCGTCCTCGAGTACCCGCCTGGCCGGCATTGCTGCGTACCCCCACATCGGGGGGCCAGACCCCGATATCCTGTCACAGCAAATCGTCAGCGATCTGCATCCGGACCGCTCGGAGAGCAGCGTTGAACGCAGCCTCCAGGGGCGCCGCCCCGCGTGGTCGGTGCTGGAGTCGGCTCCCGGATCATACTGATGCTTGCCAGGGTCCCGGGCCTGTGCTTGACCGCTGATCCGGACGGTCCCCTCGTTCAGAATCTGAACAGCGATGCCTTGAAGCGGTAGGAGTCGCCGCGATATACCTGTTTGCCGACATCGAAACACTGTTCGTTCTGGTCATACGTCATCTGATAACCCACAAGCACCGGCTCGCCTCGAGGTACCTCCAGCAACGCGCTGACCGGCCCCGTAGCGGGCTCGGCCTGGAGCTCGTAGTCGCAGCGGGTGGCCAGTACTCCATAACGCTCGCGAAGGACGCCATACAGCGACTGGTCGGCGAGGTCGACGGTCTCGAGACCTGGAACCCGCTTAGCCGGTATGCACGAGTACTCCACGCTGATCGGCGCCCCATCAAGCTGCCTGACACGCTCGAGGTAGATAACCTGCTCGGCGGTGTCGATGCCGAGCGCTTCGGCTTCCGTCAGCGACGCGGATCGTAACTCGTTACGCACGATGCGGGCCGAGGCCTTGAGCCCTTGCTCATGCGCGACCTCGGTGAACCCACGCAAACGGTTGGGCTCGTGGACCCACTTCCGATCTGCAACGAACCATCCCCGGTAGGGCGAGGGCTGGATCTTGCCCGCGTCAGCTAGGGCACCGAGGACGTGGCGCAACGTTGCTCGGCTGACACCGAGTTGCGCCGCCAACGCGCGCTCGCCCGGCAGCCGCGTGCCGGGTGCAAAAGTGCCCACGGTCAGGAGCTCGAGAAGGATCCGGTACGCCTCGACGGCATGGTTTCGACCCTCGACGTGAGCGACGCTCACTCCGAGGTCGACGGGCTTCATGGATGCCGCTGCCATTGGCTGAACACTCGATTCACGTGGGCCGACGTTACCGGCTCGTCCGCGTGAGGGGGAGTGCATCTTCATCCGGCAGGTCTCGACGAGAGGTCAGGTCGGGCGAGGAGAGCACCTCGACCCTTGACAGGGATAGTCTCCGCGCTGCAAACTGGTTCACCAGAGAGACCAGTTGATTTCTTGATGGCGCGAACCGGGCACCCCCTCAGGGGTACCTGATGCCAGCGGACGACTTGTTCTCGCAAGTAATTACCGGCTCTGATACCACCCGCCCGCCAACTCGGCATCGACTGCTCGCTGCCGCTGATCCACCAAAGCAGGACCTCCGGTTCTCGAGACCGACCCCTCGTATTCAGCGACGAATCGAGCAGCGAAGTCTCTACACCGCGGGCCATGCAATGTCGCTTGTCTATCGAAGGGGATGTCATGCAGGAAAGTCGTCTCGGCAGAACTGGCAGGGCCTTGACTCGCCGTAGAGCGCCCAGGGCGCTCGTCATCGCCGGTGCGCTCGTGAGCCTCCTGGCGGCCGCTTGTTCCTCGGGCGGCTCGGGTACTAAGTCGGGCTCTGTGACCCTGGTGGTTCAGAACGGTGCGGGAGGAGCAACTGGTCTCCTTGCGGCCTACGACAAGCTGAACAAGCAGTTCGAAGCCGATCACCCCGGCGTCAAGATCCAGTTCGTGACGAAGAGCTTCGACGAGGTGGTCTCGACTTCCAAGCTGCAGCTCTCCGGCTCGAATCCTCCCGACGTCACGCAGACCAACCAGGGCTATCAGGCTATGGGCGCATTCGTTAAGGCAGGCCTGCTAACGAATCTGGACCAGTACGCCTCCAAGTACGACTGGACGAAACGGCAGTCCTCAGCCCTGCTCGAGCTGAACGGCCACTTCAGCACCGACGGCGTCAAGATGGGCGAAGGTCCACTGTGGGGAATCTCGGTGACCAACGCCTGGATCGGCCTGCTGATGAACTCCGATGTCGCAGCGCAGCTCGGCATCTCCGCCGAGCCGAAGACGTTCGCCGAGCTCGAGCAGGACCTGGCTACCGCGAAGGCCAAGGGCGTTGTCCCGTTCCAGTTCGGGTCGTCCAACGGTGAGATGCCGGCGTGGCTGCTGAGCGAGCTGCTGCTCGCCAAAGGTGGACCCGCCGCGGTGAACGACATCGTCTTCCATCGTAACGATCCCACCTTCAAGTCTCCGACCGCAGCGTGGGCCGCCACGACCATCAAGTCGTGGGCGGACAAGGGCTACTTCACCCCCAACTGGACGGCCTACAAGACCGACGAGGCGTTTTCGAAGTTCGCAGGCGGCAAAGGGCTGTTCGGCCTCGGCGGTTCGTGGTTGATGCCGATCCCAGGCACTCCGGAGCAGACCAAGAAGTTCAGGATGGTGGTATTCCCGTCGGTGTCCGGCGATGGTCCGAACGCGGTCGCGGCGGGCGATATGCCGTGGACCATCCCGGCCCACTCCAAGCACCACGACCTCGCCGCCGAATACATCAACTTCATCTCCAGCGACACGTCGGCCGACGTCTTGCTCACCAGTGGAAATATGCCGTCCTTCTCGCCGGGCGATCTCAACGCCGCGCTTGCATCGGCCAATCTCCCGAGCCCTTCCCAGGACGCCATCAGGAACGGCATCGCCGTGATCGGCAAGGGCTCACCGGTTCCGTTCATCGACTGGGGCGCTCCGGATCTGTACGACGCGATCAAGAGCAACTTCGACAAGCTGGCGTCCGGATCGATGTCTGTCGATGACTTCCAGTCGCATCTGCAGGATGCGTTCGGGCCCTTCGTCCAATCGCTCAAGTAACGGATAGCCCCATATAGATGTTGCATACCAGAAGGCTGCGCGAATTGTGCTGACTATCCCCTCCACATCGTCCCGGACCTCCCGCGAGGGAGGTCCGGGACGCAGCAAACGCCACCCACGCTTTGTTCCACGCTATATCGGATATTCATATCTTCTTACCCCGTTTGCGGTCTACCAGCT
>JAVEEN010000374.1 GCA_030840445.1 Pseudonocardiales bacterium
TTCCACTTCAGCAAGCCCGCCGACATCGCCAGCAGCAGCGCCAGACCGGGAAGCAAACCATAGACCAGCACGCGCGACCAGTTGACCGACCTTCGCTGCGTCATGACACGAATGCGACGTCGGAGACTTTGGCGACTTTGCCTGTCTTCTGCACGGTGACCCGCATCCGCACGAACTGCGGCTCTTGCTGGGCCCGCGCGGGATCCGCGGACTTCACCGTCACTGCGACCAGTACCCGACCCTGGTCGCCGGTTTGCGATTCCAGTCCAGCATCGGTGACGTCACCCAGCGATTTCGACCGCGCCCGCTTGGCGTTGTCGATGTACAACTGCTTGCGACGGGAGAAGCTGTCGGCGAACTTCCCGGTTGCCGAGTCCAGGATTCGCTGCGCGTCAGCGTCGGCGTGCTGGTAATCGACCGTGCTGAGGTTCACCGCGACTTCCTCAGCCGTCTGCACGAAAAGATTGCGCTGCGCCTCCCGGTTCTGGGCCTCGTAGGTCCGGAAACTCAGCCAACCGACGAGCCCCGCCAACACCGCGCCCGCCGTCAGGCCGGCGACCAGTGCCATCCGTTCAACCTGGCCCGGGCGTTGGGTCGGCCGGAGGTATACGACGTCCGCCGGGGCGTCGGTCTCTCCACCGGAGGCAGCAGCATCGTCTGGCATGTCATCTAACGTACGTGGTCACGCCAACGCTCAGACCGCTGTTACCGCATTCTCGAGATCCGCGATGACGATCTTGCGCATGCCATACATCGCCTCGGTGGCGGCCGTCGCGCAGGCCGGATCCGGATGGCTGACCAAGTCATAGAGCCGGTCTGGAACCACCTGCCAACTCAGACCGAATCGGTCCTTGCACCAGCCGCACTGCGATTCCTCGCCGCCATCGGTCAGCCGGTTCCAGTAGTAGTCGACCTCGTCCTGGTCCTTGCAGCTGATGGCGAAGGAGACCGCCTCACTGAACGGGAATTGCGGCCCACCGTTGATCCCACCCAACGTATAGCCGCGCTGCGTTCAGCCGCTGCGAACCGGCGCGCACAACGGACAGGAAGACCCCACCGAGCACACAGGCAGCATTAAGCCCAGGTGTACAGAATATGAACTACGATGGTTATTAAGGTAAACGCTGGGCGAACAGGGGAGGTCTCGTGATCGGAAAAGTCCTCGTCGGTGCCGCTGGAGCCGTCATTTCCGTAGCCCTGGCCGCGCCGGCCGGCGCCGCCGTCCCGGACTTCTTGGGCGCCGTACGGGCGGCGGGTATCACCGGAGCGGATCCGGCGATGCTGGAAGACGGCTACGACGTGTGCTGGAAACTCTGGAATCAGCACGCCTCGGGTAGTCAGGTGGCCGTGGGCCTGGTGCGGGACCATCCACAGCTGACCGGCGACCAAGCGGCTCATTTCGTGCTGGCCGCATACGATGACCTGTGCCCGGTGCCCGGCTCGTATGACTATTGGGCTTACAGCACCAGCTGAAATCAGTTGTCCTGCAACAACAACGGCGGACCCGGATCCGGTGACACACTGGACAACGCCGGTGAATACGTTCCCGACACCGGGAGTGCCTTTTGGGTGGACGGCTTATCGAGTGACCAGCATTTGGCACCGTGGCCGTACTTCGAAATGTTCGGCGGCTTTGTCCTGCTGAACCGGGTGACGTAATACACCCCACCTACACGGTCATGCCGATAAACCGGGTGCCGTCCAGCACGAAGCTGCCGGACAGGATCGAACCGGGCTCACCGGGCCCGGCGTCGGTGCTTCGGTTGAAGTCCTCGATGTGCGAGTTCGGGAATACCGAGGTGTAGAACGCCGCCGCCTTCTCAAGGTTGTGGTCGAACCACAGTGAGGGCGTGATCGAGGGCATGGCCGCCTCCTAGTTGTTAGTCGTGGTCGCAAGGGTCCAATCGGATAGACCCTTGCGAAGATAAAAAGTCACCGGTAGCCACACCCACCGTGTTCGCCGCCGACGTCTGCCCCCGGTACCGACGTTGCCTAGCCCACCTCGGTAACGTCAGGCGGGTACAACGCCTGGCGATGATGCGGGCCGCGCAGCGGGCCGAGTAGGAACCGGGCCTTGATCAAGCCGAGGAGACGCCCGTGACTACCGTGCGCAACACCGGACACACTGTCGAGTTTTCCGGTGTTCAGGGGCTCACCCTGATCGCTGATGAATGGAATCGCGGCGTCGACACGGCCACTAGTCGGCCGACGATCCTCATGCTGCACGGCGGCGGCCAGAATCGGTTCTCCTGGAAGAACACCGGCCAGGTCTTGGCCGATGAAGGATTCCACGTGGTCGCGCTGGACAGCCGTGGCCATGGCGACAGCGATCGAGCACCCGACGCCGACTACGACGTCGAGACGTTGACCGCTGACGTTCTGCAGGTGCTTGATGCCATCGGTCGGCCGGTAATCCTGATCGGGGCGAGCATGGGCGGGTTGACCGGCATCCTCGTCGCGGATCAGGCCGGGCCGGATCGCGTCACCCGGTTGGTGCTCGTCGATGTCGTCCCGCGGTTCGAGAAGAACGGCAGCGCCCGCATCCGCGATTTCATGTTCAGCGGCCTGCACGGGTTCGGCTCGCTCGACGAGGCCGCTGACGCCGTCGCCGCGTATCTGCCGCACCGGACCAGGCCGCGCAGCACGGAGGGGCTGAAGAAAAACCTGCGGCTGCGCGATGGCCGCTGGTACTGGCATTGGGATCCGGCCTTCATGACCAAACCGGGCGACGACCCGCAATTGCGCACCGAGAAATTCGAGCAGGCCGCTGCGGACTTGACGATCCCGGTGTTACTGATCCGCGGCAAGCTCTCCGACGTGGTCAGCCCGGAAGGTGTGCGGCACTTCTTGGAAACCGTGCCCAACGCGGAGTTCGTCGAACTGTCCGACGCCGGGCACACCGCGGCAGGTGACGATAACGACGCCTTCAGCGACGTCGTGGTGACGTTCGCGA
>JAVEEN010000109.1 GCA_030840445.1 Pseudonocardiales bacterium
GCACGCCGCCGACGATCTTCGGCGGGGATTCACCCGCAGCGCCGGAGAGCGATTCCTGCGTGCCTCGACCTACTACCTGACCGGTGAGCGCCAGACCCCGGTCGGGCCGGCCAAGTCCAACAGCTATCAGCATGCGCTGCGGGCCTTCGGCGAAGCGGTCAAGTACCTACCCGAGAAGCCCGAACGCGTCGAGGTCCCCTCACCCGACGGCATCCTGCCGGGCTGGCTCATCCCCGCCGTCGGGACGACCGGTCCCGCACCGGTTGTCATCTTCTACAACGGGTTCGACGTCACCAAGGAGATCCTGTTCGCGATGATCCGCGACCAGTTCGCCACCCGCGGCATTGCGTGTCTGGTCATCGACACCCCCGGGACAGGTGAACCATTGCGGCTGCGCGGGGTGCCCTCGCGCCCGGACTACGAAGTGCCGACCTCGGCGATCGTGGACTACCTGGACACCCGCTCCGACGTGGATATCGACCGGATCGGGCTGCTCGGCATCAGCCTGGGCGGCTACTACGCACCGCGCGGTGCAGCCTTCGAGCACCGCATCAAGGCGTGTGTGGCCTGGGGCGCGATCTGGGACTACGGCGCCACCTGGCAGCAGCGCTACGAGACGAGCTCCAAGACCACCTCCGTGCCGTTTTGGCAGCTCCCCTGGGTGATGGGCGCCGGCACGATGGAGGAGGCATTGGCGAAGGTCAAGCCGTTCTCGCTGGTCGATGCGATCGGGCACCTCACCGCGCCGTTGCTGATCGTGCACGGCGAGCACGACGGCGCGATCCCCGTCGAAGACGCCCAGAAGGCGCTCGACGCAGCGGGTTCGACCGACAAGGAACTGCGGATCTTCACGATCGCCGAAGGCGGCGCTGAACACGTCGCCGCCGATGACCCCGACCCGGCCCGTCAACTGATCACCGACTGGTTCGCCGATCGTCTGGGAACCATCCCCGCCACCCCGCAGACGGCGACCCGAGGTCATGTCGGACCGACATGACGTGACGTTCACCGTCGCCGACGGAACCACTTTGGCGGGCTGGCTGTATCGCCCGGACACCGCGGGTCCGTGGCCGGCGATCACCATGGCCCACGGCTTTGGCGCGACCCGGGACCACGGTCTGGATGACTATGGTCGTGCGTTCCAGGCCGCCGGGTTCGCGGTGCTGGCCCACGATCACCGCGGGTTCGGCACCAGCGGCGGTCAGCCCCGCCAGGACATCGACCCGTGGACCCAGATCGAGGACTGGCGGACCGCGATCACCTTCCTGGAGACGATCGAGGGCATCGACGTCGACCGCATCGGGATCTGGGGAACCAGTTACTCCGGTGGGCACGCCATCGTTCTCGGCGCGACCGATCCGCGGATCCACGCCGTCGTGGCCCAGGTGCCCACCATCGACGGGTACGCCTCCGGGTTGCGCCGGGTGCCGCCCTACGCCGTCGCGGACTTGGAGGCGGCCTTCCTGGAGGATCAACGCGGCCAATTCCACGGAAAGCCGCCCGTGACAAAGAAGTTCGTCGATCCCGACCCGACGGTGCCCGCTGCCTACCACTCACAGGACACCATCGACTTCTTCACCCAGCCGGTCCCGGAGGGCACCTGGAGCAACGAGGTCACCATGCAGTCCATCCGCCGCGCCCGCACCTATGAGCCGGGCCGGTTCATCACCCGCATCGCCCCGACACCGCTGCTGATGATCGTGGCCAGCGATGACACCATCGCACCCACCGACCTGGCGTTGCAGGCCTATGAGCACGCGCTGCAGCCGAAGTCGCTGCACCTGATCAGCGGCGGGCACTACGCGCCCTACCGGGACCAGTTCATCGAATCCAGCGTCATGGCCACGCAGTGGTTCACACGCCACCTCACGCCCCAGAGCGGCCGCCAGTGACCGCAGGTGTCGTGATCCGGCCCAATCCCGCCGCGGCCAACACCGTCGAGGACGCGTTGTGGCAGGCCCACACCGCCCACGACTGCGGCGTGCGACGGGTCTGGTTCGGGCAGCGCTATGACCTCGATGCCCTGATGCTGGCCGCCGTGGTGGGCGCATCGATACCGGATCTGGCTGTGGGGACTGCCATCGTGCCGATCAACCCACGGCACCCGTTGCTGATCGCCTCGGCCGCGCAGACCGCGCAGGCCGCCGCGCACGGCAACTTCACCCTGGGAATCGGGTTGGGCGGCAACGACATCGAACGCCGCTCGTTCGGAATGGCACCCGGCAAACAGATGACCCGGCTGCGCGAGTACCTCACAGTACTCAACGCAATCTTCCGCCAAGGCACGGTGGACTTCGACGGCCTGGAGATCTCCGCACACTCCGAACTGCCGCCGGTGGTTCCGGGAGGCCGGCCAATGCCGGTGTACGTCGCTGCGATGGGCCCCAAGGCGCTGGAAGTGGCCGGCGGGGGCGCAGATGGCACCATCACCTACCTGGCCGGGCCACGGACCCTCGCCGAACTGATCAAACCGACCATCGACGCCGCTGCGGCCGACGCCGGACGTCCCGCACCAGCGATCATCACCTCGATACCGGTGGCGGTCACCACCGACCTGGAGCACGCCCGGGAGGCGGCGGCCAAGAGCCTGAACTTCTATGACCAGTTCCCCTCTTATCAGAACGTACTGGCGCGCGAAGGTCTGGAGCACGCCGCCGACGTGGCCATCCTCGGCGACGAAGACGACGTCGCCGAGCAGGTCAGCCGCTACCGCGACGCCGGCGCCACCGAGATCATCCTCAGCCCCGTCGACCCAGGACACGACGCGCTGACCGCGATGTGGCAGTTGGCCGCCAAGCTGTAGACAGCACAGGCCATTTCGCGGACCCGCGACGTAGGTCTCTGGGGTGCGCTGAT
>JAVEEN010000110.1 GCA_030840445.1 Pseudonocardiales bacterium
CGTCCCGGCGACACCGGGATGCCGGAGGCCGATTCCAACGCAACCGGCGCTCCGACGCTCCATTCCGATTCCAACGGCGTGCCGGCGACCGATTCCGCTCCAGCTGGTGACCCGGCCGGCGCGGCGATCCCGCTGCCCGGCGCGATGCCGGTTGCGCTGCCCGGTCCGTTGCCCGAACAGAGCCCGGCTCCGTCCGAGGGCACCGGCCCGTACCCTGGTGCCTCCCCGTACCAGCCCGGGGACTGGTATCAGCCCGGCGCCACCTACCAGCCCAACGGCCCGTGGGGCCCGACCAACTGGGTGGGGCCGGATGGCCAGCCGTACCAGATCCCGAACGCCCAATACCCGAACACCCAATACCCGAACGCCCAAACCCCCGGCTACCAGCAGAGCCCGTCCTACGGCGTTCCGGGTCAGCATTGGGCTCCGGCGGCGAACTACTGGGCGCCGCCGCCGCCGCACTCGCCGCCAGCCGGTACGCCGCCGAAGCCGAGGCGCCACCGGGTGGTGCTCGGATCGGTCGCAGCGGCCGCCGCGGTGGCGATCGCCGTTGGTGCCGTAGCGGTCTCGGTCGAACAGTCCAACCGCAATTCCTCGAACCAGGCTGCCGTCACCACGCCGAACAGCCAATCCGGCGGCTCCTCGAACGGCGGCTTACCGAACGGCGGTTCGTCCGGCCCGCTCGGCGGTGGCGGTGGCGGCGGCGGCCAGTTCGGCTTCGGTAGCCCCTACGGCTCAGGCGGTTCCGGTACGTCCGGCGCCGGCACAACCGGAACCGCGACGGCCACCCAACAGGTCGGCGTCGTGGACGTCAACACCGTGCTCGATTACGGGACGGGCAAGGCCGCCGGCACCGGCATGGTGCTCACCTCCTCCGGTGAGATCCTGACCAACAACCACGTCGTGAGCGGCTCGACGAGCATCTCAGTGGTCGTGGTGTCAACCGGCGCGACCTATACCGCGAAGGTGGTCGGCACCGATCCGACCGCAGATATCGCGGTGTTGCAGTTGCAGAATGCCTCCGGTCTGGCTACGGCGAACGTGGGTACCTCCAGTGGCGTCGCCGTGGGCGATGCGGTCACCGCGGTAGGCAATGCCGGTGGTACCGGGGGCGCACCCAGCTCGGCCACCGGATCGGTCACAGCGCTCGGTCAGGCGATCACCGCCAGCGACGCTGACGGGAGCAACGCCGAACATCTGACCGGACTGATCCAGGTGGATGCGAACATCCAGGCCGGTGACTCCGGCGGCCCGCTGTACAACGCCAAGAACCAGATCATCGGCATCGACACCGCGGCTTCGACCTCCCGCTCGACCAGCACGGTCGGCTTCGCGATCCCGATCTCCACGGCGACCTCCATCGCCACCCAGATCGAGTCTGGCGTCGAGACGAGCACCATCCACATCGGCTACCCCGCGTTCCTCGGGGTGCAGTTGTCGACGACCAGCGCCGGGACCACGGGCGGTGCGACCATCGCCGGCACGGTGAGCGGCTCGGCCGCGGCCAAGGCCGGACTGGCGGCTGGTGACACGATCACGGCGGTGAACGGCACGTCGGTCACGAGCGCCAGTAGCCTGTCGACCGTGATGGGCAAGTTCAACCCGGGCGACCAGGTCAAGGTGACCTACAGCGACTCGGCCGGCGCGTCTCACAGCGTGACCGTGACGCTCGGCAGCGGTCCTGCCGACTGATCCGCTCGACAGCGATTTCAGGGCCCGGATCGGGGTAATCCCCGATCCGGGCCCTGCTGTTGGCTTCTAGCGTCTTGTTCCATGAAGGTGACAGCTGCCGCCGGGGCGGCGCCGCAAGGCCGGCCCGCCGTGGTGGCTCGACGCCCTCGGGTGGCGAATACTGCTGCCGTGCTCGCCGCGGTGTGGGCTGGACTGTTCGGCGTGGCCCATGGGTACTGGGCTCTCGGCGGCACCGGACTGCGGCCGCCAGGAATCCGAACGGGTGAATGGCGAACCCTGCTCATCGTCGAGCTGCTCGCCGTTGTGGCCAGCCTGGTCGGCGTCGTTCTCGCGGTCCGGCTGGCCCGCGGCGGCTATCAGCGATGGCTGTTCGTGCTTGCGGCCACCGGTGCATCGCTGATGTTGTGGCACGCGAGCTTGAACTACCTGTTCCTGGGCGCGCGGTCGGCTCTCGGACAGCCGGTGACCCCGGACGATCGGTACTACGCCTTCGGTTACGAGCCCTTGTGGCTCATCGGTGGGGGGCTGTGGCTGGTGGCGGTGTTCCGCTTCCGGGCCGGCCGGTCAGCCCTCCATCGGCTGAGTCCCGGCACCAGCCAGATAGCCCTCGATTTCGCCCAACACTCGTGACCTGACGTCCTCAGGCGCGAATGAGGCGGTGACCGCATTGCTCGCCAGTGCCGCGATACCAGCCTCGTCCAACCCCAGCAGGTCCGCGGCGATCGCGTACTCACGGTTGAGGTCGGTGGAGAACATCGGCGGATCATCGGAACCGATGGTCACGACTACACCTGCCTTGACCATATCCGGCAACGGATGCTGGTCGATGGATGCGACCGCGCGGGTGGCCACGTTCGAGGTCGGGCATACCTCCAAGGCGATCTGGTTCTCCGCCAGATAGGCCAGCAAGGTCGGGTCGGCCACCGACGAAGTTCCATGGCCGATCCGCTCGGCGCCCAGCACCCGTACGGCGTCCCAGATCGTTTCGGGCCCGGTCGTCTCCCCGGCGTGCGGCACACTGTGCAGGCCGATGGCGCGGGCGGCATCGAAATACGGCTTGAACTGCGGACGTGGCACCCCGATCTCCGGGCCGCCCAGGCCGAAGCTGACCAGCCCGTCGGGAGTCAGCCGAGTAGCGATGTCCGCAGTCAGCTCCGCGGAGGGGAGGCCGGCCTCCCCGGGGATGTCGAAGCACCAGCGTAGTACCACACCGAGGTCGCGTTCGGCCGAGATCCGGGCGTCCTCGATGGCCTCCAGGAACGCCTCGGCCGGGATACCGCGGTGGACGGACGAGTACGGCGTCACCGTCAACTCCGCGTAGCGGACGTTCAAGGCGGCCATGTCCCGCGCCACCTCGTACGTCAGGGTCCGGACGTCCTCGGCATCGCGGATCAGGTCCACCACCGACAGGTACACCTGAATGAAATGGGCAAAGTCTGAAAAGGTGAAGTAGTCAGCGAGCAGGTCGACGTCCGTGGGCACACCTGCAGACGGGTGGCGGGCAGCCAATTCGGCCACGATGCGGGGTGATGCCGAGCCCACATGATGGACGTGAAGTTCGGCCTTGGGCAGCCCGGCGATGAAGTCCGTGAGCGGCGAGCGGTCGGTGATCACCTCGGCATTCTCCCAGTGCGCTACTTCACCGTTGACAGGTGACCCCGCCGACGCAGCCGATGCACGCTTCTACGCTGGCCTCATGACTGTTCCGAACGTGGTGCTGAACAACGGCGTGGAGATTCCGCAGCTGGGCTTCGGGGTGTTCCTGGTCCCGGAATCGGAAACGAAGGCCGCCGTCAGCTGCGCCCTGGAGGCGGGTTACCGCCACATCGACACCGCAAAGTTGTACGACAACGAGAAGGCGGTCGGTGCCGCGATCGCCGAATCCGGCCTCCCGCGCGACGAACTGTTCGTCACGACCAAGGTGTGGAACTCCGAGCAGGGTTACGACGAGGCCCTGGGCTCCTTCGAGGCGTCGATGCAACGACTCGGGCTCGACGTCCTGGATCTGTTACTCATTCATTGGCCGGCACCCGCCCTGAACCGCTACGTCGACACCTGGCGGGCCTTCGAGAAACTCCAAGCCGATGGCCGGGTCCGGGCAATCGGGGTGTCCAACTTTCACCCCGAGCACCTCAAGCGCCTGATCGACGAGACCGGTGTGGTGCCCGCGATCAACCAGGTCGAGCTGCATCCCTTGTTGCCACAGCGCGAAGTGCGGGCCTTCGACTCCGAGCGTGGCATCGTGACCGAGGCCTGGTCACCGCTGGCTCGCGGCGGCTCCGTGCTGACCGATCCGGTGGTGGCCGCCATCGCCGCAAGTCATGGCAAGACACCGGCTCAGGTCGTCCTGCGTTGGCACCTCGAACAGGGCATCGTGGCCATCCCGAAGTCGGTCACGCCGTCCCGGATCGCCGAGAACATCGATCTCTTCGACTTCACGCTCAGCGATGCCGAAGTGGCGGAAATCTCCGGCCTGGAGACCGGACATCGGATCGGCCCGAACCCGGACACCTTCAGCCGCGCGTGAAAAACCCGATCGTGTAACACCGGGCAGCCTGGCCGTGCCCGGTGTTACACGATCTAGGCCGTCAGGGCGTCGGAGACGATCTTGCGGGCTTCCTGCTGGATTTGGGCCAGGTGTTGCGGACCGGCGAAGGACTCGGCGTACAGCTTGTACACGTCCTCTGTTCCGGACGGGCGCGCGGCGAACCAGCCCCGCTCGGTAGTCACCTTCAGGCCACCGATCGGCGCCCCGTTCCCCGGTGCCACGGTCAGCCGTGCGGTGATCGGATCGCCGGCCAGTTCGGCGGCCGACACCTGATCCGGTGAGAGCTTGGCCAGCACCGCCTTCTCCTCGCGGGTGGCAGGCGAATCGATACGCGCATAGGCCGGTGATCCGAACCGTTCGGTGAGCCTGCGATAGTGCTCGGACGGCGAAGACCCAGTCACGGCAAGGATTTCCGAGGCGAGCAGGCTCAGGATGATGCCGTCCTTGTCGGTTGTCCACGCCGAACCGTCCCGTTGCAGGAAGGAGGCGCCCGCCGACTCCTCGCCTCCGAAGCCGACCGACCCGTCCAGCAATCCGGGGACGAACCATTTGAACCCGACCGGTACCTCGATCAACTTCCGGCCCAGCTCGGCAGCGACCCGGTCGATCATGGACGAGGACACCAGCGTCTTGCCGATCGCGGCATCCGGACGCCAGCCGGGACGGTTGCCGTACAGGTACTGGATCGCCACCGCGAGGTAGTGGTTAGGGTTCATCAGGCCGGCGTCCGGCGTCACCACCCCGTGCCTATCTGCGTCGGTGTCGTTGCCGGTGGCGATATCGAACTCGGCGCCGCCGCTCGACATCGTCCGCACCAGCGAGGCCATCGCCGCCGGCGACGAGCAGTCCATCCGGATCTTGCCGTCCCAGTCCAGGGTCATGAAACCGAACTGCGGATCCACCGTCGGGTTTACCACGGTCAGGTTCAACCCATAACGCGAGCCGATCTCGGCCCAGTACGCCACCGAGGCGCCGCCGAGCGGATCCGCACCGATGCGCACCCCTGCGTCACGGATCGCGTCGAGGTCTACCACCGCGGGCAGCGCCGAGACGTAGGCGTCCAGGAAGTCGAAGCCCTGCACGTACTGCGAGTCGCGCGCCTGCTGGTAGCTCACCCGCTTGACACCGCTGAGCCCGTCTGCGAGCAGCTCGTTGGCCCGGTCCTGGATCCACCCGGTGATCTCTGTTCCGGCTGGACCCCCGTCCGGCGGGTTGTACTTGTATCCACCGTCGGAGGGCGGGTTGTGGGACGGGGTGACGACCACGCCGTCAGCGAAGCCCGAGCCGCCCGGCGCCCTGCCGGCGTTGTGGGCCAGTATCGCGCGCGACACCGCGGGGGTGGGCGTCAGGCCCTCACGCGAATCGACCAGCACGGTGACCTCGTTGGCCGCGAACACTTCCAGCGCGGAATGCGTCGCCGGGGACGACAGGGCATGGCTGTCCTCGCCCAGATAGAGCGGGCCGTCGATGCCCTGCCGGGCCCGGTACTCCACGATGGCCTGGCTGGTGGCGAGGATGTGGTCCTCGTTGAAGGTGGCCGTCAGCGAGGATCCGCGGTGTCCCGAGGTTCCGAAGGACACCCGCTGCTCGGGCTGAGCCACATCGGGGTGCCGCGAGTAATAGGCCTCGATCAGGTTCGCCACATCGACGAGGTCGGACGGCTGGGCCGGCTGTCCCGCACGGGCTGAGTTCACCATGACCCGATCCAACCACTGAGGGTGGATTGCGCAAGAACCGCCGGCTGGGCGCGGGGATGATCCGAACTGGGGTGCCGAAAGTACAGTAAGGGCCGTGACCTGGGATTTCTCCGGGAGCCGCAACGGGATCGGAGCACGAAAGTGGCGCAGCGCGGTCGCCTGAGGGTGTACCTCGGAGCGGCGCCGGGAGTCGGCAAGACTTTCAAGATGCTGGACGAGGGCAACCGGCGGCTGGCACGCGGTACCGATGTGGTCATCGCCTTCGTGGAGACGCACGGACGCGAGCACACGGCCGAACGCATCGGCGACCTGCCGGTGCTTGCCCGCGACACCGTGACCTACCGGGGTGCGCAGTTCGAGGAGATGGATCTCGAGGCCGTCCTCGAACGGCACCCCGAGGTCGCGCTGGTCGACGAGCTGGCGCACACCATCGTCGGCGGCGGTGCTGGTGGCATGACCAAGCGCTGGCAGGCGATCGAGGTACTGCTCGAAGCCGGCATCGACGTCATCAGCACGGTGAATGTGCAGCACCTGGAATCGCTCAACGATGTGGTGCAGGCGATCACCGGTGTGCCGCAAGCCGAAACGGTGCCGGACTCAGTGGTCCGGGCGGCTGAGCAGGTCGAGCTGGTCGACATGACCCCGCAGGCTCTCCAGCGCAGGCTGGCCCACGGCAATGTATACAGCGCCGACAAGGTCGACGCGGCCTTGTCGAATTACTTCCGGCCCGGCAACCTGACGGCGCTACGAGAGCTGGCGCTGCTCTGGCTGGCCGACAGTGTTGAGGAGGGCCTGCAGCAGTACCGCGATCAGCACGGCATCGCCTCGACGTGGGAGACCAAGGAACGGGTGGTGGTAGCTGTCACCGGTGGGCCGGAGGGGGATGCCCTGATTCGCAGGGCGGCAAGGATAGCCGCGCGGGCCACCGGCGGTGACCTGCTCGCCGTCCACATCGCGCGCAGTGACGGGCTGGCCGGCTCGTCCATCGCTTCCCTGGACCAGCAACGGCTGCTGGTGGAATCACTCGGCGGCACCTTCCACTCGATCATCGGTGATGACATTCCGGCGGCCGTCCTCGAGTTCGCGAAGGCGAAGAACGCCACCCAGATCGTCATCGGGGCCAGCCGCCGCAATCCGGTTATCGCCGCGTTGACCGGCCCGGGTACCGGCATGACGATCACCCGCCATTCAGGCACCATCGATGTACATGTGGTGAGTCACGAGTACATCGGCAAGGGTCGGGTGCTACCGAAGCTCACCGGCGGGCTGACCCTCCGCCGACGCCTCGCGGGCTTGATCGTGGGCGCGATCCTGATGGCCATCCTGGTGCCGGCCTGCATCAGCTTCCGGTCTGATCTGGCCCTGGGCAGCGACCTGTTGTTGTTCCTGCTGGTCGTCGTCGTCTGTGCGCTCATCGGCGGGTTCTACGCGGCCGTCGCTGCAGCTGTCGTGGCCAGCCTGTTGCTCAACTACTACTTCGTCCAACCGTTGCACCGGCTCGCCATCGCCAGGCCGGAGAACCTGCTGTCCCTGGTGGTGTTCGTCGTGATCGCCGTGCTGGTCTCCCGGGTCGTCGACCAGGCCGCCCGGCGTAACGTCGAGTCGGCACGGTCGAATGCCGAGGCCGAGACCCTGTCGACACTCGCGGGCAGTCTGCTGCGCGGCGAGCAGGCCCTGCCGGCCTTGATGGAACGGGTTCGCGAGACATTTGCAGTGCAGAGTGTGACCCTGCTCCGACGCGAGCCCGATACGGTGCCGCCGGCCTGGACGACGGTGGCGAGCGTCGGCGACAACCCGCGCTCGCGACCGGACGACCACGAGCACCGTGTCGGAACCGAAGCGGGCGGCGAGACGGGGCTCGCCGCGCACTCCCAGGTGCCGGTCGGCGATGACCTCGTCCTGGTGTTGCGCGGCCGTAGCCTGGCCGCGGAGGACCAGCGGATGCTCGCTGCCTTCGCAACCGAGGTAGCTGTGGCGTACCAGCAGCGCCAGCTCACCCAGCAGGCCGACACCGCGCTGGAGCTGGCCGAGACCGACCGGGCTCGGACGGCCCTGCTGAACGCGGTCAGCCACGACCTGCGGACCCCGATCGCCTCGGCGAAGGCAGCGGTGTCCAGCCTGCTCAGCGACGAGGTGGCCTGGAGTGAACAGGACCAGCAGGAGTTGCTGCAGAACGCCGATCATGCCCTGGATCGGCTGACCGCGCTGGTGACCAACCTGCTCGACCTGTCTCGGCTGCAGGCAGGAGCCCTTTCGGTCGTGTCACATCCGGTCGGCCTCGATGACATCGTGAGCCGTGCCTTGCTGCCCTCAGGCTCCGGTCGATCGGCGGTCACCCCGGTCGACGTCGACGTGTCCCCCGACCTGCCCGAGGTGCTGGCCGATCCCGGGCTGCTCGAGCGGGTGATCGCCAATCTGGTGGAGAATGCGCAGCGATACAGCCCGCCTGGCCTGCCGGTCCGAGTGGCGGCCAGTGGGCACGGCGGGACGGTGGAACTGCGCGTGATCGACCACGGTCCCGGTATTCCGGAGGCGGTTCGGGAAGCGGTGTTCGCACCCTTCCAGCGCCGGGACGATCGGGCGGTGAGCACCGGCGCCGGCGTCGGCCTCGGACTGGCCATCGCGCGCGGGTTCGTGGAGGCCATGCGCGGCAGTATCGCGTTGGAGGACACTCCCGGAGGCGGGCTGATGGTGAGCGTGAGTCTGCCGGTCGCCCGTCCGGGGCCAGCCGGGGATCCGGCCGCCAACCCCGCCAACCCCGCCAACCCCGCCAATTCGGCTGATCCGGCCAACCTCCAACTGCCGATGGGAATGCCTTGATGCGGGTCCTGGTCGTCGATGACGAACCCCAGATCGTGCGGGCCCTGGTCATCAACCTGCGCGCTCGCGGTTACGAGGCAAACTCGGCGGCCTCCGGGGCAGCGGCCCTGGTGGAAGCGGCCAAGCATCCGCCGGACCTCGTCCTGCTCGATCTGGGTCTGCCGGACATGGACGGCAGCGAGGTGATCGCGGGGTTACGCGGCTGGAACAGCGCCCCGATAATCGTGCTGTCCGGACGGGTCGGCGGCGCGGACAAGGTCGCCGCGCTGGATGCCGGGGCGGACGACTACGTGACGAAGCCGTTCGGCATGGACGAGCTGATGGCCCGGATGCGAGCGGTGACCCGCCGGGCCTCCTCGGGTACCGGCAACGAGTCGGCCGAGGTCCGGGTCGGTGACCGGCTGATCGACCTCGCCGCGCATCGGATCACCGACGCCGATGGCGAGGAGATCCGGCTCACCAAGACCGAGTGGGGCTTACTCGAACGGCTCCTCCGGCATCCCGGCAAGCTGATCACCCAGCGGCAGCTACTGACCGAGGTCTGGGGGCCTGCCTACGCTGACGAGTCCGGCTACCTGCGGTTTCACTTCGGGCAACTGCGCCGCAAGCTGGAAGCCGATCCGGCTCGTCCGAAGCACCTCATAACCGAGCCAGGGCTCGGTTACCGATTCGCCGAATAGCTCGCAGTCGACCGGCGGAGCGATGGTTGCCGCTGACTCATCGCCGGACCGATGAGTTTTCGCGTCCGCCAGCGTTTCATCTTTTGTCGGCGCCCGCTGACTGGACTACAGGCAAACCTCGAAGGAGACTGCATCATGGATTACAAACTGGAGCTGGTACTGCTTCCCGTCTCGGACGTCGATCGCGCGAAGGCGTTCTACCTTGAGCAGGCCGGGTTCGACCTGCTGGTCGACACCGGTGTGAATGGCGTCGGCCGAGTGGTGCAGGTGACGCCGCCCGGCTCGTCCTGCTCGATCGGCTTTGGCACCGGAATCACTGACGCGACACCGGGATCTGCGCGTGGCACCCACCTGATCGTCACCGACATCGAAGCCGCGCGGAAGGAACTGCTCGAACGTAGCGTGGCGGTCAGCGAAGTGCGCCACCTCGATGCCGGCGGCTGGGTAGCGGGACCGCATCCGGAGCGCGGTGACTACCAGTCCTTCGCCGACTTCAGCGATCCGGACGGGAACAGTTTCGTGCTGCAGGAGGTGGGGCGGCCGACGCGGGACGCATGAGCGCGGCGACACGGACCTTCGACGATGCCGAATTCGCTTCGTTGACCGAGCGTCACCGGCGTGAACTGCATGTGCACTGCTATCGAATGCTGGCTTCCTTCGATGATGCCGAAGACGCAGTGCAGGAGACGTTCCTACGAGCGTGGCGCAGCCGCGACACGTTCGACGGCAGCTCGCTGGTTCGGGCGTGGCTTTATCGGATCGCCACGAACATCTGCCTGGACCTGCTCCGGCAGAATTCCCGACGCCTGACGAAGCTGACCTCGTTCGCCGAAGTGCCGTGGCTGCAGCCGTACCCCGATGCGTTGCTGGACGCGAGTGCGCCCAGCGACGACGAGCCCGACGCTGTCGCCGTCGAGCGCGAGACGATCGAACTGGCCTTCCTGGCCGCGATGCAGGTCCTGCCGCCGAGGCAGCGCGCCGCGTTGATCGTCCGCGATGTGCTCGGCTGGCCCGCGAGTGAGACGGCGTCTTTGCTCGAGACGTCGGTAGCCGCGACCAACAGTGCCCTGCAACGGGCTCGCGCGACCATGCAGGAGTATTTGCCGGCCCGGCGCACCGAGTGGGCGGCCAAGACACCAACCGTGCAGGAGCGCGAACTCCTGAGTCGCTTCATCGATGCGCACGAGCGGTGTGACGCCGTGGCGGCCGTCGCCATCTCGGCCACCGACCTGCGTGTGACCATGCCGCCCAACCCGTACCTCTTCGACGGGCTCGACGCGATAGCGCCGCTGCTCGAGCGCGCGCTGGGCGAGAACCGGGACGGCGACTGGCGCCTTGTGCCAACCTCGGCCAACCGGATGCCGACCGCTGCCAGTTACCTGCGCCGCCCCGGCGACACGGAGTTCCGGGCTTTCAAATTTGACGTGCTGCGCGTCTCCGGTGGCCTCATCTCCGAAATCACCACCTTCGGCCCCGAACTGTTCCCGGTGTTCGGCCTACCGCTGGTTCTCTGACGGCCTTACGATTGCTGACGCGGAGAGGGTCTGATTCGGGGGCATGATGACCGAAGCCGGCGTTGACATGGTCGCCAGGACGACGCTTGCGGCCGGGCGGCATGCGCGCGGTCGGCAGCGACGCCAACGGGCGCTGCTGAGCGTGGCCGCCCTCGTCCTGGCTCTGCTGTTCGCCGTCGGCGTGTGGGGCGGCTACCAGCTGAACTGGCGCTGGACGGGCTTGTCGAAATCCGTCACCTTGTGGGACTGGCTGCAGGTGCTCGCCCTGCCGCTCGCGATCGGCCTCGCCCCGGTGCTGTTGCACCATCGCGGCAACCTGACCCGCAAGCACCGTGGTCTGGTGGCGGTGGCCACCCTCGTCTTCGGGGTGTTGGTGCTCCTCGGTTACCTGGTGCCCCTGCGCTGGACCGGTTTCACCGACAACCGTCTCTGGGACTGGCTGGAACTGCTGTTGTTGCCGCTGGTGGTGGCCACGGCTTCACTGTGGGCTGACCGCCACCGGATCCGCCGCGGGCACCTGATGGCCGTTGGCGCCCTGGTCTTGGTCTTCGTCGCCGTCGCGCTCGGTGGCTACCTGGTGCCGTGGTCCTGGACGGGCTTTCGGGGCAACACAGCGTGGGACTGGTTGAAATTGCTGCTCCTGCCGGTGGTGGTGCCCGCGATTCTGTTGCCGCTCATCCAGCAGCGGATCACCGTTCGGCTGCGGCCTGGCGCTGCGAATCTGGTCGCTGCGGACCGGGACGCGCCGGGTCGGGGTGCTGCGGACCGGGACGCGCCGGGTCGGGGTGCTGCGGACCGGAATCCGGCGGACTCAGTACCTTCTGAAAGATGACTGACCCGGTCTGGGACGTTGTTGTTGTGGGGGCCGGGCCGGCTGGTTGTTCGGCTGCGGCATCGATCGGGAGGTGTGACCCGAGCGCCCGGGTGCTGGTGGTCGATCGGGCCGACTTTCCCCGGGACAAGGCCTGTGGCGACGGCATTGCCTCCGAGGCGGCGGACCTGCTCGCCGAGCTTGGCTTCGATGTCGGCTCGGTGTTCGCCGGTGCCCCGCCAGTGTGCCGGCTGGCCTTGCGCTCGCCCGCGGGGATCGAGGTAAACCGGCAGATGCGCCAGCCCGTCCATGTCGTTCCGCGCGAGATCCTCGATGAGCGACTGGTTGCCGACATCCGCCGGCGCGGCATCGAGGTCAGACGTCACGAGGTACGCACGGTGGCCGTGGATGGACGGGGGCCGGTCGTGCTGGACGGATCCCTGCGGGCCAGGTTCGTCATCGGAGCCGATGGTGCCGAGTCTGTCGTCCGGCGTGCCCTCGGGGTGCCCGCCGCGGCCAAGGGCCGGGTCGCCCTCGCCATTAGGGGATACGCACCCGAGCTTGCCGACCAGGACGGCGCGCAGGTGATTGTCATGACCCAACGGCATTGGCCTGCCTACGCCTGGAGTTTCCCGCTCGGGGACGGCCGCGCCAACATCGGCTACGGGGAACTGATCGGGCCCGGCCCATTGCGCCGCACCGACATGCTGACCCGGATGGCGGCCTTGCTGCCCGGACTCGACTCCCATCCGGACCGGCTGCGGGCCCATCGGTTGCCGCTGTCGTCCGGCCGTCCGGCGATCCGGGCCGGCCAGGTTCTGCTTGTGGGCGATGCCCAATCCCTGATCAACCCGTTCACCGGCGAGGGAATTTTCTATGCCGTGGCCTCGGGTGCGCTGGCCGGACAGGCAGCCGCCGAGGCGCTGCGGTCCGGACTTGATGCCGGGACGGCCTACCGGCGGCTGACGCGCGAGCGACTGGGCCGGCATTTCCTGCACACGTCAGCCCTGGCTCGCCTCGGACGATGGCCGGGACTCATCGACGCCGGTATGCGGGCGGCACGTGCGGACCAGCGGGTGTTCGACGACCTCGTCCATTTCGGCTTGGCCGACGGCAAACTGACTGGGCAGATCATCAGAAACCTCCGGTTCAGCTGAGGTTTCCCGGGGTTCCCGACGGTCTCCGCCCGGTTCGTGTCAGGTGATCAACTCGCGTTTGGTGGCGCCATAGAGCCTGTTGCGTGATTGGTGTGTCTCCCCGGTGGTGGTCGTGGATGGCGGGAGAGTCTGGTAGTTCTCACGGATTTCGAGTGGTGGGGCCGGGATCAGCGGCTCTTGATGGCTGCGGATAGGCGCGGGTGGCTGCCTGCTGATGGTTAGGCCGTGGGGCAGCGTTGGAGCCGTGAGATCGAGCGGCTGTGTCACACCGAGGTGGGGTAACAGCCACGGCGCTGAGATGGCCACGGCACTGAGATGACCACGGCGCTGAGATGACCAGGGCACTGAGTTCACCCGCCGGTTGGTGCGGCCTCAGGCCGAGGGTCAGGGCCGTTGGGGTGGGTGACTGTTCCGGTTGGGGTGCACAGCGTGTCACCGGTCGCGTTTGCGCAGCCCCCCGTGGGAGACACCCGCCGTGGGAGACACCCGCCGTGGGCGGCACGCGCCGTGGGCGGCACGCGCCGTGGGCGGCACGCGCCGTGGAGGACACCCGCCGTGGGCGGCACCCGCCGTGGGCGGCACCTGCCGTGGGCGGCACCGGCCGTGGAGGACACCCGCACCGGCCGGATGACAAGGCTTCAACGGCCAAACTCCTCGTCAGCAGCGACGCCAAAGCACCCGAGCGGCTCATCACCCTGGGCACCCGCGAACACGTTGCACCGCCGCGCACTCCCGCCGGTTCGCCCGGCGAGGACTCAGCGCAGCCCCCAGCGAGGTCCGCTTCGCCGCAGCCGTCACCAACCTGCTCCGGCCGCACTCCCACCCAGCAGCCACCCAGCAGCCACCCAGCAAGCCACCCCGGCCTGAATAGCCGCCACCAGGCCCAAACCTGGACCACCCCCAACCGCACACGCATTACGCAACAGGCTCTTTAGCCCCGGAAAATGGGAGTGGATCACAGCCCGCGGGGCCCCGAGAACGGGAGCACCCACACCCCTGGGTTGGCCAGAAACCACGCCTCGGGGTTGTCCAATCGGGTCGACCGGCCTATGGTGGACGAATAAGTTCAGGCATTAAACAAAAGGCCCGGACGACCCGCCCCCGCACTGGTAAAGGTGACATTCCCATGGTCGAGAGCACATCTGGAAAATCTCCCGCCGGCCCGACGCCCACCAAGGCCGACCGGTTCTCCTTCGGTCTGTGGACCATCGGCTGGACGGCGCGCGATCCGTTCGGTGATCCCACCCGAGCCCCGCTGGACCCGGTCGAAGCCGTCCACAAACTGAACGACTTGGGCGCCTACGGCATCACGTTCCATGACGACGACCTGGTCCCGTTCGGGTCGTCGGTCTCCGAGCGGGACAAGGTCATCGAGCGGTTCAAGACTGCGCTGGACGAGACCGGCATCGTGGTGCCGATGGTTACCACCAACCTGTTCACCCACCCGGTGTTCAAGGACGGCGGATTCACCAGCAACAACCGCGACGTCCGGCGGTACGCCCTGCGCAAAGTCATTCGCAATATCGAACTTGCCGCCGACCTTGGTGCAAAGACGTTCGTCCTCTGGGGTGGCCGCGAAGGCAGCGAGTACGACTCGGCCAAGGACGTCCAGGCGGCGCTCGA
The DNA here is from genome assembly GCA_030840445.1 of Pseudonocardiales bacterium. Taxonomy (GTDB): domain Bacteria; phylum Actinomycetota; class Actinomycetes; order Mycobacteriales; family Jatrophihabitantaceae; genus Jatrophihabitans_A. Next base: position 14,543 of record JAVEEN010000110.1, read on the forward strand.
GCGCTACCGCGAGGGCATGAACCTGCTAACCACCTTCGTCACCGAGCGTGGCTATGACCTCAGGTTCGCCATTGAGCCCAAGCCCAACGAGCCCCGCGGCGACATCCTGCTGCCGACGCTCGGTCATGCGATCGCCTTCACGAACTCCCTCGACCGACCCGATCTGGTCGGCGTCAACCCGGAGGTCGGCCACGAGCAGATGGCGGGCCTCAACTTCGCCTCCGGCATCGCCCAGGCGATCTGGCACGGCAAGCTGTTCCACATCGACCTCAACGGTCAGCGTGGCATCAAGTTCGACCAGGACCTGATCTTCGGTCACGGCGACCTGATGAACGCCTTCAGCCTGGTCGACCTGCTCGAGAACGGCGGCCCGAACGGCGGCCCGTCCTACACCGGTCCGCGGCACTTCGACTACAAGCCCTCGCGCACTGAGGACTACGACGGCGTCTGGCACTCAGCTTCGGCCAACATGCGGATGTACCTGATCCTCAAGGAGCGCGCCGCAGCCTTCCGCGCCGACCCGGAGGTACAGGAGGCGCTTGCGTACGCCAGGGTCCCCGAGTTGTCCGAGCCGACCCTCAACCCCGGCGAGACGTACGCGGACCTGCTCAAGGACACGACTGCCTTCGAGGACTTCGATCCCGATGCGGTCGGTGAGCCCGGCTACGGATTCGTCCGGCTCAACCAGCTCGCGATCGAGCACCTGACGGGCACTCGCTGATCCAGGTGAGGTAGCGGTAAGGCCCCCGATTCGGGGCCTGCTGGGGCCAAAACCGGTGCCCGCTTGATCTACGCCGCGGATCCGGTGACGATGACTCGGATCCGCGGCGCTCGGTGCTGTCGCTGCCGAGCACCGTCGCCTTCGTACCAGTTCCAGGGAGAAACCGATGCCCCTCGTGGCCGGAGTGGATTCGTCTACCCAATCATGCAAGATCGTAATTCGGGACGCCGAGACCGGACGGTTGGTTCGTCAGGGTCGGGCAGCCCACCCCGATGGCACCGAGGTCGACCCGGCCGCCTGGTGGTCGGCCCTGCAGCAGGCCATCGATTCGGCGGGTGGCCTCGATGATGTCGCGGCGCTCAGTGTCGGTGGCCAGCAGCACGGCATGGTGTGCCTGGACGAGGCCGGTGACGTCGTCCGTCCGGCGTTGCTGTGGAACGACACCCGGTCGGCGCAGGCGGCCGCTGATCTGACCGCGGAGCTGAGCGCTGAGAAATGGGCTGACGCGGTCGGCCTGGTGCCGGTCGCGTCCTTCACCATCACCAAGCTGAGGTGGCTGGCCGAGCACGAGCCGGCGAACGCGGACCGGGTGGCGGCGGTGTGCCTGCCGCACGACTGGCTGACCTGGAAGCTGTCCGGATCAACCGCTATCCGAGACCTCGTCACGGACCGCTCGGATGCCTCGGGCACCGGATATTTCGATCCGAGGACGAACAACTACCGCCGTGATCTGCTGACGCTCGCATTCGGCCGGGACCTGTTGCTGCCCCGGGTAGCGGCACCCGCTGAAGCCATCGCCGGTAACGGCTCGCTGGTGTTCGGACCGGGTGGCGGTGACAATGCCGCGGCCGGATTCGGGGTCGACGCCGGTGACGATGCCGTGGTCTCGCTCGGCACCTCGGGCACCGTATTCGCCCGAAGCACCCAGATGGCGGTCGATCCGACCGGCATCGTTGCCGGATTCGCCGATATGAGCGGGGCATTCCTGCCGTTGGTGTGCACACTGAACGCGGCCCGCGTGCTGGACGCGGCGGCCCGGATGCTCGGGGTCGATCTGCCCACGTTGAGTGAGCTGGCCCTGCAGGCCGAGCCCGGCGCCCAGGGGCTGACTCTGGTGCCCTACCTCGAAGGCGAGCGGACCCCGAACCTCCCCGACGCCACCGGAGCGATTCACGGACTGACGCTGGCCAGTGCAACCCGGGACAACCTTGCCCGGGCGGCGGTCGAGGGTATGTTGCTGGGCCAGGCCGCCGGCTTGGATGCGCTTGCGGCACAAGGGTGTTCGGTGTCCGGGGTGCGCATCGTCGGCGGGGCCGCGCAGTCCGAGGCTGTGCGCCGGATCGCTCCGACGGTGTTCGGCGTCCCGGTCGAGGTGCCACCGCCGGGCGAATACGTTGCCGACGGCGCGGCGCGGCAGGCAGCCTGGGTGCTGGCCGGTGGCGCGCAGGCGCCGTCCTGGAGGCCTGGTCTGGAGGATGTTGACCGGTACGAGGCACCGCTGACCCCCGGGCTGCGCGAACGATACGTCCTGGCCTCCCAGCGGTACCTCGACCGGTGACCGAGGCGCCTGCCCCCGCGGGCCAGCACACCGTGCGGGAGCACAACCTCAAGCTCGTGCTCGCTGAACTTGTGACCGGCCCGGGATCTCGAGCCGAGCTCGCGCAGCGCACCGGTCTGACCAAGGCAACCGTGGCCAGCCTGGTGGATACCGTTATCGAGCAGGGAATACTGCTCGAAGCTGACCCGGAGGTATCCGGGCCCGGCAGGCCGTCCCGGATGCTGAGTTTCCATCCCGAGGGGCCGGTGGCGGTCGGAGTGGAGATCAACATCGACTACACCGCCATCTGTGAGCTTGATCTGACTGGGAAGTTGATCCGGCACGAACAGCACCCGGTGGACAACCGGGTGGGGACCCTGACGGGCGTGCTCCGGCACACCGCGCGCATCTGCCGTGCATTCGTGCAGGGTGGCCGTCGACCGCTGCTGGGTGTTGGTCTCGGCGTGCCTGGTGCCGTCAGCCCAGATGGCCAGGTGCTGCGCGCCCCGAACCTGCCGGTTCTCAACGGCGAATCGATCGGTCCGAGTTTCAGCCAGCAGCTGGGCCTCAACCTCGGCGCGCCCGTCATCGTGGAGAACGAGGCAAACCTAGGCGCCCTGGCCCGACTCCGATCGGCGCCGGACGCCGGGCAGGACTTCGTCTACGTTTCAGGAGAGATCGGCGTCGGTGCCGGCCTAATCGTCGAGGGCGAGCTGTTCCGAGGCCTCAACGGATTCGCCGGTGAGCTCGGACATGTCGTGGTCGATCGGGACGGACCCGCGTGCGGATGTGGCGGCCAGGGTTGTGTCGAGCAATATGCCGGACAGGATGTCCTGCTCCGCACTGCCCGTCAGCCTGACGTCGAGGCGCTGCTGGCGGCGATTTCACGCGGGGACTCCCGTGCCTGGGGCGCCGTCGACCGGGCTGGTGCTGCCTTGGGTGTCGGGCTGGCGTCCCTGCTGAATGTGGTCGATCTACCGATGGTGGTGCTTGGCGGCGTGTACGCCCGGCTCTTCGATGCGATTACGCCGTCGCTGCAGGCTGAACTCGGCCGCCGCGTCCTGTCGTCCGGGCGGGGCGGCGGTCAGATCCGCCGTTCCTCGCTCGGCGTGGACGCGGCCGTGCGGGGGGCTGCCGGGCTGGTCATCGACCGGGCCTTGAAGGAGCCTCGCCAGTTGGCCGCGGGGCTCCAGTCGGGGTGATCCACTCCCGTTTTTGCGGGCCCGTCAGGTGATCCACTCCCGTTTTTGGGGGCTATGGCGCGGGTTTTCGCGAGTGGATCACCTGGCACCCGGCACCCATCACTTGGCTGGTGGTCGGCGGGCCCCCCGCCAGGTGATCCACACCCGTTTTTGGGGGCTATAGCGCCCGAAAACGCGAGTGGATCACCTAGGTACGGTCAGCGGGTGGGACGGGAATTGAGGTTCCAGTATCCCTTGGCGTATACGTCGGACCGGGTCAGGCCAAACCGTGCGAGGCTGTCCCGCAGCGCCACCACCGCCCGGGATTCGCCGATGACGTAGGCGTATCCGGTGCCGGCACCCGGGCGCACCTCATCCAGCGCCGATGTCAGCAGCCCCACCGAGCCGGCTGGCTGTCCGTTACGCGGCAGCCACCTGACCGGGGCGTTCGGGGGCAGCGGGTAGACCTCCGCTTCGTCGGCGATCTCGGCGAACACCGGTAGCTCACGTTCGAGCGACTCGGCGAGGGCAGCCACCGCGGGCAACCCGGATTCATCGGTGAGGGCAACGACCCAGTCCGCGGTGGGTGGCGGGATCTCGCCGCGCGGTCCGAAGAAGGTAACCGCATCATCGACCTCCAGCCCCGCTGCCCAGGTCGACCCCGGACCATGCCCGTGCAGGACCGCGTCGACCACCAGGGTGTCCTCGATCACCGAACGGACGGTGTACCGGCGCCGCACCTCGCGGTTTTCTTCGGTACCGGTCAGGACGATCGCGATGTCACAACCGACCGGCCAGCGCTGTGCGTCGATCGAGGCCGCGCCTGGCGCCGAGGCGAGCGTGATCCGGCGCATTCGAGGTGACACGGTAGACACTGAGCGGACCCGGGTGAGGAATTGTCCGGTGCGGGTGATGTGTTGGACAGAAGACATGATGCGTTCAGTTTGCCAGTACCGCCAGGGCTGGCCGAACACACCAACTCATCCATCCGAATGAAGGAGTCACATGCCCATCGAACTGACCAAGGTCGCCTACGTCACCTCCGCCACAGCTGTCGGCGGCCGCGCCGGGCATGTCACGAGCGGGGACGGGCTGGTCGACTTTGACCTGGCCCAGCCGGGCACCACCGGAGAACCGGCCGTCAACCCCGAAACCCTGTTCGCCGCGGGCTACGCTGCCTGCTTCCAGGGTGCTCTGGCAAACCGGGCGAAGACGCAAGGTATAGACACCTCCGCCTCCAAGGTGACGGCGAACGTGTCCTTCGGGCCGGCCGAAGACGGTGGCTTCGGCCTGGCCGTCGAACTTGAGGTCGAAATCCCCGGTGTCGAGGCGGCCAAGGCCTACGAGCTTCTCGAGCTTGCGCACCAGTTCTGCCCGTACTCCAAGGCCACCCGCGGCAACATTGTGGTAACCCTGACCGCCGTCTGAACCGCATTGCAATCTGAACCCATAGCGTGGCCCGAACCCTCGGCCCCCAACGAACAGGCCGGGGGTTCGGGCAGCACAATGCCAACAGCTAGGTCAGCCAAACAGCTCAGCCAGCCAAACAGCTAGGCCAGCCAGCTAGCCCAAACGGTCAGCCAGTCTTGGCTAGGTCGGCGATCGTCTTCAGGCCGTACTTGTCGGCAGTCGCCTTCGTGACGACGATCGCGTCGCTGTCCTGAGCCTGGGCCTTGTCGAGAGCGATCAGGTTCGACGGCAATGCCTTGACCAACGCCGCGTAGACATCGTCCGGGCTTGTCGCGGTCGCGCTCTTGTCGATGAACTGCAGGATGGTCCCGGTGTACTCGGCGAACAGGTCTATCGATCCGTCCTTCAGACCTGCGTAGTACTTCTCTCGGCTACCGATGTTCAGGGTGGTCTTGATCGAGGCACCCTGTGCCTTCAAAGCCTCGGCGTAGATGTCGGCGAGAATCACGTTCTCCGGGAAGTTGGCCGAGCCCACGGTAAGCTTGACCCCCGAGGCCGACGAGCCGGTACTGGACAGGCCGTTGTCGGTGAGCCACTGCTTGGCCACTGCGTCAGGATCCTGCTTCTGGTTCTGCACCTTCGTCAACAGCTGGCTGAGGCCGTCAGTGGTCAGCTTGGCCTGGATGCCGTTGAGAATCTTCTTGACCCCGTCGGTGGCCTTGGCCTTGTTGATGATCGGCACGATGTTCTGGGCCGCGAAGTTACTCTTCGGGTCCTCGAGGATCACGAAGTTGTTGGCCTGGATGGACGGGTCGGTGGTGAACAGATCCGCTGCATCGATCTGACCGTTCTTCAGAGACGACACGGTCACCGGTCCGCCCGTGTCGGTCACGGTGTACTTGCCGAAGACCACACCGTAGTTTTTCTTCAGGCCGGGCAGGCCATCGGTACGGGTCTTGAACTCCGGGGGACCACCCATGATCAGCTTGCTGGCAATGGTGGTCGTGCCAGCCGAACCCGAGCTGGTGCTGCCGCCCGTGCTGGTCTTCGAGCTGTCTGCGCCACAGGCGGAGAGCCCGAGAGTGAGGGCGGCCGCCGCGGCGGCAAGCATCAAGGTCTTGCGATTCATGTCGTCTCCATAGGAATAGGTGAGTTACTAGACATTACCTGGAGTGGTCTGCCCACCGGGCGACGGATTCAGATGGCAGCCACCTCCGCTTGCGTCACACTTGCCAGCCTGGGGTCGGGTAGCCGCTTCTTTGAGAACCGTCCCGTAAGGCCGCGTGACACGGTGTAGCGCTGGACGAGATACAGCAACAGATCCGCGACCAGCGCGAGTGCGGCAACCAGAACGCCACCGCCGATCATCTGCGGGAAGTCCTGCTGGGCCAAGCCGTCGTAGATGAACCGGCCCAATCCGCCGAGCGGCAGGTACGAGGCGATGGTCGCGGTAGCGATGACCTGCAGGGTCGCGGACCGGAATCCGGAGAAGATCAGCGGCAGGCTGCAGGGCAGTTCCACCTTCAGCAGTACCTGCTTCCCGGTCATGCCCATGCCTTCGGCCGCGTCCCGGACCGCCGGATCGACGTTCTCTACGCCGGCGAAGGTGTTGGACAGGATGGAGGGGATGGCCAGCACGATCAGCACGATCTCCGTTGGAATCAGGTAGCCCGTGTCGGTTCGCCCGTAGAAGTGCGGCGCGATAATGACGGTGAGCAGGACCAGCACGCCAACCGTCGGCAGCGCTCGGAGCGTGTTGGCGGCTGCGATCAGCCATTTGCCACGGCCGGTGTGTCCGATGACCAGCCCCAGCGGCAGTGCGATGATGAGAGCCACCAGCAGGGCGAAGGCGCAGAAACGCACATGCGCCGCCAGCTGGGTGGCGATCCCGGTGTCGAAGCGAGTGTCCTTCCAATGGGCGGGGTCGTTCAGCCACGTGAATACCTCACCGATCATGACCGCACCGCCTTTCGCCAGGGGGTCAGCAAGGTGTTGAGGATGATCACGATGCGGTCGAGCACCAGCGCCAGCAGCACGCAGAGCACGATGCCGAGCACGATCGGCGGGTAGTACGGCCCGGTGGTCGAATTCTGGAACCCGAGCGTGAAGAGCTGCCCTAGGTTCGACATGCCGATCGTGCCCGAGACGGCCACGATGCTCACGTTGGCGACGAGTGCCACGCGGAGACCGGCCGTGATGACCGGGACGGCGATCGGCAGTTCCACCCGGAAGAACCGGCCCAATGGCTTGAACCCGATTGCCGTCGCTGCCTGGACGGTGTCTTCGGAGACCGAGGCCAACCCGTCGGCCACCACGCGCACGAGCAGCGCAATCGAGTACAGGGTGAGCGCGATCGGGACCTGTTTCGGGTCGAGGGACTTCAGCCCGAACAAGGGCGGGATCAACACGAACAACGCGATCGACGGGATGGTGTAGATCAGCCCGGTCAGCGAGATCAGTGGCGGGTACACGAATCGGTACCGCCGAGCCAGCCAGCCCAACGGCAGCGCGACGAGAAGGCCTATCACTACCGGGACGACGGACAGCCAGGTATGCGACCACAGCCAGCTCAGGTCGGTGCTGCGATGGTCCATGAAGTAGCCCCAGAAGTGCAGGGGAGACGAACTTGACGAGGTGGCGAGTGCGGTCATGCCCTACCTCCGTTCCGACCCGGAGCCGGTCACGGCTGCCGCTCCCGGCCTGCGCTTCTCGATGAGCCCGAGAACCTCGGCAGCGGTGATGGATCCCAGAAGTGTTCCGTCGGAGTCGACGACCACACCGCGCCCGGACGGCGAGGAGAGGCAGGCATCCAAGGCCTCGCGTAACGAGCCGCCCTGAGTCGCCAGGGTGCCGCCCCGATACAGCATCTCGGCGGTGACTGTGGTGTGGTCCGGTCTGAGTTCAGCCAGGTTCAGCCAGCCCTGCGGGACGTTGGCAGCGTCCACGACCAGGATCCAGTTGTCCAGGTCGGCACGGCTGGGAACGGGGGCGCCCATGGTCACGGTTTGCTCGTCGTGCACGGCAAGCTCACCAACGGTGGCGAAGGTGAGGGCCCGATACCCCCGGTCGCGCCCGACGAAACCGGCGACGAACTCGTCCACCGGTCGGCTGAGCAGTTCGGCCGGGGTGGCCAGCTGGGCCAGATGACCCCCGACCCGCAGCACCGCCACCTGGTCGCCGAGCTTGATGGCCTCGTCGATGTCGTGCGTGACGAACACGATGGTCTTGCCGAGATCGCTCTGCAGCCGGAGGAACTCATCCTGGAGCTGATCGCGCACGACCGGATCGACGGCCGAGAACGGTTCGTCCATCAGCATCACGGGTGGATCCGCGGCAAGCGCCCTGGCCACGCCGACGCGCTGCTGCTGACCGCCCGAGAGCTGGGAGGGATAGCGCTTGGCGAACCTGGGATCCAGTCCCACCCGCTCGATGAGTTCCATCGCGCGGGCCCTAGCCTGCTTCTTGTCGGTGCCCAGCAGGTACGGCACGCTGGCGACGTTGTCGATGATGGTGCGGTGCGGGAACAGCCCGGCGTGCTGGATGACGTACCCGATGCCACGCCGGAGTTGGGCCGCGTCGACCTTGGTGACGTCCTGGTCGTCAATCAGGATTCTCCCCGCAGTCGGCTCGATCATCCGGTTGATCATCCGCAGGCTGGTGGTCTTACCGCAGCCGGACGGACCCACCAGGACGGTGATCTGGCCAGAGGGGGCGACGAAGTCCAACTCGTCCACGGCCACGGTGCCGTCGGGGTATCGCTTGGATACCGATTCGAAGCGGATCACGTTCCAGTCTCCTGTCGAGGGGTGCGCGCCGGTCCCGGCGAACGTGGTGGGGCAATGCCGAGCTGAGTGCCGAGTGACCGGGCTTCGTCGGCGACGATGTCTCCGTAGCGGTGCAGGGTCTTGTCATCGATCCGATAGGTCGGACCGAGCAGGCTGAGGGCACCGGCGACGCCGCCGGGCCGCCGGATCGGAGCCACGATGGCCGTCACATCCGGTTCCAGCCGATCGCGTTCGGCGACGTACCCAGCCGGGCCGATGTCGTCGAGCAATGCGCGCCCGACCGCCAAGTTGGCCAGCGGTAGCGAGCGACCGACCCAGCTGGTGTGCCGCACCGCGTGGGTGCCTTCGACCATGGCGATGTAGATAGCGGTCTCGTTGGGCCCGAGGATGGCGAGGTAGGCCGACTCGCCGGTGGCCGCGACCATGCGGCGCAGCCCGGGCTCGGCCAGGCGCACGATGCCCTGTCGACCGAGGGCGGATGCGCCCAGCTGGATCAGGCGGGCGCCGGCCCGGAAGGAGCCGTCGTAGTCGCGATCCACGAAGCCGGATCCCTCGAGGGTGCGCAGCAGGCGCAACGCGGTACTGGCCGGCAACTGGGCTCGGCGGGCGCACTCGGACAGGCTGATGGAGTCCTCGGCACACACCTCGGCGAGCAGTGCCAGGGCGCGGTCCACCGTGCGGGTAGTGCTGTTGGACGCGATCGCACCCGACACATCACCTGACATATCGCCCGACTCGCCGGTCGATATCGCTGCGGAGAGTCCAGTCATGCTTACCCACCGTCATTTCACGGTATAGAAGACGCTTGCCACTGCGCGGTAGAGTCGCACGGCGGCGGCGTTGGGGGAAGGCTTTGCGGCAAAGTTTTCAATATTGAAACAACCACGTGGGGCTGACAACGGGTGCTACGAGGCCAGCATTCCCCTGCAACCGGGAGTCGTCATGATCATCGACGGGCGGACGTTGAGCGTTGCCGACCTCCGAGCCGCTGCCGTGCGGCCGGCGGGCGTGTCCCTTTCCGACGATGCCCTGGCACGAGCTGCCGCGTCCCATGAGTTCGCACGGCTTGCCGGCGTCCGTCGTCCGATCTACGGTCGCTCGACCGGTGTCGGTGCGAACCGGACGGTCAGCATCGCCGACGATCCGGGGGCGCTCCGGCAGGCGGCGCTCGGACTGTTGCGCAGCCACGCGACGTCGGCCGGCGAGCTACGGGCACCCGAGCGGGTCCGGGCCATGCTCCTCGTGCGGCTCAACCAACTGGCCGCCGCCGGCAGTGGCGCGGACCCGAGATTGCTCGAGGTCCTGGCCGACCTGATCAATGCCGATGCACTGCCCCCGATCCGGGAACTGGGCGGGATCGGCACCGGTGATCTGTCCGCGCTCGCCACCACCGCCTTGGCGATCGAGGGCGAGGTCCCCACGCTGGGTCCGGGCGGGCAGCCGGGTGGGTACCCGGCTGGGTACCCGGCAAGGCCGGCGTTCCGGTTCGGCTTGGGCGACGCGCTGCCCTTTCTGAGCAGCAACGCGGCGACGCTGGCCGATGCGGCGCTCGGCCTGGACGGGCTGCAACGGCTGGCCGAAGCGGTGGTGGTCGTCGCGGCGCTCAGTTTCAGCGCGGTGGACGGCAACGACGAGGCATTCGCCGGTGCGGTCGAGCAGGTGACGCCGTTCGAGGGCGCGCGCTGGGTCTGCCGCTCGGTCCGCGCGATGGTCGACCCGGTGCCGGCCGCTCGCATCCAGGACCCGTTCGGGTTGCGCACGCTGCCTCAGGTGCACGGCGCCTTCATCGATGCGCTGGCTGCCCTTGAGCGAACGGTCCTGGCCCTGATGAACACCTCGTCGGAGAACCCGGTGCTGTCACCGGAGCTCGGGGTGGCTCATCACGGTGGGTTCCACGCGGCCTACCTGGCCCAAGCCCTGGACGCGGTGGCACTGGCGGCCGCGCAATCCGCCCAGCTCTCGTTGGCGCGCCTGACCATGCTGGACGAACCTGCGTTGACCGGCCTGGCGCCGTTTCTCGGGGACGGTACGCCGGGCGCGTCCGGCACGATGATCGTGGAGTACGTGTCGGCCTCGGCTCTGGCGGCGTTGCGGGCGCTGGCGGTGCCGGCCAGTCTGCAGACCGTCACGCTGTCGCGCGGCGTCGAGGAGGACGCCAGTTTCGCGTCGCTGGCAGCTCGCCAGGTGCTCGACTCGGTAGCCCTGTTCCGCACCGTCCTGGCCGGCGAGTTGGTGGCCGCGGTGCGCTGCATCCGGCTGCGCGGGCTGACGCCTTCGGTCCTAGGGCCCGTCCTCGATGCGGCGGCTGAACTCGGCGGCGAGGCCGCAGACCGGGATCTCACCGGCGACCTCGACGTCGCCGGGCGCTTGGTGGACGCCCTGCCCGGCTTGCTCGCTCAGATCATGTCGTCCAGCGGACGAAGCTCGTCGGCATAGGACACCGACTCGCGACGCAACACTCCGGTCGGGCCGACGGTGTATTGGCCCATCCGCCACAGCGGTGGCGAGTAGGCGTGGATCGACACGCTGCCCGGGTCGCGTCCGGTCAGCCGGTGGATGTGATCGGGCCCGAAGGAGTACGCCTGCCCGGCGACCACATCGGTGGCCAGGCTGGGACGGTCCACCGCGAGGTTGTGTTCGACCAGGCGACCCTGCACGACGGCAATCGCGCCTGAAGAGATGTCGTGGTCATGCCAGCCGGTGTCGTTTCGGGGTGTCCAGCACAGTACCCAGATATCGACGTGCGAGTCCCGGTACAGCGAGACGTAGTGCCGTTTGTCGTCGTCGAATGCGATGTGCTGGGTCCACAGGTCCGGCTGCGCGGCGATGGCCGAGGCCAACTCCAGCAGTTCTCGCCGGTCGAGGTCACGGTTGGGCAGCGTCTGGAGGGTGAGCTGATCTGCGACCGCGCAAGCGGTTGCCCCGTCAGCCCCGCCGCGGCCCGGCGAGCTGGTATCCATTGCGTTGTTCATCTAGCGGATTCCCTTCAGGAGTCGGGCCGGGTTGGTCACGGAGATGGCGTGCCAGGCGGCTTCGCCCAGCTGTGGATCGGTGGGACCGGCGTACGGGCGGTCGCTGCCCAGCACGATCGGGTCGAGGCCCAGCGCCCGGACGAGGGCATCGATGCCTTGCCGCCCGTACGAGGACGTGTCGACGTAGACGTTCTTCTGCAACACGGCCGAACTACCGCTGCGGGCCTCGAATCGCTCGTGGTGGACCGCCGCCAGGCCTGCACCGGCCACGAAGCACACTCGCAGGTCCGGGAGCAGGCTCGGGCCAGCCACCTGCCAGGCCCACCATGCGGCCTGCAACTGGGCCGGATAGTCGACGACCGCCGGCCACCAGGACGGGGTGCCCGGCTCGGGTGGCCCGCCTCGCCGGCCGCTCGTCGAGCCGACCGGCCCGGGGTGGACGAGAACCGGCTTGTTCTGCCGTTCGCAGCAGCGCAGCACCGCGGCCATTCGCTCGACTCCGCCCGGATCGGCGAGCTGGGTGGCACTGATCTGAAGGCCGACGAACGTGTCCGACGTCAGGTCCTGGCTCAATGCGCCGAGATCGGGATCGATCTCGCTCACCGCGGCCCAGCCGGCGAAGGGTTCGGGCAACTCGCGGACGCCGTCCCGCCAGCCCTCCAGCAACGGCTCAGCCTGGGCGGGCGGGAGTGATTCGATGCCGAGCGGGGTGGACATGGACAGCAGTACCCGAGTGCAGTCGCTGTCCAGCCGGCTCCGGCGCGACAGGTCATGATCGGCCGGATCGACTTGGTACGGGGCCTCGCCTGCCGTGATGAGTGTCCAGTCACGCAGCATCGGCGCTTCGGTCCGCCGCCGCAGGCCCTCGAGGAGCTGTTCGGGCCAGAGGTGCTGATGTACGTCGGTGCGCTCCGCGGCGCGCAGCGGTTTGGTCGCCGCCGGTCGGACCGCTGCCGTGGTGATCGGTGACGCCAGCGAGGTCACCGGAGCACCTCCGCAGCTGGCATTGCCCTACCTCGCAGAAATCGCCACAAAGAAGTCGTGAACCGCTTCACTGATACGTTTAGTGAACCGCTTCACTGCGACGCTGTCAAGCCTGCCGTTTACTGTCAATGCGTGTCGCAGAAGCAGCGCCGGGTGACCTTGCGCGATATCGCTGACGAGACCGGGCTGTCGCTGGCTGCGGTCTCCTACGCGATGCGCGGGCTCCAACTACCTCTGGAGACCCGGCAACGGGTTCAGGAGGTGGCCGATCGCCTGGGCTATCAGGCCGATCCGATTGCCCGGGCACTGGCCTCCGGGCGCACCGGGTACGTCGGCGTGCTGTGCGGCTCACTCGGTGACCTGTGGCAGCAGGGTATCGCCGCCGCCCTCGGGCGCGGACTTCTGCAGGCCTCGCGGCAGGCGCTGATCGTCGATGCCTCCAACGACCCGGCCCTGGAGGCCTCGCTGGCCGCGCAACTGGTCGATCAACGCGTCGACGCTCTGATCTGCCTGCCGATCGACCCGGCCGCCGAGCATTGGCGTCAGGTCGCCGAACGCACGGTGCTGGTTTCCATCGGGGACGCACTGCCCGGGGTCTCCACGGCCGCTGAGGTGGTGTTCGACAACGAGGCCACCGTGTCCAGTGCCCTGGAACAACTCGCGCGGCTGGGACATCGAAATATCGCGGTCCTGACCCCCGCGACCATCGCCACACCGGATCGTCCGGCCGAGGTCGTCGTGCACCGGCTCGCCGCCGAGCTCGGAATCCGAGCGACCCTGCACACCTCCCCGTACGAACTGGACGGTGCGCACGCCGTTGCCCGAGAGATCCTGGCCGGCGCTGATCCGCCGACCGCCTTCTTCTGCCTGGCCGACTCGATGGCGTACGGGGTCTATGCCGCAACACGCGAGCTGGGGCTGCGAGTGCCCGAAGACCTCTCCGTCCTGGGCTACGACGACAACCCGGTGTCGGGTCTGCTGACCCCGCCGCTGTCCAGCTACCGCTGGCCGATCGAGCTGTTGGTCAGCTCCGTCGTGGAACGGACGGTGCGGGCGATCGATGAGGGCAAACACAGCCGGCGGAAGGTGCTGGTGCCCATTGCACAGCCCCGGCAGTCAGTTGGCCCACCAAAATCTCGCTGAGCGAGCAGAATGACATCGTGGCCATCAGCGTGTTCGATCTGTTCTCCATCGGTATCGGGCCGTCGTCCTCACATACGGTGGGCCCGATGCGCGCCGCGCGTACCTTCGCCGTCGGACTTCACCAGGACGGCCTGCTCGAGAAGGTCACCAGGGTTCGCGTCGAGTTGTTCGGATCCCTCGGTGCGACCGGTCGTGGCCACGGCTCGGACCGCGCGATCATCCTCGGACTGGAGGGCGAATCGCCGGAGGACGTGGACACCTCCACGGTGCTGGAGCGGGTCGCTGCGGTGCGGGAGGCCGAATCGATCAGGATGCTCGGCGAGCACACGGTGATGCTGCGGGCTGATGACCTCGTGCTACATCGGCGGCAGACTTTACCCTTTCACCCCAACGGTATGCGCTTTACCGCCTACGGCGATAACTTCGACGACGAGGTCACCGACCCGCTCCGGGAGCGCACCTACTACTCAGTCGGCGGCGGCTTCGTCGTGGACGAGACCGCATCCGGAGCGGACCGGATCAAGATGGACGACACGGTGCTGCCGTACCCGTTCACGACCGCGGCCGAACTGTGCCGCACGTGCGCGGAATCAGGGCTGCCGATCTCGCAGGTCATGCTGGAGAACGAGAAGGTCTGGCGATCCGAAGACGAGATACGTAGCGGTTTGCTGCACATCTGGGCCGTGATGCAGGAATGCGTTACCAACGGTATCGGCAGTGAAGGTGTCCTGCCGGGCGGCTTGAAGGTACGCCGACGCGCTCCGGAGCTGCACCGGTACCTGACGACGGATCAGTTGGACACCGATCCGTTGCGGGTGATGGACTGGGTGAATCTTTTCGCGCTTGCGGTGAATGAGGAGAACGCGGCCGGCGGGCGGGTGGTCACCGCGCCGACGAACGGGGCGGCGGGCATCGTGCCGGCGGTGTTGCACTACTACCTGCGATTCGTCCCCGGGGCCTCCGACGACGGTGTGGTCAGGTTCCTGCTCGCCGCGGGCGCGATTGGCGTGCTGTACAAGGAGAATGCGTCCATCTCAGGAGCCGAGGTCGGTTGCCAGGGCGAGGTTGGGTCGGCCTGTTCGATGGCCGCTGGGGCGCTCTGCGAGGTACTCGGCGGAACGCCGATGCAGGTTGAGAACGCCGCCGAGATCGGCATGGAACACAACTTGGGGTTGACCTGTGATCCGGTGGGCGGCCTGGTGCAGGTGCCCTGCATCGAGCGTAATGCGATGGCGTCGGTTAAGGCCATCAACGCGGCCCGGATCGCGCTGCGCGGTGACGGCACCCATATCGTCAGTCTGGACAAGGTAATCAAGACCATGCGTGACACCGGCGCGGACATGATGGTCAAGTACAAGGAAACGTCACGGGGCGGGCTGGCGGTCAACGTCATCGAATGCTGAGCACCAGTTGCCGTTGCCGCGGTCGGCTCATTGGGTCCTGAGGCCCAATTGGGTCATGGGCGGCAGGGACACGGCGAGCTTGTGGTCCCGGCCGTTTCGGTCCAGCACACTCAGCCGTCCACTGGTGCTGGTGAACAGCCACCGACTGTCCGGGGACCACAGCATGCTCGAATCGAAATTGCTCGGGTCCAGCGTCACGGCGATCTGGTGATCTGCTCCGGTCGTCAGATCGAGCAGGTGAATCGACTGCGAGCTACCGGAGAAGCCGAGGATGGCCGCGAGCTTGCCGTCCGGGGAGATCGCACCCGGGGCATAGTTCAGATCGCGCCGTCCAGCCGAAAGCACGGTGCGGGCCCCCGTCGCCCGGTCAATCACCTGGGTCGTGCACTCGTGGCGGTCGTCGCATTCGCCGGTGAGCCACCGGGTCGGTCCGGCGGCGAGCACCTGCCCGGTGGTGATCCGGCGCATGCCGTGCGGCCCGGCCTCGTAGGTGCCCCCGATGTCGCTGAACATCAGATATCCCCGACCATCCGGCCACACTCCGCCGGACTGGGGTATCTGCAACACCGGCCCCGTCCGGTGGCCGTTGAAGTCGGCGAGGACCATGGCGCCATCGGGGAAGCTGGATATCCAGATGTGTGCTGGGTCAGGCCCGGGGAACACCGGTCCACTCGGCATTGAGGCACGGTCCAACTCGCGCGGCAGGCGGCCATCGGGCACGAAATAGCCGGTGACGGCATCCATCGGCCGGACGATCGCACCACCCTGGCCGACCACGAACGACACCGGGCCACCGGTGGACAGCGGCGGCAGGGCAGTCCGGGTGATCCGGCCACGGGCGAGTTCGATACGCACCACACCGTCGGCATTCCGCCCGTACAGATCCCAACCTGCAGGGACGTCCAGCAGGGAGCGGTGCAGGTCCGTGACGGCGATCGGTTCCGGTAGGCCGGCAGAAGTTGCGCTCGCGGTCGGCGACGCGATGCGGGCCGTCGAGGTCGGCGTGCTACTCGGTGACGGTAGCGGAGTCGGCGCCGCGGAGGGCCGGCCACGCTGCACCAGGCCTACCACGACCAGCACCACGAGGCTGCCCAGGATGAACAGGTACCAGCCGCCCGGTCTGATCCGCGGCCGGAGGTCAGGGGCTTCGCCGTCCGGCCGGGCGACGAACCCGGCCACCGATGACCAGTTGCCGGACTGCCCAGCCGACGAGTCAGGGTCCAGCCAGGCCACCGGATCCGGGTCCTCGCCGCGTCGCCGCATCGTTCCATCATTCACCTCAATCGGCCGTCTCGGCGCGGCATCCGGAACTCGACCCTGCCTCGTGGAACCATGCGATTGATTCCCAGTTGTCGAACAGCGGATCGGTGGATGTGGTGCGGCAGCGGCGGTTCGCGGGGCTGGACGGACTGAGGGCCCTGGCAGTGATCGCCGTGGTCGTCTTCCATGCGGATCCTGCGTTGCTGCCTGGCGGATTCCTCGGTGTCGACCTGTTCTTCGTGATCAGCGGATACCTGATCACCCGCCTGTTGTTGGCCGAACTGGGCCACACCGGTCGACTCGGACTGGTGAGGTTCTACCTGCGGCGGCTGTTTCGTCTGATGCCGGCGCTGCTGGTGCTGCTCGTCGCGGTGGCCGTGGGCGGATCGCTGATCTGGCGTGATGAGCTGTTCACCCTGCGCGCATCGGTCCTGTCGAGTCTGGGATATGCAAGCAACTGGTGGCTGATCGAAGCGCACCAGTCCTACTTCGTGGCCTCCGGACGCCCGACGATGCTGCAGCACCTCTGGTCGCTGGCGATCGAGGAGCAGTTCTACCTGCTGTGGCCGGTGCTCCTGATCGCCATGTCGTCGCGGCGCCGGCGGTTCGGCTGGGTAGCTGTGGTGGCCGGGACGGCCGCGGCGGTGTCGACGGCGACCATGGCCGTATTGGCGATCCGCTCTGGCGTCCCGTTCGCCGCCGACTCGTCCCGGGTTTACTTCGGTACCGACACTCATTCGATGGGGCTGCTGCTGGGCGCGGCGATGGGAGCCGTCGCGGAGCGGCTGGATTTCCAGCCCAGGCGGAGCTGGCGGATCAGACCGTGGGCTACCGATCTGGTGGCGATGGCCGCCCTGATCGCGTTCGCCGGCGCGCTCTGGCGGGTGGACGAGTTCTCGGCCGGCCTGTACCGCGGCGGTTTCGCCGGAGCAAGTGTGCTGGCGGTGCTGGTCGTCTCCACGGTGACGCGGCCCAGAAGCCTCGTCGGACGCGTGCTCGATTGGGGACCGCTGCGATGGATCGGCGACCGGTCGTATGCGATTTACCTGTGGCACTGGCCGGTGGTCGTGGTGACCCGCCCGGGAGTGGACCTGCCCCCCACCCGGTGGCTCGCCGATCTGGTTCGGCTGGGGTTGCCGCTCATCCTGGCCGCTCTGAGCTACGCCTACCTCGAACGACCGATGCGCAAAGCGGGCGCAGCCTGGCTGGACGCCCGGAGTGAGCGCGCGGCGGCGTCGCTGACGGTCCCGGGCGGACGGCGCCCGCTGCGCGCCTCGCGGCCCCGGCTGGTCGGCGCTGTGCGACCCCGGCTGGTCGGCCTGAGCCTGTTGGCACTCTGCCTGCTGGCGCTGCTGGCCAGCCCGTCACCGCGGCCGCATCAACCGGCCGCGGTGAGTTCGGCCGAGGCGCCGCGGGTCACGGCCTCGGCCGAGGCGGCAGTCCGCGCCGCCGGCTCCAGTGGCCTGGGGTCCGGGTCCTTCGCCGCCTTCGGGCAGGCACCGAAGCCGACAGCGAATGGGGACAGGACGCTCGTGCCGGCCGTGCCACCGTCGACGACGGCAGCCGAACCATCCGGTGGACCGGCTGGCGGACCGGCGGCCAAGGCTGCGGGCAAGCCGGTCCAGACGGCTACCGGCCGGCTCCCGGCGAGAGCGCCCGCCGAACCGTCGATCACGGCGTTCGGGGATTCGGTGATGCTCGGAGCGCAGCCGGTCATCGACGCGACCTTCCCGCACAGCGATGTCCGTGCCGTCGAAGGCCGCCAGCCCTACGTGACCTTGCAGGATGTCCGCACGTTGCAGTCGTCCGGTCGGCTGTGTTCCGTGGTGGTGATTCACACCGGCAACAACGGCATCATCCGGGCGTCGGACCTCGCCGACACCCTCGCTGCGTTGCGGGACCGGCGGCAGGTGATCTTGTTGACAGACCGGGTACCGATGGACTGGCAGGGGCCCAACAACGCCACCATCAAGCGGGTCGCGGGCGGCTTCGGCAACGTCGCGGTGCTGGACTGGTTCGCCAGATCCAATGGCAATCAGGACTGGTTCTACGCAGACGGGCTGCACCTTCGGCCCCCGGGGGCCAGTGAGTACGTCGGGCTGCTCGCCTCGGTGGTCCGCCGACCACAGTGACCACGAGCTGCCTCGGCCCGCGGCGATCAGCCGGCCAGGATTACCACGAGCTGCCTCGGCCCGCGGCGGTCAGCCGGCCAGGATTACCACGAGCTGCCGCGGTCCGTGAACTCCCTCGACCCGGTTCAGTTCGATATCGCTGGTGGCGCTCGGTCCGGAGATGAAGGTGAGCGGGCGGGACGGATCGAGCCGCGCCACTCCGTCGGGCACGGTGGGCACCACGTCGGCGGCTCGGACGACGACGATGTGCAGATCTGGCACCAGGGTGATGACCCGTCGGCCGCACGACGGCGAGGCGTCCAACACGATGGTGCCGGTTTCGGCGATGGCCACCGCGCTCCCCGTCAAAACTCCCTCGGCCCGGTCGAGGATGCCGACCGTCAGGGGCGGATCGTCTGGCTGGCGGTGCTCCGCGGCCAGCCAGACTTCGGGCAGTCCGACCGGAACCACCAGTCGGGTGACTGATCGTGCGCTGAGAACGCCGGTGACGGCCGCGGCGATGGCCTGGTCGGAGTCTGCGCAGCGAAGGACGGTGGCCTTGTAGTCGATCAGCCGGGCGGTCAGCAACTCCAGCAGGGCCGCCGCTTCCGCCGGCCGGGCACCTGCGTTGTGGTAAGTCCGCTCGATCGGCAACTCCTCCGATTCCCCGATGGCCTCGCGGACCCGGCCGAGCACCTCATCCCGGGCGTTCATCGGGCGTCACCATGGTTGTCGAGCCACCAGTCGCGGAACGTCTGCCCTTGCGGCACCGGCACATCACGGCTCTGTGTCCAGCCGTTCAACGGCGGCGGGAGGGGGACGATGGGCTTGCCCCGCCGAACCGCGAAGCGGCCGAGCCTGGACAGCCGTCCGGCCAGCCCGAAGCGTCGCGGCGAGGACATCATCCACCGCATGGCCTTCATGCTGCGGGCTTCTGCCGTTCTCGGGCCGGCCAGATCGACGTGCTCGGTGCGCAGCCGCACCAGCATGGCGGGGATGTCTATCTTCACCGGGCAGGCGTCGAAACAGGCCCCGCAGAGCGAAGAGGCATACGGCAACGAGTCATTCGGGGCGTCGTGACCACCGGTCATGCCGGTCAGCAGCGGCGACAACACGGCACCGATCGGGCCGGGGTAGACCGAACCGTAGGCGTGCCCGCCGGTGCGCTCGTAGACCGGACACACATTGAGGCAGGCCGAGCACCGGATGCAGTGCAGCGCAGCTCGTCCCACCTCATCGGCCAGCGCCGACGTGCGGCCGTTGTCGAGCAGGACCAGGTGAAACGTCGAAGGTCCGTCTCCGGATGTCACGCCCGACCAGGTCGAGGTGTAGGGGTTCATCCGCTCGCCGGTGGACGAACGGGGCAGCAGTTGCAGGAAGACCTCGAGGTCGCGCCACGTGGGCAGCACCTTCTCGATTCCCATCACCGTGATGAGTGTGTCGGGCAGCGTGAGGCACATGCGTCCGTTGCCCTCGGACTCCACCACCCCGAGCGTGCCGGTGTCGGCGATCGCGAAGTTGGCGCCGCTGATCGCGACCTTGGCGGTGAGGAATTTTGCGCGGAGGTGTGCGCGGGCCGCCTCGGCAAGCTCGGCCGGCTCGTCGGTGAGGTCGGGCCGGACGCCGGCCATCTCGGCGAGGAAGATGTCGCGGATCTCGGTCCGGTTCTTGTGGATCGCGGGGACCAGAATGTGGGAAGGCTTATCGTGTCCCAGTTGGACGATGAGTTCGGCCAGATCGGTTTCGAAGGCAGCTATCCCTTGTGCGGCCAGGTATTCGTTGAGGCCTATCTCCTGAGTGGCCATCGACTTGACCTTGATCACCTCGTCGGAACCGGTCGCCTTGACCAGATCGGCGACAATCCGGTTCGCCTCGGTCGAATCCCGGGCCCAGTGGACTGTGCCACCACGTGCGGTGACCTGCTCTTCGAGCTGCTCCAGCAGTTCGGGGAGCCGGGCCATCACATGGGCCTTGATCTGGCGGCCGGCTTCGCGAAGCTGTTCCCAATCCTCGACCTCCGCGACCACCTGCGCGCGTTTGGTTCGGATGGTAGCCGTGGCGTGTCCGAGGTTGCGCCGCAGTTGTCGGTCGGCCAGCGCGGCACGCGCGGCCTGGGGGAAGGGCCGGTCGCCCTGCAGGTCGCCGGTGCCGCGGGCGGCAGGCATTCCGATGAAGGTGCTCACCGGGTGGCCTGCTGCTGCTCGTTGACCAGCTCGGTCGGATGTTCCCGAGTACTGGCCAGGATCTGCGCCAGGTGCAGCGTTTGGGCACCGGCCCGTATCCGGCCGAGGCCGCCACCGATGTGCATCAGGCAGGACGCGTCCCCGGCGGTGACGACCTCGGCCCCGGTGTCGGACACCGCGGTGAGCTTGTCGGCAAGCATCGCAGAGGAGGTGTCTGCGTTCTTGACTGAGAAGGTGCCGCCGAAACCGCAACACTGGTCGGCCGACGGCAGCTCGACGAGCTCGAGGCCGGCCACCGCCCGGAGTAGCGCATACGGTGCGTCACCGACCCGCAGCAGGCGCAGCGAGTGACAGGTCGGGTGGTAGGTGACCCGGTGCGGAAAGTGCGCGCCCACGTCGGTGAGGTTCAGTTCGTCCACGAGCAGTTGGGAGAGTTCGAAGGTACGTCGTGCCACCAGGTCGGCCCGCTGGGCGAGGGCCTCGTCGCCGAGATTGCGGGCGACCATGGCGTGCTGATGGCGAACGGATCCGACACAGGATCCGGAGGGCGCCACGATGGCATCGGCGCCGCCATCCAGGGCGCGCTCGAACACCTCGACATGATGGCGGATCAGTGCTCCCGCATCACGTTGGTATCCGGTGTTGGTGTGCATCTGACCGCAGCAGGTCTGGTCAGCGGGAAAGGTAACGGTGCAGCCGACGCGCTCGAGCACGGCCACGGTGGATTGTGCGACCCGCGGGTAGAGGACGTCGGCGAGACAGGTTACGAAAAGCGCGACCTTCATGGGGGGATCATATAGGAAATAGGCGGCAGGTCAGTGCGTGCAAGGCGAA
>JAVEEN010000007.1 GCA_030840445.1 Pseudonocardiales bacterium
CCCAAAAGGTTCGCAGCAGTGTCATCTCGCCGGCGTAGTCCCAAACACAGGCGGCGATCATCCCGCCCGGTCGGGCCACCCTGCGCATTTCCGTCACCCCGGCGACTGGATCGCTCATGAAGTTGAGCGCCAGTTGCGAGAAGACCGCATCGAAGATCTCGTCGTCGAACGGAAGATCCTCCGCTCTACCAACCCGGACATCGGCTCCGGTGACCCGCGCCTGGCACGAGGCAGCGAAAGGAGCGGACGGATCTATCGCCGCGACGTTGGAGGCATCCACGACCGCAGCCAGTTCTGCGGTCAATAGGCCAGTGCCACAGCCCACGTCCAGAACGCGATCACCCGCGGCCACCGTAGCCAGACCGATCAGTCCACGGGCGAGATCGGCACCGTAGCGGCCGACATGGCTGTCGTACGCCTCGGGCGTGGTGCGAAACGTCAACGCACCGTCGTCACCGCTCACGGGCAGCCGTCCCTGCGGCGGGTCCTCGGTGTACGCCCGCTCGGAGGTTCCGACTGCGGCGGTTGAGAAGGAAACATCGCCCCAGCATGCACCGAGTAGGCCAGTCAGGGAATGGGCTGAGCGGTTCACACGAACACTCACACCGCGAATCGATCCGGCTCCGCTCACCAGCTCAGCCCGAACTTCGAAGTAGTGGACGCTCTGGCGGGTAGATGGCGTAGGTGCCGGTTGTGGCCACGGCGGACATGATCTCACCGATGCGTTTGCTGAAGCGCGGGATGTTGTCTTGGCTGATGACCGTGTCGGGATATACCGCTGTGATGGAAACGCCGTCGTGGGTGCGCAGAAACCAGAGGAAGACGTGGTCACCGGGCGGTGGTTTGCCCACGCCGGACACGTTCCAGTCGTTCCAGTGCTCGCTGCCCGGTGTTGCCCGAAGGTCCATGAACGAGACCATGTTCCGGAGCAGGGGGACGACGCCGGTCAGTTCCCACGCCCGCGAGCAGGGGACTTTCAGGGCGGGTAATGCGCTGCGTAGCGCTTGGCGAGCGGCCCGGATGACGCCGGTGAAGTCGTCCGCGTCGGCCGTCTCGATGCTGACCGGCAGTGAGTTCACGTACCAGCCCAATGATGTCGCCCAACGTCGGTGTGTGCGGGTGTGCACCGGAATCGTCGTATGGAACTCCGAGGGTCCGCCGAGTTCGTAGACGGCGATGGCCGCCGCCGCGACAAGTCCGGTGAGGAACTGGCCGCCTGCGAGTTTGCAGGCCGCGTCGAACGATTCGGCCTCGGTGGCGGTCAGGATCGGCTCATGCAGGCCACCCCACTCAGGCAGCTGACCCTGTCGTACGCCGCGTTCGAGCGGAAACTCCGGAAGGGCTCCTCCGCAGGAATCGAGGAATCGCTGCCAGACCACGACGCCGGGGTGCTGCGGCCCGATCGCGGCGGCCTTCGTTCGTTCCGCGTGGCTGAAGTCAGCGTGGCTGCCCACCTCGAGGAGCCGATCCGCGAGCCTTCCCTGCAGTTGTGCGGCGTAGATTTCGTGGATCTCATACGGCGCCAGGAAGAGGGAGTACCCGTCGGTTCGGCTGTGATCGGAGGCGAGCAACACGGTGGTGCAGTCCTGCCTGGTCACCGTCGCGAATACCGAGGGGAGCGCGCTGTCCAATGGGTCGGTGGCTTCGTCGAAGCGGGGCTCGAGGTAGGCGGCGATCTCATCCCCACTGGCGAACTCGCCTACCACCTTCGCTCGCAGTTCGACCTCGGTTCCCGCGTAGGTGAAGCGCCTCAACCGCTGTCCGGTGAAGCGGAATGAGCTTCGCAGACTGTCGTGGCGGTCGATGACGGTAAGTAATACCGATTCCATCGCGTCGAGGTCGACATTGCCCGGCAGATCGAACGCCGTGCCCAGCCATGAGCCGTCCGATCTCCCGCTCAGCCGCAACATGGCCTCGGCGCGGAAGTGCTCCTCCTGCAGGTACGACGGCGCCCTGAAGTCCTCAATGGCTTCCGCGGAGGCGGTCGGATGCAACGTCCACTCCGTCAATAGCCCAGGACGCAGGGGGTAGCGGTCAATTGTCGTGATCACAGCACGCCGTCAACGGATCGACGCAGGTGCCGCGTGCAGGCACGCGGCATGCCGCTTCGGACGGATCGCGCGCGCGGTGCCAAGAGTCTCATATTGACTAACGTAAGCCGTAAATATGTCCAATTAGGATATTAGTGATGTCTTGGCCGTTACCGTTTCGTGTGGTTAGGCTGTGCTTGCGTCGGCCACGAAGATGCAGAACGGATGTCCTGCCCGGTCGGCGTAAACACGAAGCGGCTCGTCTGGGTCGGCTGAGCGGTCGTGGCGAACCAGTTTGGCCGCCGGCTGCAGACACCGCGACCGCCTGGAGACCGCGGAAAGTGACTACTTCGCGATTTCCCAGATGTGGCCGCCAGGATCCCTGAAGCTGGCCGTTGGCAAACCCCGGAGCCGGTCCATCGGAGCGTTGAGAAATTCGACCCCACGGGCGGCCAGCTTTGCGCACGAAGCATCGACGTCATCGCTGCACTACGAACCGCTTCCTGCCGGACCTGCCGGACCTGCCTCGCGACGAGCGCGGGCCCGCCGTTTACCTTCGTGCATGGCCTGCACGCGTGCGATGGGGACCAGCCGACCTTCCTCGACGAGGTCTGCCGGCAACGGTTGGGACTCTGGCATCCGGTCTGCCCACGGAGTGCCCCGCGCGATCAAGTCCGGCGCCGTGTGCACTGTGAAGTCACCGGGCGCGACGCTGTCGAGTTCGTCCCAAGCCAGCGGAAAGGACACCGGCACTCCGGGCCGCTGGCGTGGACTGTAGATCGCCACCACCGTGGCGCCGCCGGCACGCGTCGAGTCGAGAAACACCTTTCCGTCACGGTCCTCACGGACGAATGCCGTGGTGGCGAGGGCGGGATCTATGCGCTCGGCCCGCACAGCGAGGGCCCGGGTCGCCGCTGCTACCTCCTCCGTCGTCGCTGACGCGATCGGCACGAAGACATGAACACCCTTTGCCCCGCTGGTCTTGACCGCTCCGGCCAACCCCGCATCGGCGAGCGCCTGGTGAACCAGCTGAGCAGCTTGGACGGCCAGCCGGAACCCAGCTCCCTCCGGCGGGTCGATGTCGAGCACGAGGTGCGTCGGATGATCCGGCTGATCGATTCGGAAGAGCATCGGGTGATACTCCACGGCCCGTTGATTGGCGAACCAGAGCAGCGTTCTCCGGTCGTTGCACAGCGCGTAGGACACGGCACGCTTCGAAGATTCCGCCCACATCTGCAGTGTCGGCACCCACTCCGGCGTGTACTTGGGGACGTTTTTCTGCATGAACGCCGCCTGGCCACGCAGTACCCGCACCACCGACAGCGGCCGGTCCCGCAGCTCCGGGATCATCTGGTCGCACACGGCGTCGAGGTAGTCCACGAGATCACGCTTCGTCGCACCCGCGCCGTCGAACAACGGTTGATCGAGGTTCGTCAGCTGAACGCTGTCTCGTACCTCGTCTTTGCTCACCCCATCATCCTGCACCTGCACGCAATACTGTTACATCACCAGGAAAGTCGGACCGGCAAAGCGCCATGGCGCAAGGTCAGGGGCAACACCGATCCTGTTCAAGGGAGTGTGAGCGTTCCGTGGCCTATCTCGACGGTTACAGCGGAGTCTTGCCTGATTCCAGGAGCCGTGACACCGGTAATCGCGGACGCCGGTGTTCCCGAGCAAAACATGTCGCCAGTTGGCTGCATGCTGAGTTGCACGAGCGTTGGCGACATGACCCGAATGGTGATCGGCGTCGGTGCACAGGCACCGTGTCCACGTGGCCAGTCGGCAGAGCTGTCACTACCAAGATTTTGCGGACCACCCGAACGGTTGCAGGCGGCGGGTGTTCCAAGTCGCCGTGCCTATGCGCGCGTATCTGTGCGAGGGAAGCTCGTCAGGTGACATCGTCGGGGATCCACGCGCCGGACGGCATCCCGGCGGCAACGTAGGCATCGTAGGTCGGCTGCCATGGCGTGGTCGTAGCGCTGTGCGGGCCGTCCGAGGGAATGCCGTCGAGCCGTTTTGCCAACTCGTCCAAGCAGACGTGCCATCCAGCGCCGTTGCGGGCAGCCTCGTTGCGTTTGCTGAGCACGTCGATGAGTGTCAGCCGGCACCCGTGCGGGACGGGCTCGAGCTCGAGGTGCAGCTCGTCACTGCCCCAGGTGAACGCGAGGTGGCGTGGCGGCTCGAATGCGAGCACGGTGCCGGTCTGGTCGCTGGTGTGCGGGTCACCGGAAAATATGACCGCGCCGCCGACGCGCTGCTCGAACTGCACCGCCGACGGGAACCAGTGTTTGAGCTCGTCAGGCGCGGTGATGGCGGCCCAGACACTCTCGATCGGATGCGCGTAGGTGCGCTGGAAGCGGACGGCAGGGCGGCCGTCGTGCTCGAGGTAGCTGCCGAGATCCATCAGGTCCTCCGAGTGGTGCGGGTGCGGGTGCCGGTGCGGTCAAGATGATGGCCGAGTGCGTCGAGGCTGTCGTTCCACAGCACCCGGTACGGCGCAAGCCACGCGTCCAGTGCGGCGAATGACGTTGGGTCGATCGTGTAGATCCGTCGTTGCGCGTCTCCGTGTACCCGGACAAGGCCTGCCTCGCGCAGGACGCGTAGATGCTTCGACGTCGTGGGCTGCGTGAGCTGGAGAGCTTGGACGAGTTCACCGACCGCATGCGGTCGTTGGCGCAGCAGGTCTAGTACCGCGCGACGGGCCGGGTCGCTGAGTGCCGCCCACGCCACTTCTGCCACGACGGCGAGTATGCCATTGTGAGCATATGCCAGTCAAGGCATATGCGCGTTGCCCTGTTGGCGGATGTCAGTGGCAGGGCGACCGAATCGGGACACAGACTGGCCCCCAGCTTGTACGGCAGGTACGAGCGGAGGCCCACCGCGATCGCGTTGAGCTCGAAGCCGGCTTAGACGTCGCTGACCGCGTAGGGGTGCACGGGATCGGGTGACGACACCGCAGGCGATGTTGTGCGCAACTCGTCAATGTGTACGAGCGCGACACCGCCGACGATGAATACCCCGCCGACGAGTTGTATCAAGCCGGGGAGCTGGCCGAGTAGCAGCCACGCGAAAAGCACCGCGAACAGGACCTCACTCAGGCCGACGAACGAGGCGAGCTTCGCTCCGAGCGTCCGAGCGGCTGTGATGCCGACGGCATAAGCGAATACCGCTGCGATCAAGGACAGTCCCAGGACAGGAACAAGCCAACTTGTCCGATGGTGCAGGAAGAGGACGTCATGCCTGGGGGCGTGCATCCGCAGTGCACCGGCGAATCCAAGTGCCGCCAGGCAGACACTGCCGACCGCCATGCCGGCCCATGCCATCGCGATCGGTGGCAGGCCGGTGTCGGCCTCCGCCGACAGGACGAAATACACCGCGAGCCCTACGGCGGCACCGAGTCCCCACAGCACGCCGATGGGGTCCAGGTGATGGCTGCCGGTGACGTCGAGGACGAGGGCGAGCCCCACCATTGCCGCGCAGGCACCGGCGACTGTCAGTCCTCGCGGCCGATGACCATGCCTGAGCCAAAGCCAGCCGACGACGAGCAGGATGCCGAGATATTCCAGCAGCAGCGCGACGCCGACGGACAATCGCTGCACGGCGTTGAAGTAGCACAGTTGGGCGCCGGCTACTGCCACCACTCCGTAGCCGGTGATGTTTCGCCAGGCGAGCGCGAGTGCCAGATAACGGCCGCGAAGAATGACGATGCAGGGGATGGTCAGTACGGCGGCGGCGACCGCGATACGGGTGGTCACAGCGGCGGCGGGAGTCCAGCCTGACTGGATCAGGGCAGTCGCGAAAGACCCAGACGTGCCGAATGCGGCCGCCGACAACACCGCAACTCCGAGGCCGGTCTGCTGCCCGCGAGGGGTGTTCATAACAGCCGTCCTGTCCTGACCATTGTAAGCGGTCATTCAAACTATGCTCATTACTGACGCGACGGTAGTCGCGCGGCCGTAAGGAGTCAACATGGTTTTCGCTCATGACACCGAAGTTGCCCTTGCGGCCGCTGCAGCCTTGGTGAACACCTGCCGGAGTGGCGATGATCAGCTCAGCACAATCGGTGATCTCGATGAGTTCGTCCGCGTCTGGCGATGGACTGGCGCACGCAAGCGAGACCTCGCCGAGCTCGCCGCCGTCAGGGCCTTGCGGCCGACGCTCGCGCAGCTCTGGGGTGCCGATGAGGACATCGCAGTGGCGATCGTCAACCGGGTGCTTCGCGAATCCCACGCGTTGCCGCAACTGGTCAAGCACGATGGGTGGGACTACCACATCCACGCGACTACCTCGGACGCACCGCTGGCCGAACGGATGGCCGTCGAAGCCGCGATGGCAATCGGCGATGTGGTCCGCATGAACGAACTAGGTCGCCTGCAGGTGTGCGCCGACACCGATTGTCAGGACGTATTCATCGACCTTTCGAAGAACCACTCTCGCCGATTTTGCTCCTCGACGTGCGGGAACCGGGCCAACGTCGCTGCCTACCGTGCCCGCCGCCGCTGACCAGCATCTCGCCGTCACCTGGTCGGCGCTGCCGCTGCGAGATGCTTGATCGTTTGCGATGATGAGGTATTCATGGCTGCCTCGGCAACGCGTTCGATGTTGTCCACGTCCGCAACGCGTCTGGACGTCACTTGATCGCAATTGAAGAGAGTTGCTGAGCACCGCCCAACTCAACTCCGCCGGCAGTGTGCCTATTCGCTGAATCGAATGCGCTCTAACCGCGTCATTGAGGGTATCTGGTTACCGAGACTCGTCATTTCGGCCCGCGCCGATCGTTCTCAGGAGCGAGGTAGCTGCGCATCGGTAGGCGTTCGCCCTGTGCGGTAACCCAGTCTGAGAGTCGCTGGTCAACCAGTCGCCACCCCAGTCGCTCGTACAACGCGACGGCCGGTCCTCCGTCGTCGACGACGTCGAGCATCAAGTGAAGCCCCCGCTCCGCGCTCCAGGACGACAGCGCCGCCAGCAGCGTTGCTCCCAGACCCCGCCCTCGCGCAGCAGGAGCGACGAACAGCCTGGAAACGCTGGCCAAATGGTCCGGGGTTGCGCCGGTGAGGGAGGCCGCCACCGGGTCATCAACGCCACGTATCACGCACGCATGCCCGATGATCGTGTCGGGTTGCTGCATGTCCGCAACGACCCAGGCCGCCTCGCACCCGTCCGGCCTGAGCCACGCGGCAGGGTTCGCGGGCCACCGCGTCGGGTAGCCATTCAAGGCGTGCACCAACTCGAGCGTTCGTACGCAGCCCGGGATGTCTTCATCGGTACGCCGGCGCACGATCATGGCGTCAGCATGGCGGACGCGGGTTCGTGCCGATCACCGACCCTGCCTGTTCGCCGAGGACACGGCAGCGGATTGACATGCGAACGGAGCCGCGAGGAGACTGCACGGCGGGACGGGCTCGACCGCACCTGAGCAGTGCGAGGTGACCATGATCGGAAAACTGCTGTGTGCAATTGGGCGGCATAGCTTTGAAAAGCGAGTCAACCCTGAAGCGAGCGGCACGGCCGGGATCTACTACCTGTGCCGGCGCTGCGGCAAAGAGAAGGCGGGTTACGAGCCGCCCACGCCCGGACAAAGCGCTGGGATGGCCGGCGGCTAGCACCTGCGCGTCCCGGTCTTTGTAACCACAGCACGCGATGACGATCCAGCCGGTACCAGGCACAGGCCTGGTGCCGGCTGGTTCCCGCGCTGCGCTCGCGGTCAATTCTCGAAGTTGTGATCGGCTGCGAGGACGAGCCTGCGGCGCCCTTGACTTCTGGCTGTGGTGCATCCTTCGTTTCATGACAATTCCGTTTCCCGAGCCGACCCTTCCGGTGCAGTCACGCACCGAGCTGTTCCTTGGATATTTCGATTACTTTCGCAGCAGAGCCATCGACAAGATCGAGGCGCTGTCCGAGAACGACTTGAGACACAGCCGATTGCCTTCCGGCTGGACACCGATCGAGCTGCTCAACCACCTGACCTACGTCGAGTTGCGGTGGCTTGAATGGGGATTCGAGGGCAGTTCGGTGACCGATCCGTGGGGCGACAGCCGCGACGAGCGCTGGTACGTTCCGGCCGAGGAGTCACTGGACCACCTGGTTGCGGCACTTCGGGCGCAAGCCCAACGGAGCCGAGCGATCGTCGAGGCTCATGATCTCAGCGAGCTGGGCAAACCCGGCCCGCGCTGGGACGGCGCCGGGCCCCCAACACTCGAACGCATCCTCTTCCACCTGATTCAGGAGTACGCCCGCCATCTGGGCCACCTCGACATCATCGTCGAGCTAGCCGGAGCAGAGGTCGGGTAATAGCCCGCGCGAATTGCGCCCTAGCCGCGGCCAGCCGATCGGGCACAGCTGCCTCGGAAATTGAGCGGCAAACGAAGGCC
Organism: Pseudonocardiales bacterium; assembly: GCA_030840445.1. Taxonomy (GTDB): domain Bacteria; phylum Actinomycetota; class Actinomycetes; order Mycobacteriales; family Jatrophihabitantaceae; genus Jatrophihabitans_A. The sequence continues at coordinate 8,402 of JAVEEN010000007.1, forward strand.
TGGTCCATTCTTAACAGAAGCTTGATATAGGGCGAGACGGTGTGTACCGTGCGACTGGCCGATACCAGGAAACAGTTAAGAAGAGGTCATGCGCAATACACGACGTTGGGCCGCATTGTTGACCGCAAGCCTGCTCCTCCTCTCCGGGGCTGTTTGGCAAATGGGATCTGCCGATGCTGTGCTGCCGCTGACGCTCGCGGGCTCCGCGCCGTCGGCTGTGCATGGCCCTGGCGCCGTGACCTTCAGCTACTCGATCGACCTGCCGTCCGACATCGGCTCGGCCGTGCTGACCACGCATCAGGCTACAGCCCTGCCTGCCCTGGTCACCGCGGTGACCATCGACGGGTTAGCGGTTCCAGCTGGCCAGATCTCGCGCCCAGACTCGGGTGACATCGCGGTGCAGACCGGACCGGCGGCCACCGATGGTCTCGTCCACGGACACCACGTCTTCACGTTCACCGCGGACGTCAGTGCCGGTCCCTCGGCTGTGACCTCCTCATCAGCGACATTGGCCTTCACCGAATCCGCCATCCCAATCGCAGTAACCTCTGCCCCGGTACTCGTGTCGGTAAACCAGCCCGACATCGCGGTGGTGCTCACTCCCGGTAGTGGCGAGGACCAGCTCGGCTTCCTCGGCACCGGGGAGGACCTGATCCTCGCCGTCGACGTCGCGAATCTCGGCTACGGCACACCCCGCAGTTCGCTGACCATCGACTTACCCGTTGGCACCGCCCTGGGAGCGGACGGCGTCATACGTGAGGCCGACGGCAGCTCATTGACCTGCCAGCCGGGCGTGACGCCGCAACGCATCGTGTGCGACCTGGGCAATCTGAGCCACGCCGGCTCCAACAATTCGACACTCGACATCGACCTCACGACATCGGGTGCAGAGCCCATCGGCCAGGTTGCCACTGTCAGTGTCTCGGCCTCGCCCAATGCCGGTGAGGGTACGGACACCGCGCCGGCCAACGACTCCGTCACGGCGCAGTTCCAGTTCACCGGCTCGGCGCGACTCAGCTACACCATCACCCCCGCCAAGACCAAAGTCGCCCTCGGTCAGCAGATCAGCGTCAAGCTGACGGTGCACAACGCCGGCCCGCAGCCAGCCAACGAAACAATCGCGTTCGGCGTCCTGGTCGGGAACAACTTCGACATCACCAGCTTCACCGGTAACACCACACCGCCTTCGTCACTCACCGGGGGCGTTACAACCGGCGCTATCCCGCCGACCATGAACGGGGTGTTCTGGTTCGTCGGCGACATCCCTGCCGGTCACTCAGTGAGCGCTGTGCTGAACATCAGGGCGCGAACGGTGGGGACGACCAGAGTGGGACTGTTGGCGATCTCGACCGCCGCAGACCTCAACTGCCCGAACCTCAACTGTGATCTCACTTCAGTCCCCGTCCAAGCGATCCTGGCTCCGGTAGTGCCCGCGTCGGCGCCGACTCGGACGTCTCCGGCACCAACGGTCGCCAGCAGCAACCCCTTGCAGTTGGCCAACACCGGCGCAGCTTCAACACCGGCCCTGGCCTTGGGATGCCTGCTGCTCGTCCTCGGGATGGCCTTGACCTACACAAGCCGCCGACCGCAATGAGGTGGCGAGATGTTCCGTCGACCCTCAGAGATTCCGAGTCCGGAATGAGCGCGTAGCCCGGTAGATTCGCAATCGAAACGGCCTCGGCGTTCTTCGAGAAGGGATCGGTCAGCTTCTCCGCTACCCACGATCCTGACCGATTCGACGGCCTAGCCCTTGACACAACCGCTTGCG
>JAVEEN010000016.1 GCA_030840445.1 Pseudonocardiales bacterium
CCGCCGGCGCCGGGTTCGATACGCACCCGCACCGTGACATGGAGATCGTCACCTGGGTGATCTCCGGAGCCTTGGTGCACCAGGATTCCCGGGGCAACAACGGCCTGATCTATCCCGGCCTGGCCCAGCGAATGACCGCAGGCACCGGAATCCTGCACTCCGAGAAGAACGACGGCTCGGAGCCGGCCCATTTCGTCCAGATGTGGGTGAGCCCGGATGAGGTCGGCGTCTCGCCGGGCTACGAGCAGCTCGAGGTGGCTGAGTGGCTGGCCACCGGCGAACTGGTCCCGGTCGTCTCCGGGTTGGACCGGCACCGCGGCGACACGGCGATCCGGATTACCCAGCGGGATGCCGGTCTGTCGGTGGCGCGGCTGGTCGACGGTGGGCGGGTCACGCTGCCGAGCGCTCCGTACCTGCACGTGTTCGTCGCGCACGGCACCCTCACGCTGGAGGGAGTGGACCGACCGGCTCTGGAGCTCCCGGCGCAGGAGGTGCTGGACCGATCGGTGTTGCAGGCCGGTGACGCGCTGCGCATCACCGATGGCGGCGGTGTGCCACTCAGGGCGATCGGTTACGCCGAGGTTCTCGTCTGGGAGATGCACAGCAGGCTGAGGTGAGCTGGTTGCCGCATACGCTGGTCGGGTGACTGCGCCGCTACCTCGACCCGCTGATCTGGATCTGGTCAGCGGACCGCCTGCCCCGCCCCGGCGGTCGGAACTGTCGGAACTGGCGAGCCGGGTGGCCGATGGTGAGGTGGTGGTGCTCAGCGGAGCCGGCCTGTCCACCGAGTCGGGTATTCCGGACTACCGCGGGCCCAGCGGCCGTGCCCGTCCGGCCAGACCCATGACGTACCAGGATTTCGTGGGCAGCCTCGAGGCCCGGCAACGGTACTGGGCCCGTAGCCACCTCGGCTGGCGCGCGATCGTCCAGGCAGATCCGAACGCCGGTCATCGGGCGGTGGCTCAACTCCAGCGGGCCGGGTTGCTCGCCGGCGTGATAACTCAGAATGTGGACGGCCTGCACCAGGCGGCCGGTACCCGGGAGGTCATCGAATTGCACGGCGCGCTGGACCGGGTGGTCTGCCTGAACTGCGGTCAGACGAGTTCCCGTGCCGAGCTCGACCGACGGTTGCAGGAGGCCAACCACGATTGGCTGGGCCACCTCGCAGAGTCCGATCAGATCAAGCCGGACGGCGACGTCGACCTCGATCCGGATCTCGTCAGCAGCTTCACGGTGCTCGGTTGCCTGAACTGCGGCATCGGGCCGCTGAAACCCGACGTCGTGTTCTTCGGGGAGAACGTGCCGCCGCACCGAGTGGCAGCCTGCTATCAACTGGTCGCGGGAAGCAGACTGCTGTTGGTCCTCGGTTCGTCGCTCACCGTTGCATCCGGATTCCGGTTCGTGCGGCGAGCTGCCACCCAGGGCGTGCCGGTGGCCATCATCAACGAGGGGTCGACCCGTGGCGATGCCCTCGCCGATGTAAGAATCGATGCGCCGCTCGGGCCGACGCTGGCTGCGCTCGTCGCGGCAGTCGGTTGATTGACCCGACGAGCGCCGAACACGGACGGGCACAACGAGCTGGGATCGGGAAGTGGGCAGGATGAAATCAGTGAAATTGGGTGAACTCACGGTTTCGCAGCAGGGTTTGGGCTGCATGGGCATGAGCGAGTTCTACGGCGCGGCGGACTGGGACACCTCGATCGCCACGATTCACCGGGCGATCGAGTTGGGTGTCAGCTTCATCGACACCGCGGACGTTTACGGATCGGGCCACAACGAGGTCCTGGTCGGCCGGGCGTTGCACGATCGCCGGGATGAGGTCGTGCTGGCCACCAAGTTCGGCATCGACCGCACCGGTGGGGACCAGGCTCGGACGATCCGTGGCGAGGCCGGCTATGTCAAGCGGTCGGCCGAGTCCTCCCTGCTGCGGCTGGGCATGGACCATATCGACCTCTACTACCTGCACCGTCCGCCGCAGACCGCCGAGATCGAGGAAACCGTCGGGGCGATGGCAGAGCTGGTCTCCGAGGGCAAGGTGCGTTATCTCGGACTTTCCGAGGTGGACGGCGCCCTGCTGCGACGCGCCCACGCCGTTCACCCGATCAGCGCGGTACAGAGCGAATACTCGTTGTGGACCCGCGATGCCGAGCAGGTCACGCCGGTGATGGCCGAACTCGGCATCGGCCTGGTGCCGTACTCCCCGCTCGGCCGCGGGTTCCTGACCGGCACCGTCGACGTGAACACTCTTGACGCCAAGGACTTCCGCGGCGTCAATCCGCGCTTCTCCGGTGAGGCCGGCCAGGCCAATCAGGCGATCGTCGCGGCAGTTCAGGCGGTGGCCCAGCGTCGTGGCATAACAGCGTCGCAGGTCGCACTAGCCTGGGTGTACGCCCAGTCCGGCCGGCTCGGGGTTCCGCTGGCCCCGATCCCCGGCACCAAGCGGATCACCTGGCTGGAGCAGAACGTCGCCGCCCTCGAGGTCGAGCTGAGTGCCGAGGACCTGGCCGAGCTGGACCCGCTGGCCGACCAGGTCGTCGGCGGCCGCTACTAGCCGAACTGACGTCAGCTGTCGCCGGCGGCCGAGCCGGCGTCGGCGGCCGACACATCCAGCAACCGATACTTCTCCAGGGCCTCCCGCGTCGCCTCTGGCTTGACCTCGCCACGCTTGGCCAGCTGGCCAAGCACGTTCACCACCACCGACTCGGCGTCGATGTGGAAGAACCGCCGTGCCGCGCCTCGGGTATCGGCGAAACCGAAGCCGTCCGCGCCGAGCGAACTCCAGTCGCCGGGTACCCATTGGGCGATCTGATCGGGTACGGCGCGCATGTAGTCCGAGACTGCGATGAACGGGCCCTCGGCATCGCTGAGCTTCGCGGTGATGTAGGGGACCTTCGGTTCTTCACCCGGATTGAGGAAGTTGTGGTGATCGGCGGCCAGGGCATCACGGCGTAGCTCGTTCCACGACGTCACCGACCACACGTCGACGTCGACCCCCCAGTCGGCGCCGAGCAGCTCCTGAGCCTTGAGCGCCCACGGCACCCCGACACCGGAGGCCAGCACCTGCGCGCGTGGCCGTCCGGGTTCGGCCAGCGCCGGTGAGATCCGGTGGATACCGCGCAGAATCCCGTCGACGTCCACGTCGGCGGGCTCGGCCGGTTGCGTGATCGGCTCGTTGTAGATGGTCAGGTAGAAGAACACGTCCTCGCCTTGGGGGTGCTCCTCGGTGGCTCCATACATCCGGCCCAGACCCGATTCGACGATATGGGCGATCTCGTAAGCGAATGCGGGGTCGTAGGCCACCACGGCCGGGTTGGTAGAGGCGATCAGCAACGAGTGACCGTCGGCGTGCTGCAGTCCCTCTCCGGTCAGCGTGGTGCGTCCGGCGGTGGCCCCGAGTACGAAGCCGCGGCCGAGCTGATCGGCGAACTGCCAGAACTGGTCGCCGGTCCGCTGGAAGCCGAACATCGAATAGAAGATGTAGAACGGGATCATCGGCTCGCCGTGCGTGGCATAGGACGTGCCGGCGGCGATCAGCGATGCGCTGGAACCGGCCTCGCTGATGCCCTCGTGCAGGATCTGGCCCTGGGTCGACTCCTTGTAGGACAGCAGCATGCCCCGGTCCACGGCGTCGTATTCCTGCCCGTGCGGAGAGTAGATCTTCGCCGTCGGGAAGATCGCGTCCAGCCCGAAGGTACGGGCCTCGTCGGGGATGATCGGCACGAACCGCTTGCCGATCTCCTTGTCCCGCATCAGGTCCTTGAACAACCGCACCAGCACCTGGGTGGTCGCAACCTGCTGCTTGCCGGATCCCTTCTTCAGGTCGGCGTACGGGCTGGCATCGGCCGGCGGCAGCACCAGCTGCTTGGCCCGGTTGATGCGCTTGGGCAGCGAACCACCCAGGGCTTCCCGCCGTTCCTTCATGTAGCTGATCTCGTCGGACTTCTCGCCGGGGTGGTAGTACGGCGGCAGGTCCGCTTCGAGGGCAGCGTCTGGAATCTCCAGGTGTAGCCGGTCCCGGAACGCCTTGAGGTCGCTCTTGGTGAGCTTCTTCATCTGGTGGGTGGCATTGCGGCCTTCGAAGCTCTCGAGCGTCCAGCCCTTGATGGTGTGGGCCAGGATGACGGTGGGCTGGCCGACGTGGGCGCGGGCTGAGGCGAACGCGGCGTACACCTTGCGGTAGTCGTGGCCGCCCCGCGACAGCAGGCGCAGCTCGTCGTCGCTCAGGTCCTCCACGATCTTGCGTAGCCTCGGGTCGCCGCTGAAGAAGTTCTCCCGGATATAGGCGCCGGATTCGACGGTGTACGTCTGGAACTGACCGTCCGGGGTGGTGTTCATCTTGTTGACCAGCACGCCGTCGCGATCCTGGGCCAGTAGGGGATCCCAGTCCCGGCCCCAGATGACCTTGATGACGTTCCACCCGGCGCCCCGGAAATAGGTCTCGAGCTCCTGGATGATCTTGCCGTTTCCGCGAACCGGGCCGTCCAGGCGCTGTAGGTTGCAGTTGATCACGAAGGTGAGGTTGTCCAGTTCCTCGCGTGCGGCCACGCCGATCGCGCCCAGGGACTCCACCTCGTCCATCTCGCCATCACCGAGGAACGCCCATACGTGGGACTGCGAGGTGTCGGCGATGCCGCGCGCGGTCAGGTAGCGGTTGAATCGCGCCTGATAGATCGCGCCGATGGGGCCCAGGCCCATCGACACCGTCGGGAACTCCCAGAAGTCCGGCATCAGCCGCGGGTGCGGGTAGGAGGACAGGCCGTACGGTGCCTTGGACTGCTCCTGTCGGAAGCCGTCCAGGTGCTGCTCGGTCAGCCGGCCCTCCAGGAACGCCCGTGCGTAGATGCCTGGGGCGGCGTGGCCCTGGAAATAGACCTGGTCGCCGGTGCCTGAGGCCAGGTCCTTGCCGCGGAAGAAGTGGTTGAACCCGACCTCGTACAGCGATGCCGCCGAGGCATAAGTGGCGATGTGGCCGCCCACACCGAGGTGCTTGTTGGCCCGGCTGACCATGATGGCGGCGTTCCAGCGGATGTAGGCGCGGATTCGTCGCTCGATGTCTTCGTCGCCGGGAAACCACGGCTCACGTTCGGGTGGGATCGAGTTGATGTAGTCGGTGCTGCGCAGGGCGGGCACGCCGACCTGGCGTTCTCGGGCTCTCTCGAGCAATTTCAACATGAGGAAGCGGGCGCGCTGCCGGCCGTCATGGTCCACTGCCGCGTCGAACGATTCGATCCATTCGCGGGTCTCGCCAGGATCGATGTCGGGCAGCTGATTGGGCAGTCCGTCTGTGATGATGCTGTAGCGATCACGAGTCACTCGTACAGTGTCCTCCCTTGTCGCCCGCAGTTGTGACACGAGATGTTTACCCACGAGTAGGCCCAGACGCTTGCATCGTCAGCGGAGTGTGGTTATCTACGCCTGCACAACCGGCATGAAAAGCTTCAGGGCAATATTGGCGGCGCAGCTCGCTCAGGGCGGCGCGGCCTGCAGGTCAGTGGACAGACAGGTTCCGCTGGAGTAGCTAAGTATCGACACTCTCGGAGGCTGGCAGTGAGCACCACCCCCGGAACCGGGGACAGCACGACCGCTGTGGTTGACCGGCTCGGTATCGAGTCCGGCATGGTCGTGCAGGAACTTGGTTATGACGACGACGTCGACCACGACCTGCGCGACGCGATCGAAAATCGTCTGGACGACGATATGGTCGATGAAGATTCTGACGATGTTGTAGATGTAGTCCTGTTGTGGTTCAGGGAGTACGACGGAGATCTGGTGGATGCCCTGGTGGACGCCATAGCGCCGCTGGCCGACACCGGGGTGATCTGGCTGCTGACCCCCAAGCGGGGCCGGGACGGCTATGTGGAACCGTCGGACATCTCGGAGGCCGCGCCGACGGCCGGCCTCTCGCAGACGTCCCTGCTGCCCGTCGGTACGGCCTGGACCGGCGCCCGGCTGGCGCCGCGACGCGCCAAATCCGGAGCGGACAAGGTTCGAAAGGTTGAGAAGTGAGCGAGACTGCGCCACCCTCCGGCCTCACTCCGCTCGGGGTGGGCGCCGAGGCGCCTGATTTCACGCTGCGCGATCAGAACAACGAGTGGGTGACCCTCTCGAAGTTCCGGGGCGAGAAGGCGGTGCTGGTGGTCTTCTACCCGTTTGCCTTCACGGGCATCTGCACGGGTGAACTAGGCCAGATCAGCGCCAATCTTGATACCTTCGCCACCGATGACCTGCAGGTCGTCTCGATCAGCATCGATTCGTCATACGCACACAAGATCTTCGCGCAGCGCGACGGTCTGGACTTTCCGCTGTTGTCGGATTTCTGGCCACACGGTGCGGTTGCCGAGTCCTTCGGTGTGTTCAACGCCGATGTCGGCGTCGCCAACCGCGGCACGTTCCTGATCGACAAGGCCGGCATCATCAGGTTCAGCGAGGTCAACCAGATCGGCGTGGGTCGTGACCCGCAGCGCTGGCTGGATGCGGTGGCCGAGCTGAGCGCAGCCGCGCTCTGAACTCGGTCCGGTACGGGCCCGACCGATACGTCGGCGGGCCCCTGATTCGGGGTCGCTACGACTTGCCGGCGAGCCGATCGTCCAGTGCGGCCCGCTTGCTGCGCCGGTTGCTTGCCTGCGGTTGGGACTGCTGGCCTGCCTTGTCGGATTCGCCGTCCTCGGAGTCGCGGCGGCGCTCGGCGGCGGCGAGGACGAACGGCATCGCCAGTGCGAGGGCGGCAAAGAGATACCACTGGACGACGTATGCGGCGTGCTGCGGTTCTTCCGCGCCGCCGGCCGGATTCGACATGTCGGGGTTGGGGATCGCGGTCAGGTTAGCCGTCCCGGGCTGGCCGGCGAGCAGTTCGCCGTAGCCGTTCCACACCGGTTGTCGCAGGCGCCTGGCTTGCGACACCGGATCGATCGATTCGACCTGATTGCGGGGCAGCGCTCCGAGCCGGTCGGGCTTTCGGTCCGACGGTTCCAGCCGGACGGTGATGTCCTGCGATCCTGGGGGAGCCGCGCTGACGGTCGGGGTGTCGGCCGCGGCGCTGGTCTGGCTCACGAATCCCCGTACGACCAGGAGCACGCCTGAGCTGGTCTGGAATGGCGTCAACACCAGGTAGCCGGCGTCATTGCCCACCGTTTGTCCACGGACCAGTACTTCGCGTTCGGTAAGGAATCGCCCTGCCGCAGTCACAAGCCGGTACTCGCCGGTCTTGCCGGTAGCGGTCGGTGCGGAGGCGGGACCGAGGGCAGCCGCGACGTCGACCGTGCCGTCCCGGTTGTTGGAGCGCAGTTCTGCGTTGGCATCGTGCTTCTGGTGAAAGCGCGCGATCTGCCAGGTTCCGGCCCCCACGCAGATGATGGCAATCACCAGCGTGACGCCGAACAGGCCGAGGTAGCGGCGTTGGCGAAGCGTCGTGAGCACCATAAGACAGTACGTCCAGCAGTTATGAGGCGCCGGCCCAAGGCCCGGACACGACAGGGTCTTGGGGTGCCCAGTATCTCAGGAACCGGCATCTCAGGAACCGGCATCTCAGGAACCGGCATCCGAGGAACCGGCAACTCAGCACAAGGTGTCTCGAGAGGTGTCTCGAGAGGGATTTGAACCCCCGACATCCGCCGTGTAAAGGCGGCGCTCTGCCAGCTGAGCTATCGAGACGCGGCCATGAACTTACCCGATGCCCGCGCGGTTGCTTCAACGATTCACCCGGGTGACCGGGACTGCGGTCGCCGGCGGCTAGTTGTCACCGGACTCCGCGCGGGCGGAACTGGATGCTTATCCGCGGTCCAACGGGACGCGCGGTCTTGGGCACCGCGTGTTCCCAGGTGCGCTGACAGCTGCCGCCCATCACGATCAGATCGCCGTGGCCGAGGTTGTGCCGCAAGGCCCGGCCGCCGCCGCGCGGCCGTAGCAGAAGGGCCCGCGGTGCACCGAGGGAGATGATCGCCACCATCGTGTCCTCGGTCCGGCTGCGGCCGATCGTGTCGCCGTGCCATGCCACGCTGTCGCGCCCATCCCGGTAGAGGCACAGTCCGGCAGTCCGGAACGGCTCCCCCAACTCCGGGGCGTAGTGCGCGTCGAGCAGTCTTTTCGCGTCGTCGAGGGCGGGGTCCGGCAGAACGTCCTGCTCGCCGTAGAAGCTCAGCAGGCGCGGTACGGAGACCACGCGTTCGTACATCTGCCGCTGCTCGGCGTGCCAGGAGACCCGGTGCGCCAACCGGTCGAACAGCTCGTCGGCACCCGACATCCAACCAGGGCATAGATCGATCCACGCACCGTCGCTCAATCGAGTGCGCCGGACCAGGTCCAGTGGCCGCGGTTCGATGTCAGTGTCCACGTCCAGAAGCGAGAATTGCAGCGCTGTCATGGCGACCATGCTAGCCGATGATTCAAACATACGTTCGAATGATTTTGGTGGGCAGTTGGCCCCGGTTCACCTGCGGGCGGGTGCCCACGGGGTTCCAGGGGGAGCGTCTGAGGTGATCCACTCGCGTAAACCCGCGCTATAGCCCCCGAAAACGCGAGTGGATCACATTGCTGAACGGTGGGAAACGGGGGTTCAGCCCTCGGTAGACCGACGGCGCAGCTCGTCCTGCTCGGCCTGTAGCTCGGCCTGACGCCGCTGCTCGTACTGGCGCCGCTGCTCCTCGGCGCGGTTGCGGACCTGCGCCAAGAATGCGTCATCGTCGTCGGGGTTGCTCGCGGCAAACCTGCCCGGACGGTCGTATTCCGGGTACTTGGCACCGGTGTTTCCCTTGTAGGGCATACCGTTGCGCACAGAGCCGGTCCAAGGGCGGCCGGCGACCAGCCACGCGATCGCGCCGATGTCGAACAGCAGCAGAACGATCAGAATCCAGACCGGCTTGGGCAGGTTGCGGCACCGGCTGGCGTCTGTGGTGAGCACGTCGAAGATGCAGTACAGCCAGCTGGCGACTATGACCAGCGCGAGACCTCCGTCGAGCAACAGCATGGCCGAATACTGGCACATAATGCACTCATCTGAACAGAGATTTCACGGCTGCGTACCGATCCGGCTGCGCAGCCCGCGCGGCAGCAGGCGCCGGGTAAGTTGCCGGACGTGCTCAGTCTTGCCGATGTCATTGCCGCGATGGATTCCTGGTTTCCTCCCGGCACCGCCGAACCCTGGGACGCGGTCGGACTGACCTGCGGTGACCGGACCGCGACGGTCGAGCGGATAGTGCTCGCCGTCGACTGTGTTCCGGCGACCGTGTCCGAGGCCGTGGAGGTCGGTGCGCAGCTGTTGTTGACCCATCACCCGTTGCTGCTGACCGGCGTGCACAGCGTCGCCGCGGACGGCGTGAAGGGCGCGATGGTGCACCGGATGATCTCCACCGGCATCGCTCATTTCGCAGCTCACACCAATGCCGACGTGGCCCGCTCCGGTGTTTCAGAGTCACTGGCCCGGACGCTCGGCCTGACCGGCTTGCGACCTCTGGCGGCCGCTCCCGCTCCCGCTCTGGACCAGTTGACGGTGTTCGTCCCGACCGATCACCTGGGCGCGGTCATCGAGGCGCTGACCGAGGCGGGCGCCGGAAAGTTGGGCAACTACGATCAGTGCACTTTCACGGTCGAGGGCACCGGCACCTACCGCCCAGGCCCTGGCGCTGACCCGTTCGATGGCGAGCTCGGAGTCCTCACCCGCAAGGCGGAACAGCGATTGTCGGTGGTGTTGCCCCGAGCCAGGCGCGCCCAGGTGCTCTCGGCGATGCGCGCAGCCCATCCGTACGAGGAGATCGCCTTCGAATTGACCGAGCAGCCGGCACTTTCCTCCGATACCGGGACGGGACGGATCGGCCTGCTCGATCGAGATATGTCGCTGGCCGACTTCACTGCTCACGCGGCGAGCCGTCTGCCCAAAACGGCTTGGGGACTACGCGCCGCGGGGGATCCGGATCGGACGGTGCGGCGCGTTGCCGTCTGCGGTGGCGCGGGCGACTCCTACATCGACTTGGCGCGGGCTGCAGGGGCCGATGTCTTCCTGACCTCCGATCTCAAGCACCACCGGACCCTGGAAGCGGTCACCGAGCGGGCACAGTCGACCGGCCCGGCGCCGATGGCGCTGGTCGACGCAGCCCATTGGGCCACCGAGTGGCCTTGGCTGGATACCGCCGCCGGCCTCCTGGCGGCAGAGTTCGGCTCGGCGGTGGATCTGACCGTCTCCGACACGGTGACCGACCCGTGGTCAATGCACACCCACTAGGTCCGACCACCCGTTCGCTGGTTCCCGGTGTTCGGAAGGTCTCGGGCACTAGTGTGTAATCAGCGAGGCACCGAAGCGGCAACCCGGTCCCAGCGGGGCGGTCAGTCGGCGGCCGTTTCGGACCAGGTGACACCAATCCACAGGAAGTCAACTCCACACGTGATCGCAGACCCCTTCGTTCAGTTGCGCCTGCTCGACCTGCAGGCGGTCGACACGGCCCTGGCCCAATCGAGTCATCGCCGGCGGACGCTGCCCGAACTGACCACCATGGCCGACTGCGACAAGCGGGCCGCCGAACTGCGCGTGGAACTCGTCGACGCCGAAACCGCGCTCGCCGATCTCGACGCCGCCCAGCGCCGGCTTGAGGCCGATGTCGAAACCGTCCGGCAACGGGCCGACAAGGATCAGAGCCGGATGTCGGCGAGCGGCGTGCCCGCCAAGGAGATCACCGGGCTGCAGCACGAGGTCGCCTCGTTGGCCCGCCGACAGGGTGTGCTCGAGGACGAGTTGCTCGAACTCATGGAGAGTCGCGAGAGCGCCGAAGCAGAGGTGCTCGCGTTGACCACCCGGCTCGGTGAGATCGGAGCGGAACGAGCTGCGGCTGAGAGCTCTCGGGACAAGATTTTCGCCGAGCTCTCCGACGTCGAGGCCGCACACCACGCCGAGCGGATCGCTCTGGCCGAGTCGATGCCGGCGGATCTGCTGGCGCTCTACGACAAGGTCCGCGAGGCCAGTGGCGGCGTCGGTGCGGCAATGCTGCGCCAGCGGCGCTGCGAGGGCTGCCGGCTCGATCTCGCCGGTAACGAGCTTTCGGCTGTACGCACAGCGAAACCCGAACAGGTCCTCAGATGCGAGAACTGCCGCCGCATCCTGATCCGGACGGACGAATCCGGCCTGTGAGCCGAACTTGAGCAACGACCTGAAGGTCATCGTCGAGGCCGACGGTGGCTCACGAGGCAATCCGGGCCCGGCCGGCTACGGCGCAGTGGTCTTCGACGCCACGACGGGCGAGGTGCTGGCCGAGCGTAAGCAGGCAATCGGTATCGACACCAACAACGTTGCGGAGTACCAAGGGCTGATTGCCGGTCTGACCGCGGCGCGCGAACTCGGCGCCCGCACCGTAGCCGTCCGGATGGATTCGAAGCTCGTCGTGGAACAGATGAGCGGGCGCTGGCAGGTCAAGCACCCGTCGATGCGGCCGCTGGCCCGTCAGGCCGCAGAGTTGAGGCGGAACTTCGCCGAAACCACCTTCACCTGGATTCCGCGCGAACAGAACAAGTACGCCGACCGGCTGGCCAACGAAGCCATGGACGCCGCGGCCGGCAAGCCGTTGAAGTCCGCCGGAACCGGGGGCGCCTTGGCCGAGCCCGTGTCGATGCCGATCCAGGAGCCGATCCAGGAGCCGATCCAGGAAACGCTGGACGGCCCAACCCCGCAGACGGCTTGGCTGCCGCCGAACAGCACACCGACACGGCTGATCCTGCTGCGGCATGGCGTTACTGAGTACACCCTCGCCAAGCGATTCGCCGGACGCTCCGATCTGGACCTGCTCGACGAGGGCCGGACTCAGGCCGAACAGGCCGCCGAGCGGATCGCTCGACTCGGTCCGGTGAACGCTGTGGTGTCCTCCCCGCTGCGCCGGACCAGGCAGACCGCCCAGGTGGTGGCTGACCGGCTCGGCGTGGCTGCAGGCATCGACCTCGACATCGAGATCGAGGACGGCTTTGCCGAGACGGATTTCGGTGATTGGGACGGCCACACCTACCCCGAGGTGGAAGCGCGCTGGCCCGGTCAGCTGGCCAAGTGGCTCAACGATCCGGCTGTAGCTCCGCCCGGCGGTGAGTCGTTCGAGGCGGTGACGCGGCGCGTCCGGCGGGCCCGCGACCGGGTGCTCGCGGCCCACACCGATGAGACCGTCCTCGTGGTGACGCACGTATCACCCATCAAGATCCTGGTCCGGCTCGCCTTGGATGCCCCGCCATCGGCACTGCATCGGATGTACCTGGCGCCTGCCTCCATCAGCGTCGTGGACTACTACCCGGACGGCCCGGTCACCCTGCGGTCCTTCAACGACTCAGCGCAACTCTGAACCGGAGCATCGAGGCAGGCCTTGCTGCCAGTGCGGTCAGCGCAGCCCGAGCGGGCCGGCTGTGAGCCACAACGCGCAGGTGACTGCGGCCACGATGACGGGGGTCGACACCAGACCAAGGGCGTGGAAGTCACGCGCCCGCGGCTTGTCCGCGGCGGGCAGGTTCCGTCGCCACAGCAAGGTGGCCAGCGAGCCGGGGTAGGTTGCGTTCGGCCCGAGATTGACACCGACCAGCACAGCGAGGACCGCGAGCGGCGATCCGGTAACCAGTGGCAACAGGGCCAGGGTCGTCGGAAGGTTGTTCGCCAGGTTAGCGATTACCGCGGCCAGGAAAGCAAGTCCCAGCAACGCCGACAGCGAACTGCCGGACGGGATGATGTTTCGCAGCGCGGTCTCGATGCCGTGGTCCAGCACTCCGGCGACCAACACGCCGAGGCACAGGACGAAGGCACAGAAGCCGAGACTGGATGCACGCAGCAGCGTCACGGGGCTGGCCGCGCGGCGCCGAAGCTGCGGTACCGCCAGGGCCACGCAGCCGGCCAGCGCGGCCCAGGCGGGCGCGATGCCCACTGCGGTGGTGATGACAAAGCCGGTCACGGTGAGCGCGAGCACGATCAGTGGGTAGACCGGCGCCGGATCGATCGGTGGATGACGGTCAGCCGATGCCTTCAGATCCTGGCGGAACGCCGTTCGTAACGAAGCCCAATCCAACAAGCAGGCCAACGTCCACGGCAGTGCCATGGCTGCGGCGAAACGGCCGAAGCTGAGACCGCTGGCGGAGAAAGCGAGCAAGTTCGTCAGATTGGACACCGGCAACAGCAAGGAGCCTGAGTTGGCCAGATGTGCACAGGCATAACTGTGTGGACGATTCGGCACGCCGAGAGCGGTTGTGGTGGCCAGTACCACCGGCGTCACGAGCACAACCGTCGCGTCCAGCGTGAGGGTGGCGGTGACCAACGCGGCGAAGATGACCACGAGAACCAGCAGCCGTCGCGGTACCCCATTGCTCACGTGGGCCGTGACGCTGCCCAGATAGGAGAACACCCGGTCCGTCGCGCAGAGGTGTCCGAAGGTCAGGATCGCCGCGAGGAAGGCAACCGTCGGCAGCAGCTCACGCACCGAATGCCCGGCCGTTGAGGTCGACGTGGCACCGGTGAGCAGTGCGACCGCCGCACAGGGCAGCGCCACCGCGGCCTCACTCAGCCCGAAGGGTCGAGCCACCGCGGCCGCGAGGCAGACGAAGATGAGAGCCAACCCGATCGCAAGCTGCAAGTGTTCACTCACCAGTCATCTGCCACGCCTGCGCGGCGCGGTCGTCCGTGCTCAGCGGGGTCACGGGACCCGAGGCTAGTCATTCCTGCTCGGAGGCCGGACAGCGACTCGTCTGCTCACGCGAGCCGGTCGTTGCCGGTAGGCTTGGGCATGCGGCGGACGAGCCGACCGGGCGACCGCGTCAATCATCGATTGCCGAGGAAAGTCCGGGCTCCACAGAGCAGGGTGGTTGTTAACGGCAACCCGGGGTGACCCGCGGGACAGTGCCACAGAAAACAAACCGCCCGCCAACCGGTTCACCGGTCTGGCGGGTAAGGGTGAAACGGCGGTGTAAGAGACCACCAGCATCCCGGGTGACCGGGGTGGCTAGGTAAACCCCACCCGGAGCAAGGCCAAGAGGATCCGCGGCCAGCCGTGGATCTGCGCAGATGCCCGAGGGCTGCTCGCCCGAGTCTGCGGGTAGGCCGCTAGAGCCTGCCGGCAACGGCAGGCCGAGATGGATGGTCGCCCTCGGGGGTTCGTCCCCGAGAACAGGACCCGGCTTACAGGTCGACTCGTCCGCCGCCCTGCCGGGACTTGGCGTCGCTCCGCCGGAGTGGGTTCATGCGCGACGGCTGACCGCTTCGCAAGCTAAATCCGAGCCAGATGTCCTTTTCGCCTAGAGCGAATCTGCTTCGCCGCCCCAATCGGGGCCCGCGGTTCGCCGACCCGCCGGCCGTCGCTTCGAGCGGCTGTGGTTGCACTGTGGCTCCAGAGGGGTCACGATCTTGGGACCGGTCGGGAGCGAGGAGCGAGATGAGTACCACGGACCGCGAGGGAACCTACTGGTACTGCGAGACCCACCATGCCGTGGAGCCGTTTCACGGCTGCGGGAGTCGGAACCGGATTGGTCCCTTCGAAACGGAATCGGAGGCGGCGAAGGCTTTGAAGACGATTGCCGATCGAGAACGCCGTTACGATGCCGAGGATTCGGCTTGGGAAGGCGAGAACTGAGGTGTTTGGCCGGCGACGCACCCAGATAGTGCCTCCGGCATTCGGAGGCGACGCTACGGCGTGGCTCGTTGATCTCTGGCTGACAACATCGTCCACTGGCATCACCAGTGGACCCCTAGGAGGCACAGCATGACCTCACCGTCCCGCACAGCTCGCAAGGCTCCGGCCAAACGAGCACCAGCGAAGAAGGCCGCAGCCAAGAAAACTGCGCCGGCAAAGAAGGCCGCAGTCAAGAAGG
>JAVEEN010000062.1 GCA_030840445.1 Pseudonocardiales bacterium
GCGTGTATTTCTTCTTTGAACCTCGAGACCAGCAGCAGGTTGTAGTCGGAGCCCACCGCCAACAGGATGATCACCGACAGTGCCACGACGATCCAGTGCAGGTGCATGCCGAACAGGTCCTGCCAGATCAGTACAGACAGCCCGACGGATGCGGCGATCGAACTGCTCGCGGTTCCGACGATGACCATGGCCGCCACCACACTTCGGGTGAGGATCAGCATGATCATGAAGATCAGCGTCAAGGCCGACACCACCGCGATCATCAGGTCGTACTTCTCGCCGTCGGCCATATCGCGGAATGTCGCGGCGGTGCCGCCGAGGTACACCTTGGCGTCCGATAGCGAGGACTGCTTGAGCGCTTCCTGGGCCGCGGTGCGCTCCGCGGACACGCGATCGATTCCTTCGGGCGACATCGGATCACCCTGGTGAGTGATGAAGAACCGCACCGACTTTCCGTCGGGAGAGAAGAACAACTTCACGCCGCGAATGAACTCCGGGTTGGTGAACGCCTCGGGCGGCAGGTAGAAGAAGTCGTCGTTCTGCGACTTGTCGAAGCTCTGCCCCATCACGATGGAGGTGTTGCTCATCGCCTCCATCTGGTTGATCATCGCCTGGAACGTCTGATACATGGTCAGCGTCAGACCGTGCGTCGTTTTCAACGTCTCGAGCATGATCGGGATCAGCAGCTCTAACTCGTGCGAAGCCTGTGCGGTGCGGGTGATATCGCCGGAGAGATCGTGGAATTTCTCGGCGAGTTGGTCGAAACCGTCGATCGAGTCGAACAACGACCGGAACGAGATGCAGACCGGGATGTCGTAGCAGTGCTTCTCCCAGTAGAAGTAGCTGCGGATCGGCCGGTAGAAGTCCTCGAAGTCCGCAATATGGTCCCGCAGGGTGTCGGTGATCTCCGACGTCTCCTGGGTGGTTTTCGCGCTGTCGAGGGCGGCGCTGGCCAGATCATGGGTGACCTTCGCCTGGCGTTCCGTCACGTTGATCATGATCTGCATCTCGTCGGCCATTTTCAGAATGTCTTTCATTCTGTCTTTGAGGAAGTCCATGTTCTGCATGGTCGTCTGGCTCTGGATGCTGTTCTGGAACGGAATTGAGCTGTGCTGGATAGGAATTCCCAGCGGCCGGGTGATGTCCTGGATCATCGCGATGCCTAGGGTCCGGATCTCGTTCTTGGCGACCTTGTCCAACACCAGCATGTCGGCCGGATTGCGCATATCGTGGTCGGCCTCGATCAGCAGCAGGTCCGGATTCATCCGGGCTTCGGAGAAGTGCCGGTCGGCTGCGGCATACCCGATGTTGGACCGCGCTGATTCGGGTAGGTAATGACGGTCGTTGTAACTTGGTTCATATCCGGGTAACGCGACCATGCCAACCAGGACGACAGCTGCACTCACCGCGAAAACCGGTGCGGGCCAACGTACGACGGCGGTGCCGACTCGCCGCCATAGCCGTCCGCGGGACTGCTTCTTCTTCTCGAACAGTCCGAACCGGCTGCCCAGGAAAACCACGGCCGGGCCCAGCGTCAAGCCGGCTGCCACCACGACGATCATGCCGATGGCCACCGGGTCGCCCATGGTGTGGAACCAGGGCAACCGGCAGAAGCTGAGGCAATACGTCGCGCCGGCAATGGTCAGCCCGGACCCCAGCACGACCGGGGCCACGCCTTTAAACGTTGTGTAGTAAGCGGTTTCGCGGTCTTCGCCGGCGCGACGCGCCTCCTGATAGCGGCCGACGAGGAAGATGCCGTAGTCGGTGCCGGCCGCGATCGCCAGCATCGTCAGGATGTTCGCGGCGAACGTGGTGAGCCCAAAGGCGTTGTTGTAACCGAGAACTGCGACGATTCCGCGTGCGCAGGCCAGCGCGACAAAGGTCATGAACAGCTGGATCAGCGTCGTAACGATCGAGCGGTAGACCAGCAGCAGCATGATCGCGATCGCGCCGAGGGTGAACAGCGTGATTTTTGCCAGGCTGTCGTTGCCGATGACGTGCATGTCGTCCGACAGCGCCGCCGAGCCGGTGACGTGAGCCTTGACCCCGGGCGGCGCAGGCTCGTCGTCGACGACCTTGCGGACCGCCTCGACGGACTTGTTGGCCTGTGTGGTGCCCTGATTACCGGCGATGTTGACCTGGACGTAGGAAGCTTTGGCATCGGCGCTCTGGGCGCCCGCCGCGGTGAACCGGTCACCCCAGAAGTCCTGGATGTGCTGCACGTGCTCAGGATCGGCTCGCAGCTTACGGACGATGTCGTCGTAGTAGCGGTGCGCGGCGTCGCCGAGCGGCTGCTGACTTTCCACCACCACCATGACCGTGCTGTTGGAACTGAACTCGTGGAAGTTGTGCCCCATCCGCATCATCGCCTGATTCGACGGCGCTTCCAGGGGCGCCATTGGCGCGGAATGGTTTTCGCCGACGATTTCCAGGCTGGGAACGGCGACGTTGACCACGACAGTCAGCGCGATCCAGGCCAGGATGATCGGAATCGCGAAGATGCGAATGAAATGCGGGATAAAGGGGCGGTGCGGTTTGGCTGCCGTGCTCTGAGTGTCGGTGTCGGTCATGCGGACTTCACCAGGCAGAACGTTTGGGCGTTGTGGCCGTCCGAGCTGCGGTGCTCGCGTAGCTCTCCGTCAACGGTGATGCGGCAGCCTATGTAGCCGGCATCCGTCTGCGCCATGATGTTGGCGCTCACCGCGGGAAGAGTGGTGGAAATGGTGTACGACCATGGCAGCGGCGCGTTGTTGACCTGGTGGGTGTTGGCGTCGGCGTCCCAGTAGTTGATGTTCGCGACACTGCCGGGCGGCCCGTCGATCTCGTACTTCACCACTTTGGGGTTGAACTGCACGATCTTGATTCCGGCTCCCGAGTTCGCGTTGAGGTCTTGCGAGGCGAACACCTTGTGCAGGCGCGTTACGGCCAGGGCGGAAACCGACAGCACGACCACCAGCAGCAGAGGTATCCAGGCACGTTTGAGCAGACCGTTAATCGACATCGCCCTCACTCGGTCTCCTCCCGCCGCCCGTTTGCAATGTTGCCCGCGAACGGGTCAAGCCACGGATGCTTTCCGCGGTCGAGAACGGACGCGTCCGGGGCAGCTTTGCCGAAAGAGCTGGCCTTGGTCGGTCATCGTCGCCGATGCCGCTTAGAACCTTTGCTCGGCTAACGATGCTAGACGATAGGGCACGGGTGCGTTCTGTTAGGTACCCACGATGGATCGCTCCTCGCACGGTTACTGCGCGGCGCGGCCCGTGACGGGAGGGAGGTCGGCCAGCGTGACGATTCCCGGCTTGGCGGCCACGACTGCGGGCACCGCGTTGGTCACCGGCATTGCGGTGTAGATCATGCCCAGGCCCATGAATCCCGGTTCGGTCCAACCCTTGGGTGGCAGGCAGTGCACGACGGTGCGCATGTTCGGCACCCCGAACACCTGAATGACGTGGCCGTGCTCGAGTGGCTTGGGCGGCACCACGTGACTGCCCATCGTCCAGTTGAAGCCGACGCTGACCACGTTGCGGTCACCGACCCAGCCGCGGTGGTAGCCGAAGACGCTGCCGACCGTGCCGGCCGGGATCTTCATGAAACCCAAGTCTGAATCGCCGGTGGCCGCGGTGAAGGTGACGTCGAAGGTCATCCTGTCCAGCTGCGCGCCGATCGCGTCGGCCATCATCGCGGCGGATTCGGCGAAGACCTCACTTTCGCGTCGCACGTTCTCGGCCAGCCCGGGCGTGTCGGGGTCTTGCGAGAAACCCATCGCCGTCTGGGTTTCCGCC
>JAVEEN010000086.1 GCA_030840445.1 Pseudonocardiales bacterium
GACAGCGCGGAGGTCAGCCGCACGGCCGGGCGTCCAATCGTGCATTTGGTCGCGGCCCCGCGTATGCATCTACGCCGTCGGAAGGCGCGCTCATCGGCATTATGTGGGTGATCAAAGATCACCGCGCCGCGTGCGGCTCACATTATGCGGTCGTTCAGCGCAGGGCCAAGAACAGTTTTCCCATGATGTTGAAAGCGTCCTTGCCGTCGTCGTTGATGAGCAGCGCGATTGAGAGGTGACGTTCGGGGACGACGACCAGGAGGCTGACGTAGCCGGGCACCCCACCTCCGTGGCCGACGCTGTCGTTGATCGTGAATTGCAGGTTGTGGAAGATCATCGTGCCCAGGCCGTAACCGACACCGGGGAAGACGTCTGACTGGGTCGGTTGCCCGATCATCGACTGGACCGTGCTGGCGGAAAGCACCCGCGCCCCGTACAGCTGATAGCCCCACCTGGCGATGGTGGGTGCATCGGCGGCGATGCCACCGGCGGAGAATGCCACGCTCGCGCCTGCCTGGGAGGGCAGGTAGCCGTCGTTGTGGCCGCCGTTTCGTTCGGGTGGGTAGGCCAGTGGAGGGACCGGACGCTCTGCGTCTTGCACCGCGATCCGGTCCAGTCCGGCCGGGCGGATCAGGTCGGCGCGCACGGCTGCCGCGAACGGCTGCTGGGTGACGTGCTCGATCAGTAGTCCGAGCAGCAGGAATACGGCGTTGCTGTAGGCCGGCGCACCGCCGGGCCGGGACGGCCGATCTGAGACAAGGGTGCGTGCGGACTGCTCAGGGGTGATGTGATGATGCCGGTGGCGCAGCGTCAGGAGCAGAGCGTCGGCGTGGGCGTCGTCGGCCGGCAGGCCACTTCGCATGGACAGAGCCTGTCGGACGGTGCAGCGGGACGCTGTCCATCGGCCGGGAAGGTAGCGCGACAGTTGCGCGTCGAGGTTGAGCTTTCCTACTTCGGCCAGGTGCAAGACTTCGGCGGCGGTGAAGGTCTTGGTGATGCTCCCGATCGCCATCATCGAGTGTGGGGTGAGCGGTGTACTGTCACCGCTCCTGCCGGCGGCGCCCATCCAGGTCCCGTTGTTTCCGACCACCGCTGCGGTGATACCTGGCACCGCCTCGTGGGTGGCGGGGAACCCGTGCCTGCGCAGTTGGTTGTACTCGGCGACCACCTGATCGAGCACGGCCTGCAACGCGGCGGTTTGGCCCGACGGCAGCCGCCCGGTTCCCGGCTCGGGAAAGCGGGCCAGCCCGACGGCTGGCGACGCTCCCGAGGACGTGGCCCTCGACCGGGTATGTGACGGGGTGCAGCCAGCCACCAGTACGAGCATGATCGCGACGATTGCCCGCGGGCGGCACCGCAACCGCTTCGTGCTTTGCCCCGGCGAGGGCATGATCAGCAGCTCCGGGCCGATTTAGCCGCCGCCGCCGCCCATACCAGCAAGGCCCGCGCCGAGGTTCTTTCCGCCGAAGTCCCCGTTGTCGACCTCGGGACGGTCCGTGCCGCAACGAGTGCAGCGCATGAAGCTTTCGCCGTCCTCGGTGTGCTCCGTCATCCATTTGTGATGCAGATGCGTGCGGCAAAGCAATGGTTTGCGCGGTCGCTGCCTGCTCATGGCGGCCTCCCACCAGGTGCTGGCGTGGTGTCAGGCGCTGTCGGATCGCAGACGTTACGTCGTACGACCGCCATCGACTGTGCACCTTGGGCAGCCAACCATACGGCCACCCACACGGTGCCCACCAGACGTCGCTAGAGCTTCCGGCACAGCTCCGACAGGTCCGTCGTGCACACCGTAGCTGCGGCGCGACCGGTCCGATAGTCGCGTGTCAGGTCTTGCCGAGACGCGCGTCCAATGCCCGTTACCGCCGTCGCGATCGCAACGGGTGACGGGTCGAGTGTGTTGTCGACGACGACGGTTGGAATCATGGAGGTGACTTGGAATCGGCCGTCGTAGGGAATGGCGGTCGAATTGATGGATGTCACGCCCGCGACGTTCCGCTCCGCCCCTGGGCTAGTCACCCATCGACAAGGCGAAGGCCCACCCACCGGCGTTCATTTCGCTGACGCTTTGGACGACCTCGCCGCGATGGGACACCTCGAGTGCGTACTGCTTCTGGTCCTCTGGCACATCGGAGATGGAGAACGGGCCCGAGAATTCCGTCGGCCAGCACTGGTTCGGCGCTCGCCAACAATCCGCGGACGAACTGAGCCGGCGAATCCGATTCGCACCCGAGGTATCGACTGAGCTCTTCCACCCGACCGACTGGCAGGCCAGAGACGTAGTCGGTCTGGGTCCCTAGGAACCGGCCGGATCGCTACCCACCCAGCCCTTGCTGAGCAGATAGCGGCGGAACCTCTCGGGCTGGGGCGGCAAAGACCGTTCATTCGGCCATGCGATGCCGATGTCTCGGCGTCCTGGAACATCGGTTAGCCGGAGATAGGTTACGGGACGGGCGGCCTGCGAGTTGCCTGCAGCCGCGCCCGGCGGGGGAATGATCGAAACTCCCAGCCCGACGTTCACCATCGCCCGCAGGGTGTCGATTTCGTGTCCCTCGAAC
>JAVEEN010000135.1 GCA_030840445.1 Pseudonocardiales bacterium
CCAGCAGCCGCGCTCCCGAGGCGCCGAGCGGATGGCCGATCGCGATGGCGCCGCCCTTGGCGTTGACGAGGTCCGGGTCGGCGAGGCCCTGCCCGAGCCAGGCATCGATGCTGGCGATGCACTGCACCGCGAACGCCTCGTTGAGTTCGACGGCCGACACATCCAACCAACCAATCCCGGCCTGGGCGAGGGCCTTGTTCGCCGCCTCGATCGGGGCGATCCCGAAGCGTTGCGGCAGCACCCCGTGCGTGCCCCGTCCGGCGATCCGGGCCATCGGCGCGGTGCCCAACCCGGCGTGGCCCGAGCCGATGACGACCGCAGCGGCACCGTCGTTGAGCGGCGAGGCATTGCCGGCGGTGATGGTGCCGGTCGGACGGAAACTCGGCCTGAGGGGTGCCAGCGTCTCCGCGCTGGTTCCGGGCCGGATGGTCTCGTCGCGAGCGAGGTCCACGCCCGGCACGGCCACCACCAGGTCGTCGTAGAAGCCTTCGGCCCAGGCCTGGTCGGACAGCTGGTGTGAGCGGGCCGCGAACTCGTCCTGGCGTTCCCGCCCTATGGCATATTCCTCGGCGATCTGCTCGTTGGACTCGCCGAGGGAGATGGTCCATTCCTTGGGCATGCTGGCGTTGACGAGCCGCCAGCCCAGCGTGGTGGAGACCGCAGTGACGTCGGCAGCGGGAAACCCGCGGGGAGGTTTGGGCAGGACCCAAGGCGCACGTGTCATCGACTCCACGCCGCCGATCACCACGACGTCTGCATCGCCGGCATCGATCGCGCGCGAGGCGTGGATAGCCGCGTCCAGGGACGATCCACAGAGCCGATTCACCGTCGTCGCGGTTACCGACACCGGAAGTCCCGCCAGGAGGACCGCCATCCGGCCCACGTTGCGGTTGTCCTCACCGGCCCCGTTCGCGTTGCCCCAGATCACGTCGTCGATCGAGACCGGGTCGAGACCGGGAACCTTGGCCAGCACCCCGGTTAGCGCCGTGGCCGCGAGGTCGTCGGGGCGGATGCCTGCCAGGGCACCGCCGAACCGTCCGAACGGCGTGCGCGCCGAGGCGTAGATGTAAGCGGAAGGCACGCGACCGACGGTACGGAGACAGATTCATCACGTCCAATAGGAGATTCGGTGAAATTGATAAGCTTCGTTCATGAAGTGGAGGATCAGTTCGTGAAACTGCAGGACCTGGAGGCCTTTGTCGAAGTGGCCGGGCTGGGCAGCTTCGGCCTTGCCGCCGAACGCCTGCACCTGACCCAACCCGCGGTCTCGCAGCGAATCATCAGCCTCGAACGGGATCTCAAGGTGCGACTGTTCGAGCGCTCGACCCGGCGGGTCACGTTGACCGCGACCGGCGCGCAACTCCTCGGCCGCGCGCACGCGATCGTCGCCGAGGTGCACCGAGCCGAGGCGGCCGCGTGGATGCTGTCCGAGGGTCACAGCGGACAAGTCTCGGTCGGCTTTGTCGGCACCGCGACGTACGAACTGCTGCCTCGCGTCACTCGCCGGATCCGGTCCGAACTGCCCGACATCGAACTACAGGTGCACGGCGAACAGCTCAGTCCGTCGTTGCTGGACCGGCTGCTCGCCGGTGACCTGGACCTGGCGATCCTGCGCAACCCGCCCACGCACGTGGACCTGGACACCCAGCTGCTGCGCAGCGAACAGCTCGTCGCGGCCGTGCCGTCGGACTCGGACTGGGCCGGACGAAAGACCATCCGCCTTTCCCAGCTGAGCGAGCAGACCTTCATCAGCTATCCCCGACACCCGGCCTCTGCGATGTACGACACGATGCTTGAGGCGTGCCGACAGGCGGGCTTTCGTCCGGCCGCCACCATTGAGGTGCGGGAGACGTCCACGCTAGTGACGTTCGTCGCCGCGGGGCTCGGAGTGGCCGTCGTACCGGAGCCGGTCCGGACGCTTGCGCTAGCCGGCGTGCGCTACCTACCCATTACCGACTCCGACATCCGGACGGACCTGGTGCTCGCAGCCAGCCGGCGCAACCCGTTGGCGGCGGTCGCGCGGGTGGCAGCCCTTATCCGGGACACCGCCCGCGCCTGACTGTCGATCAAGGACAGACGCCAACACATGTCCGCGACAGCCAAGACGACGCGCCTACGCCGGGAACGAGAACTCGTCCCGCCCACCCCGGCCGCTACTAGGCCTACTCCGCAGGTTGTCGGTTTATGCTCGCCCGCTCCATTGTCACCTTGAGCACGACTAGAGCGTGTCTGACAATGATCGTGGTTGATTTTGAGAGCCTTGGTCGTGTGTCGAGGTTCCGGTGCTGTCCGATGCCCCGTGGTCATTGATCGCGTCGATGTCGCCGTCGCGGATCCGCGAGCTACCGTGGCTGCAGCGCTGGCAGGTTCTGGGCTGAAGCAACGGGCGGCGTCAGGGGTCCGGGTGTGCGCAGCGGTCCGGTCAGGCGACACAGGGCCGCAACGATCAACCCGCAGGTCGCGGCGAGGATATGGCCGAAGTCCCAGATGGTATGGCTCGTGATCATGGGTGTCAGCAGGATGCCCAAAAGGATTGCCGCAGCAGCGATGCGAGCTCGGCCGCGCATGGCGAGCACGGCGCCGGCCATTCCCGCCACGAGCATGAAACCCACACCGACGTTCGTGGCGTATTCCAGCTTCCGGGGAGCCTCGCCGTGGTTGATGGCATGGCGCAGAATTGCCTCGGTGAGCAGCGAACCGAGTACGTGGCCTGATGCGGCGATCGCTACCAGCCGGGGCGTGCCGTATCGCCGCTCGGCCCAGGCCACGGCAGTCGCGAACCCGATGATGTAGAGGTTCAGCCCGTCGCCGTGGTCGGCCACCCAGAAGGCGCTGGTGGCAAGGACGGGCCGCGACGCCTCGGCGCCGTGCCGCGGATGCAGTTCTCGTCATGCGCGTGCGCAACGGCACTCGCACGGACTCTTGGCCGCGTTCTCGGATCTGGTGTGCACTGCTCCGAGGTGGAGCACTGGTTCGGTAGGTTGCCGTCGTGTGTTTGAGGGGCCGCGATTCAGCGCCGTAGCGGCTTGAGCCTCGGTGCGAACGCAGCAAGCCATGGACCGCGTTCGGCGGCATCGTCGCCGTTTCGGCCTCGCCGTCCCTCAACTCGACGATCTTGATCTCGCTCGGGTGCACGTCCAGGATTCTTGAACGAGAGGTGGAGAACGGCGACAGCATGATCCCAAGAGATCAGGCACCCTGATCCATGCAGGGGGCTATCGGGTTGCTGGGGCGGTGGTTCTGTTTGCGGGATCGCCTGACGGTGGACCGGCGGATGTCCGGATGCCCAGCACGAGCAGGAGGAGGCCGATGAGCGCGGCGATGATCCCGGCGATCAGGATTCCGGTCCCGATGGCGAACAGGTGTGGGACGGTCAGCGCGAATCGTCCGTTGATCGCGACGTCAGGCGAGGCGTCGGAGTTCATCACGACCAGGCGATAGCTGCCGTCGTTGATCTTCCAGGTGATCTTGGGGTCCGGCCCGCTCGCCTGCGCTGTCCAGAACTTCTGGGTCGCTGGCGCTTGGGGTTGCGTTGTTCCGTTCTGCCGATCGGTCGTGAGCCGGAACGGGTCGACCTCGAGGTCGGTGACCCTGTCGACCGGGGCGCCCGCCAGGTAGCTGTCGACGGCCGCCGCGGGGCCGACGCCGATGAAGACGTCACGGCCGGTGCCGTGTGCTGACAGGCTGAGGCTCGGCTTGCCCACGGTGGTG